>JBBKWZ010000223.1:0-2875 GCA_037969195.1 Rubricoccaceae bacterium | reverse complement strand
GGCCTTCCAGTGAGCAACATGTGCCAGTACACCCACTCGAAGAACAGTTTGCCGAAGTGGTTTCGCCTCGTCTCCTTTAGAAGACTCATCGGACCGATGGCAGGGAGGGGAAATGACCCAGTAAGAGGCTCCGTCGTGTAGTTGAAGTCAATCAAGGCCGCCTTGCTGAATCCAGTTTCGATAAAGCAGTTGGCATGGCCATCGAACGAGGCCTCCATTGGTTTTCCGTCGATGTAGGAAAGGATATTGTCAAGCAACACGTGGCCCTCGAAGTGAGCGACCGATCCCGCTTTGGAAGCGGGCACGTTCGTAGCGTCGCCGATTACGAAGATGTTCTCGTGGCCAAGCGCGCGGAGTGTGTGCTTATTCGTCGGGATGAAGTTCAGATCATCGTCGTCACTCATATCGCTCCGTTTTACCATGTCATCTCCCATGTTGACGGGGATGGAAACGAGCAGATCAAACGTCTCCTCCTGGCCATCATAGGAGACGATTTTCCTCGCTTCATTATCCACGCGCTCGATATAGAAATCGGGCACGACGCGGATATTCTTTTCTTCCAGGAGATCACCGAGCACATCAGCGGCGACGGGTTTAGTAAACGCTCCTGAGAGTGGCGTGGTGAACACGAGTTCGACTTTGTCGCGCATGCCCTTCTTCGTGAAGTACGAGTCGGCGAGAAAGACGAATTCCAGAGGAGCAACCGGGCATTTGATGATGGTCTCGGCAATGTTCAAGACAAGCTTGCCGCCCTCCCACGTTTCCAGAAAGTCAGCCAGCTTGCACGCGCCTTCGTAGGTGTAGAAGTCGAAAATCTGCTTATGCCAAAGCGGACCATCCAGCCCTTCCGTCTCTTCGGGTCGAGGAACGGTGCCGGTAGCAACAACAAGGACGTCGTAGTCCAGCTTCCGCCCGTCAGTCAGGACGACCTGATTGTCCTCGGCCTCGATGCTCTCAACCTCTGCGAAGATCGCTTCGATGCCTTTGGGGAAGAAGTCTCTTTTCCTTCTCACAACCTGGTCCTTCGTGTACATCCCGAAGGGAATGAATAGGAAGCCGGGTTGGTAATAGTGGTTCTCGTCCTTGTCAACAACGGTGAGCTTCCATTCGTCACGTTTCAGCTTCCTGTGGAGCTTGTTCAGCATCATCGTTCCTGCTGTACCGCCGCCGAGTATGACTAAGTTTTTCATTGGAATGTGCGAATAGTGGTTGCCGGATTCCCTCGTGTCGCGTGCTGTTGTTTCGTTCATCCATGCTACGCGGACGGCGCGACCGAGCACGTACACAATGCCCGTGCGGCTACGTGGGCACTCCATTGCATCCCCTGACAGGGATATCCCTACTCGCACAGGAAGCGCGTCATCATGCCACTACGACAAAAAAGCCCCACTCAACACAGGGGCGAGGAGGGCGGGCACCGCTTACGGGGATGACTAAGGTGCGCTAATCCAGCGAATCGCCTCATATGCGTCCGCCAGTAATGATTCCTAGAGCTAGGTTTTCCGTGTTGTCCTGAGTATCAGGGCATCTCCGGCCGACAATCTCGCCTTCATCCGATTGAACCTTGGAAATAAATCTCGTGGTCATATTGGAGCCGTTTCTTACGGGTATTCTCGGGCGTGCGGAATCACGGAGACCTCGCCACCACGGTATCCACGTCTCGCGGATTGCAGGCCTCGATGATTACTGTCGTGGAATGAGATCTAGATTAGAAGGGCCAGAGCAATGTCACGCCCATGTTGTCGGTTCACAGATTAGATCCACTCGGCCCAATTCCATCCAACCAGCCCCCGGTAAAACCCGCACGCCTCAGGCCTTGGGCGAGATAGGCGCAGTCTCGCATCCATCGCCAAGGCCTACCCGTCTCATAGTTCTCAATCATTAGTACGACGGGCCCCTGGTCGAGACCGTAAGAATCCCGCGATACCCACCCATGCGTTCCCTCAGCGTCCACAGGGAAGGTTGGGTTGAAACTGCATTTGAATCCGTACTCATCAGTCAATTCAGGGTAGACGTCTTTCATGTGATGAAGTGCAGGCAACACGATTTCGGGCGCGAACGGCAGCGAGGCGGCGACAGCCCAAGGAGAGAGTGTTCCGTCGTCAAGTCCCCACGGGACTCCACGCGCGTGATAGCCGTAAAACTCGCGTACTCTCCCATTTAGATTCCGAGTGTGACGGCCAGGCCCTGCGCCGGCTGTGATGCCCCAAGTGTTCGAGTCATACCCTCGATATCCCTTCGAGTTACGGATGGCGTACTCTCGGTGCATGTATGTCGCTCGGCGGCTGTTCTCGAAATAGTCAATTCCCCGAGCGCACATGTGCTCGTCCTGAAGACCCCGAAAGTCGACCCAGACATGTGAGAGTTGGTGTTCGAAAAGCGTTACGGCATACTATTGCTCTTGCACATTGATTTTTGTCCACTTGTAGGACTTTGTCCAGGCTGAGTAACTATCGGCCGGGATGGGATGGGTCGGCGAGCCAAGAGCAAGTGCATAGAGAAGGAGTGCCTCGTTGTATCCCCGCCAACGCGCGGAGAGGAAACCGCGTTCGGGCGTCCAACCGTGTGAGACCGCTGGGCACTCTTCACCATCGGCGGCTTCGACGTTTAACGCCCAAGCCCAGTCGGCCCGACGATAGAGAGCGTCTGCGAGAGAACGGATCTCCGTCTCGGTCTCATCTCCGCGATCAAAGTACTGTGCTGCCATTAGTCCGCCGGCGAGAAAAAACGTCGTGTCGATGGTGGAGAGCTCGCTTTTCCACATTCGGCGTCCTGATGCCATGTCCAGGAAATGGTAATAGAACCCTTTGAATCCGGTTGCGTCGGCGTCGGCACTCTGCTCGCTCTCCCAAAAGAAGCGGAGGGTTGACCGCAC
>JBBKWZ010000222.1:0-8529 GCA_037969195.1 Rubricoccaceae bacterium | reverse complement strand
CCAACAAATGCGAGGAGTAATACGACCCAAACCAGCGGCGATGCCTTGCCAGCGTCCTCGCGGTATTCGGTTTCCAGGCAGTTCTCCAGTACCGGCTCAATTTCCTCGAACGGCGCGGCATCGCCTGAGAACTTTCGCAACGGTCCGGGGATTCGGCGATGGACGGTTTCGACGACATCGACCATGACGTCACGGAGCGATTCAGGCGGTACTCCGCGAATCACAGCCGCGACGACCGCGTGTGGGCCGGGTTCTACCCAAACCGTGAGATCTCCCATCTGGAGCGCATCTAGCGCATCGTCCTCTTCAACCTTGAACGAATCCTCGACAAACTGCCGGATGGCGCTCAGCATCGCTGAAACGAGATTAGCATCGGCTGCTTCCACCTCCGGCGCGACGACGTGTTCGAGGAGCAGGCCGGTCTCGCGGTGAACAAGTAACACCTGCTCAACGCGGTAGCGTAGCGTGTGTTTGAGGACCACTTCGCTGAATGTGAGACCACTTCGCCAGCCCTCCGCCCTCCATTTCAGCGCTTTGAACGAGACACCATAATTGAGCGTCTGGTTGATTGATTGCATCGACGACGCCAGCGCGTGCTGGATGGCTCGTCGAATGGCAGGGAAGATGATCGGAAAGATTGCATCGGCAATGGGCTTAGGATTCCGCTGTACGGATGTCGTCAACCCCTGCTCGATGGTCGGCGCGAGTGCATCCGCGAGGTCGGAATCCTTGTTTGCTCGAATCCGGACAGCATCCGGGAGCACATTGCTTATCGACTCTGCATCTTGATCAGAAACACCTTCCAACAGATCATCCAGAACCTCGGCGCGGCGATTGCCGAGTAGCAATCGACGCAACTCAGGGATCGCGTCGACGTCCGGGTTCGGGGATGACGGGCGCATGTCAGGCGCTTCCGTCGCCATCGCTCAAGCGAGCCGCCATGTCTGCCAGCAGCACAGAGAGCGTTTGCCGATCAGCTTTCCGTTCGCCAAGGGCGCTGACGTTTTCATCGAGCGACTTCCGGAGATCATCGGTGCGGGTCTCGAGAGCAGTCTGCGCCCGTTTTGCTTCATCCAGGACCTGCGAGCGCAGTGCTTCAGCGCCTTCATTCGCCGCTTCTTCTACACCATCAATCCGATGCGCAAGCGAATCTCTGTGTTGCCTCACAGACGAAACCAGTTCATCTACCGCCACCGACCGCACGTCGCGCTCTTGGGTTATGCGACGGCCTAGTCCAGCCGCCTCTTCCTTGAAAAAGGCGTCGAGCGAGTCAAGCCGCTCCTTGATCTCCTGTCGCAGCGCTTCGGTTGCCTCCTGAATTCGCTTTTCAAGCAAAGCAAAACGCTCTTCGTACGCACTCATCTGACGCCCGAAGAGGATATCCCGAATTTGCTCAACACTCGATCCTTCGTCTGCCAAAGCCCCAACTGATTCGAGATCCTCGCCATCGCCAGGCTTGGATGCAATCACGTGAGCAGCTCCGTCACCACCGGCCGATTCCTGGATCTCGGCCACTTCGTCGACGGAAACCTGCGATTCCGCTGCGTCAGGCACGGAATCGCTACGCGCGGGTGAGAAAGGGATGGACATTTAGACGGCAGCCTAGCTTGATGGAATCGAAATCATACGGCATAGGGCCGTGCGATGCAATAAAATTGCCCTTGAGACGGCCCGTACATTCGTTTCATGGAACGCCTGCACCGTGCCAAGGCTGCACGGTAATTCTACATTTCTGAGCATCGACCTCCATCTGATCTAAGGCATCGCCGATGAATCGCCCTTCCATGTTGACTGCGCTGTCGGCCTCGTCCGACCCGTGGGATATCATCATTGTAGGTGGCGGTGCGACGGGGCTGGGTTGTGCTGTCGAGGCGTCGTCGCGCGGCTACCGAACGCTCCTACTCGAAGGACACGATTTTGCAAAAGGCACGTCGAGCCGCAGCACAAAACTCGTCCACGGCGGCGTGCGGTACTTGCAGCAAGGCAATGTGGCGCTCGTTCTCGAGGCGCTCAAGGAGCGTGGATTGCTAGTCAAGAACGCCCCCCATCTCGTTCATGACCTTCCCTTTGTCGTGCCCAGTTACGAATGGTGGGAAGGACCGTTTTATGGCATCGGGCTGAAGGTGTACGATCTACTGGCCGGAAAAGCCGGATTCGAACCGAGTGAGCGACTCACAAAGGAGGAGACTCTGGAATACCTGCCAACGTTGGAACCCGAAGGACTCCGTGGCGGCACGATCTACTACGACGGGCAATTTGACGACGCACGCTTGGCCATCACGCTCGCACGCACAGCGGCTGACAGCGGGGCTGCCCTGCTCAATTACATGCGAGTGGTGGGCCTCATGAAGGCACCTCGTGGCGAGGTAATTGGAGTGCAGGTACGCGATGAAGAGACGGGCGAGGAGCACGAGATTCTCGCACGTGCCGTCATCAACGCGACGGGTGTCTTCACCGATTCGATTCGGAGAATGGATGATCCCGACGTGCCCCAACTGGTCACGGTCAGCCAAGGTGTGCACATTGTGTTACCAAAGGAGTTCCTCCCGGGCCACGCAGCCATCATGGTCCCGAAAACAGACGACGGACGCGTTCTGTTTGCGATCCCTTGGCAGGATCGCTTGCTTGTCGGGACAACGGATACGCCGCTTGACGAAGCGTCAATCGAACCGAGAGCGCTGGATGAAGAGATCGAATTTCTGCTTCGTCACGCGGCGAAGTACCTCGTCAAAGACCCCACACCAGCCGACGTTCTAAGCGTTTTCGCAGGACTCCGTCCATTGGTCGGCAACCCAGAGGGCGAGGGGGGCACGGCAGGGATATCCCGCGAGCATGTATTGATGATCTCGAATTCTGGCCTCATCACTATTGCCGGTGGAAAGTGGACTACCTACCGAAAGATGGGCGAAGACACTATTGACAAGGCAGCACTCATTGCTGGGTTGGATGAACGGCCATCCGTAACCGCGACGTTGCGGCTCCATGGCTACCACCCCGCGTCGGAAGCCCTTGGTCAGTTCCGCGAATACGGATCGGACGCCGAGTTGCTCGTGGGTCTCCTGAGAGAAGATCTTCGTTATGCCGAACCTCTTCATGAGAATCTGCCCTTCTTAAACGGCGAGGTCGTTTGGGCAGCCCGACATGAACTGGCTCGGACGGTTGAAGACGTACTCTCTCGCCGAACGCGCTCGTTACTTCTCGACGCTCGGGCGAGCATAGAAGCCGCCCCTATCGTCGCCACCTTGCTTGCTGAAGAGCTCGGACACGCCAAGGAATGGGCAGATAATCAGGTTGCTGAGTACACATCTCTCGCTCAGGGATATCTGATCGAATAGAACCCCTCGTCAGCTTAAGGCGCGAACGGCCACATCCGGATAGTCGGTGATCACCCCGTCGACGCCCATGGCCCGAAGACGCAGCATATCGTGGGGCTCGTTTACGGTCCAGGGCAAAATCTGCATCCCCTTAGCGTGCGCCGATTCAACAACCTCACTGGTGACAAGATGGAACTCGGGGCTGTAGATATCGGGGATGAACCCGAGTTCGTCTAACCCCGCAGCCAGGTGCTCCTCCGGAGATTGAAACCCCTGCCCAATGAGTAAAGCGAGTTGGATGGGCAGCTTCCGATTCCTCGCCTCCTGCAGCGTTCGGACGTCAAAAGATTGGAGCGTAAAACGGTCGCCAATCGCGTCCGTCTCAACTTGCTGCCAGATTAGATCGACGAATACCTCCGGCGTTGGATGCAACCGGCCGTCACCGTCTGGTTGCGACTTGGTCTCCACGTTGTAACGAACCGGCGCTCGCTCATTTTCTATCGAATAGTGCTCAGCGAATGCACTCACATCACGAAGAAGCGGCTTCGATGCCGCCTGCGCCATCTGACGAGGGAAATCAGGATGGCCGCGCTTCCCGCAATCGAAACGCGCAATTTCCGCGTACGGCATCTGGAAAAGGATGTACTCTCTTTCTTCCTCCTCCGAGATGGGCTGGCCGTCCGGCTTCGAACAAATCTTGCCCGACATCCAGGGGTCGTGCGACACCACCACTTTGCGATCGGCGGAGATGACTGTATCCAATTCCAGCGTTGTGACACCAATTTCGAGCGCCAAGCGAAACGACGCGAGCGTGTTCTCAGGCGCAAGGCCGCGGGCGCCCCTGTGGCCTTGAATATCGAAGAGCATACTCACATCACACCGTGTGCGAGCATGGCGTCGGCCACCTTTACAAAACCGCCAATGTTGGCGCCGGTCACGTAGTTGACGCTGCCATTCGTCGTGCCGTACTGAACGCACGTTTTGTGAACTGAGTGCATGATCCCTTGCAATCTGTTGTCCACTTCGTCGCGAGACCACGAGAGGCGAAGGCTATTCTGGCTCATCTCTAACCCGGATGTAGCGACACCCCCGGCGTTGGCCGCCTTACCCGGACCGAAGAGAATGCCCGCTTCTTCAAAGCGGTGAACGGCTTCGGGAGTGCTGGGCATGTTTGCGCCTTCGCTAACCACGTAACACCCGTTTTTGAGAAGCGTCTGAGCGTCGTTGTCATTCAGCTCATTCTGAACAGCCGACGGAAACGCGCAGTCGCAGGGAACGGACCAAGTGTTTCTGTCAGAATGAAATTCGAAGCCATTCGTTGACGCGAAATCAGCCAGCGTACCACGGACCTCATTCTTGTGGTGCATGACGGCAGCAAGTTGCTGTTCTGTCAATCCGTCCTTGAAGTGCATCATTCCCGATCGATCCGACAGCGTAAGGACAGTAGCACCCAAGGCCAGAAGTTTCTCGGCTGTGTACTGTGAGACATTTCCGGAGCCGGAAACCACGCACCGCTTTCCTTCGATCTCCTCGCCCTTGTGGTTCAGCATCTCTTTCGCGAAGTACACAGATCCATACCCTGTAGCCTCCGGGCGGATCAGGCTCCCTCCCCATCCAACTCCTTTTCCCGTGAGAACGCCAGTGAATTCGTTCCGCAGGCGCTTGTACTGGCCAAAGAGAAAGCCGATTTCGCGGCCCCCGACCCCGATATCGCCTGCCGGCACATCCGTGTCGGCGCCAATGTGACGCTGGAGTTCTGTCATGAACGCCTGGCAAAACCGCATCACTTCCGTATCGCTTTTGCCTTTGGGGTCAAAATCGCTACCACCCTTTCCACCGCCCATCGGCAATGTGGTAAGGCTGTTCTTGAAAACCTGCTCAAACGCCAGAAACTTGAGGACCGAAAGGTTTACGGATGGATCAAATCGAAGTCCACCCTTATATGGACCGATGGCGTTGTTCTGCTGTATGCGGTACCCCCGGTTGACGTGAATACCTCCGTCGTCGTCTTCCCACGTAACCCGGAAGTGGAAGACGCGATCCGGCTCGGCAATGCGTTCTAGAATCCGCGCTTTCTCGTACACCGGGTGTTGCTGAATGTATGGAATGACCTTCTCGGCGACCTCTCGTACGGCCTGAAGAAATTCCGTCTGGCCTAGATTGCGGTGCTCCAGACCGGTCATGAAAGTTGAGAGTTCCACGGAGGTTTAGTGCTAGTTCGACAACTGAAACGCGGCAGGATACAACGCAGCCTCCATACATGGAAGCACCCCGGCCTACCTCTGCAACGTAATCGGAACCGAGACTACCACACCGCGATCGCTCCCTATCGGGAAGTGAAGCGTGATGCTGCTTGGCGCTTCTTCGCCCATGGCTCCGTAATAAGACAACCTGCCGCTACGTGCCCCCCCAGGCGTTACCGTCGCGCCGTCTCCGCCCCGGGCTTCTGCCGGCGCCCCTTCAAATCGACGACCCGTGTTGTCGGTTATCCAGGAGTGGCGGGCTCTTCGCTCCCACGGATCCCACTCTCCTTCGAAATCAACGGAGCGTTCCCGGATGCTCACTTGGATTCGAACCCTGCCTCCTGGGACGTTGGTGACAGTTACGGAGGAGACAGAGACTTCGAACTGATGTCCGCGGTTTGTGGCTCCAGTTCGGCTGGCCGACGCCGTATAAGTTCGCGAGCCGCCTTGCGCCGGATCCGCTTCGGCTTCGGGACGCTCTATCGTGACAGAAACCGTGTACGCTCCACTCTTGTCCGCTTCCATGCTAGTTACGTCGAGATCGTACGCGCCTGCGGCGCTAAGCGTCTGCTCTGTGCGTGCGACTTGAGCCCCTTCCGCAGCTGTAACGTTCCTGTCGCCTCGCCGGAGCACAAGCCTTGGAGCAAATTCTTCTGAGCGCACTTCAATGACCACTTTGTCGTTCGCTCTTGCCTGAAACTCATAGCTATCCAGATACCGATTGTCCTTGTACCAGCTATGCTCCCCTAATTTGGCGCTAACTCTGCGACCGTCTGTACTGATGGCCAGTACTCGCGCGGTTTCGAGCGCCATGATGTACGGTCCCTGAGCCGCGCGCTCCTCGGATGTTGCGAGAACGAGATAGGGTGCCTCACTTCCGGGCCGAAAGCGAAGTACAGTCACATGATTACTGTCTTCGTCCATATGCTTCTCGACAGAGCTCCAGGGCTCCGTGACTTCACCTTCTGGGCCGAGCAATCGGACCTTCGGCGTAAAGTCCTGGGCGTAAACGCTGAGGATTACAGGCTCGTCAGGACGGGCTTCAACCAGATAGCGGTGCTCGTACCGCCCGGCGCGAAGTACGGCGCTCACACCCAGCGTGTCCTCATGTGTTGGGTTGCGCACGTTGAGCACAATGGGTGGGATCGGCAGTCCCGCCGAAAGTTCGTAAGGACCTCCTTGGCCGGGCTCCCTTGTTGTCACGGTGATTTCATAGCGACCAGCACCGAGAAGAGCCACCGTTTCGGCGCGATGGTCCGTCTGCATTAGCGCTGACGCCGCAAGCCTCCGCCCGTCAGGCGTTACCACTACAATATCCGGGGGAAATGCCGCGGATGTCAGAACGAGGTGAAAGGCTGTCGAGTCAGTCGTCTCATAATAATAGTAGTCCTCTAGCCTGCTTTCCGAGGACACGGCATCACCTTGCTCAAGCTCGCCGGTCGCCAGCTCATCCCCGAGTCTGGCAGGCGTTTGCCTAAGCGCCGCGGAATAGCGGACCATGTCAACCGCAAGCTGACGGGCGAGCTCGGCTTCATCCAACGGCTCTTCCTGGCGCACCATGAACGAAGCGCTCAGTGCTGACAAGAACACAATCCCTGCGACCACCGCAGCCGTTACAGGGCGACGCTTCATCGTCAACACAATAGAGCTGACCGACAGATCTGAAGGCGTTTGTGGTGGGGGGATCAGCACGCCGGCTTCAACAGAAGCAAAAGAGAAACGGGGCGCCAAGATAAGGGGCCAATTGGGCCTGGCGCAGCCCACGTTGCGCTCTCCACGTTATTTGGACCTTCCAGAACACAAGCCTCGGGACATCTGCCTCGCTACATCGTGGAGAGTCCGAAGCGACCATTGCCCTTCCGCTTGGGCTAGATCAATTCCCCAGAAAGCCAGGCTCTACCTAGAGTGTCAAGGACTGACTCCCTGCTCTGAGCGCTTCGCGCAGTCATCGGTTGTTGCGGAGAGGGAGGGATTCGAACCCTCGGTACCCCTAGCGGAGTACGCAGGTTTAGCAAACCTGTGGTTTCAGCCACTCACCCACCTCTCCGGAGGGCATGGAAAATAGAGGCTCTACCCACGCTGGGCCAAGTGGATTTTGTCCGAACCGGATGGTTCATCTGGCTCCGGCACCTTGCTTTTTATATCCTTGCCAGCGCTTATCCTCCGGCGGTTCGTCATCCAAGCGTAAACCCATGCCCTCAATTGGAACAGCCGAAGTCCCACTACGTGTTGCCATCATTGGTGCTGGCCCTGCCGGATTCTACGCGGCCGATGCGCTGCTCAAGCAAGCCGAGACGGTTGTCGAGGTGGATCTGCTGGATGAGTTACCCACGCCATTCGGCCTAGTACGAAGTGGGGTTGCGCCCGACCACGAGAAGATAAAAAACGTCACGCGGGTGTTCGATCGCGTTGCCGACAACGAGCGGTTTCGATTCTTCGGGAATGTGCGCTTTGGAGAGCATTTGACTCTCGACGACCTCGCTCGTCACTACCATCAGGTTCTCTTTACAACGGGTGCGCAGACGGATCGTAGCCTTGGTATTCCCGGGGAAGACCTACAAGGCAGCCACTCCGCCACCGAATTTGTTTGGTGGTATAACGGTCATCCTGGCTATCGTGATTGTGTCTTCGACCTCTCTTGCGAGCGCGTGGTCGTGGTTGGCGTGGGGAATGTGGCCGTAGACGTGGCGCGCATCCTTTGCCGGACGACCGACGAGTTGGCAACCACGGACATTGCGGATTATGCGTTGGATGCGCTTCGGGAGAGCAAAGTCCGCGAGTTAGTTTTGTTGGGTCGTCGAGGCCCGGCGCAGGCAGCGTTCACCAATCCAGAGGTCAAAGAACTGGGCGAGATGGTGGACGCGGATTTTATCATTCGAGCCGATGAAGCCGAACTTGACCCCTTAAGCCAAGAGGACATTGAGGCGGCAGGCGACCGGATGACTGCGAAGAAGATCGAGTTGCTCCAGGAT
>JBBKWZ010000221.1:0-3294 GCA_037969195.1 Rubricoccaceae bacterium | reverse complement strand
GGCTCGCGCTGCGGCCATCTCATCGGCGATGATCTCGTTTCTTGGGCGGGTCGAGCCGTTGGTGTCGCGTGGCAATTCGTACGTCGGAACCTTGATTGACGGCAGTTCTTCTTCTTCCGCCGCCGCGACATCGAACACAAAATCGTGCTCGCCTGTTTCCAGCGCACCCTCTTCAGTGCCTTCGGCACCGTTGGAGGCAAGCAGGGGGATCGGATCGCTGCCGGTAGTATGGATGGTGCTCGCAATAGCTTCTGCCAACGTTGGCTGTGCGCTCTCCGTGTCATGCTCCCCAGGTGCTCCGTTGGCCGACGTGGGAGCGTCGCCTTTCGGGAGCAGGCCGGCCAAAAGATCGGCGTACTCCCCAAACCGGTCCAGGCTCTGCTTCCCGAACGCCGGTGCTCCGGGCTCTACATCAGCGACAAGCAATACCCTCTCTCTGGGGCCGTGAACAGCGATTGCCACAGCGTGTCCGACCGAAATCATTGGGTTGGCGTGGTAGCGTAGAGCTGCGAATGCATCGGGCTCAAGTACGGAGATCGATGTGTCATCGGGGACGAGATTTAGCACGTTGCCACCCGCCGGAAAGAGGTCGATCTGCCTGGTCACGCGTTCGCTTACGAGGGCATCCACTGCGTACGATGACCGTTGTTCATCAAACCGGAGAAGCGCCACGCTCTGCGCGTGCATAGCGGCCCAGAGCGATTCGAGCAAAAATGCTACGGCGTCAGACTCGCCTTCAGGATTCGATTCGGCCCAAAGCGTAGAACCCAGATCGAGGTACGTGCCAGGATGGCGACCGACCACGACCGACTCGCCACTGTCCACAGGCGCTCCGGATCGCTTCGGGGAGAACCTGGGCACGCCATCGCCATCTTCGGCAACCAGATCCTCGACGATGGCATTGGTCTGCTGGGCGGATTCAGAATCGTCGGCCAGGAACGGGAGCTGAATCAGGTCATCTTCCGAAGCAGCGCGTCGTGGCACCGACGTGCGTGACTCCGACGATTCGTCGAGTTGGCGGACAGAAACGATGCCAAGTGTTTTCAACTCGTCCTCCGGCGCCAATCGGTACGACTCCGCTCTCTTCGCCTCCGCGGCAATCTTCCGGCGGCGGCTCCATCCGTACAGCGCGAGGCCAAGCAACGGAACAGCCACCGCTAGCAGTGCGGGTATTAGCCAAAGAATCCCGAAGATCGAAAGATCTTCCATGCAGGTTGGGCGCTGGATGAGGCGCTGGAGTCCGCCACCGCGTGATGGGTGCGTGATGCATCACTCCGGCACAATGGCGCAATCTATCGGCGAATGAGAGGCAAAAACAACTTTCCGGGCGAATCTCGATGGTTGGCAGGACAACGCCTCGCGTCTACCTTTTGCCCTTCGCTCACAAAGCCCACTACACTGTGGATACGTACTACAAACCGGAACACCTCGCCCGGTTCGGCGAGATTGCAGAAGGCAGTGGGCCCCTGGCCGATGCCTTTTTCAGTTACTACGGGAAGGTTTTTGAGGATGGCGCCCTGAGCGCTCGCGAGAAGTCGCTGATAGCGCTGGCCGTTTCCCACGCGGTGCAGTGCCCATACTGTATCGACGCCTACACATCGGACGCCCTCGCGAAAGGCGCCGATCTGGAACAAATGACGGAAGCCGTCCACGTGGCGTGTGCCATCCGCGGCGGCGCTTCGCTCGTGCACGGCATCCAGATGATGGACCATGCGAAGGCGCAGTTGATGTGAGACGGGCACGTAATGCGTATTGCGTAGTTCTATTTCCCGCCGCCAGTACGTTCTACGCAATACGATTTACTCCATGACCGAACTCCCCGTCCTCACCGTCCCCGACGGCCCGCGCCCGACGACGAGCCTCCATGCACGGCATACGCCGCTTGTGGACCCGAGCGTACAACAACGGGTGTTGGATGACGTGGAAATCGGTGGCGGACCAACGGGCACAGGAATGTTCGAGATGGATCTGGCCGCATCGGGATGGGCAGGAGGATTGCGGCCTGCTACCCTGGAGATTTTCCAGATCAATGTGGGCAAGCTGTGCAATATGACCTGCCGCCATTGCCACGTCGACGCGGGGCCGGACCGCACTGAGGAAAACATGGATCGGGCAACCGTACAGGCATGCCTGGAAGCCCTCGACAAAAGTGGAGCGCATACGGTAGATCTGACGGGCGGGGCCCCGGAACTCAACCCGTATTTCTCCTACCTCGTGGACGAATGTGTGGCAAGGGGCGTTCACGTCATCGACCGATGCAACCTGACAGTCCTTACAACAATCCGCTACAGGCATTTGCCGGAATGGTTGGCCGAGCGTGGCGTAGAAGTGGCCTGCTCGCTTCCGCACTACAGGCAGATGGGCACAGACGCCCAGCGTGGCGATGGCACCTACGAGAAGTCGATCACAGCCCTGAAGCGCCTCAACGAAGTCGGCTACGGGCAGGGCGACCCGAAAAGAATCCTCACCCTCGTGACGAACCCTGTTGGCTCATTTCTCGCCGGAAATCAAGCATCCCTTGAGGCCGAGTGGAAGCGCGAACTGCACCGAAACCACGGCATCACGTTCGACCGCCTGATCGCGATTAACAACATGCCGATCTCGCGGTACCTCGAGTGGCTACTGGAGAAGGGCCAGGTGGAGGCCTACATGGAGCGGCTCGTCAACGCCTTCAACCCGGCGACGATCGAGGGGCTGATGTGCCGCAATACGATCTCCGTGAGCTGGGACGGTCGTTTGTTCGACTGCGATTTCAACCAGATGCTAGACATAGAAGCGGACGTTCCGGGTAGGGAACGTCCGCACGTACGCGACTTCGCCCTCACCGCGTGGCAAGCCCGTCGCATAGAGACGGCCCGCCATTGCTATGGATGCACGGCGGGTGCGGGATCGTCGTGTGGCGGCGCGACTACGTAATCGCGTAATCGCTAAAGAATATCGCCGCCGTCCATTCCGTCGAAGTCCATCTCAATACCGCCGACCCATCCAGCTACAAGGTTGTAGACGAAGCCAGTGATGATGCCGCCAATGAAGCCACCGATAGCGCCACCAATGGGGTACATGATGACGACGGCGATGCCCAGACCGCCAACGGCTCCACCTCCGTCGCCAAATTGATTAATGGCGTTGCTCATCATTGACGCTGCACAGGCAAACGGAATCCCGAGGAGAAGCCCGTAAAGGGCACCGAGCACGGCGTAGACCTTGCCCATCGACATCGGATCGATTCGAGTGAGTACCATGAAAACCTCCGGGTTGTTGGGTGAATAGGATGCCTTCGTGTAGGGATGTTCG
>JBBKWZ010000220.1:0-3809 GCA_037969195.1 Rubricoccaceae bacterium | reverse complement strand
TTTATCAAGTTGAAATCATACGGGACGCCCACCACAAACGTGTCCTGATCCAACTCATAGCGGTATTCGTTCAGATGGACGTCGACTGTATTCTCCAATGACGTCGCAATGGTCGGAATCTCTGCGCCCTCAGTTGGTGTGTTTCCATCCGCCGAGGGTGCCTCGCTGCAGGCCGAAAGGACAACGGCGAGAGTCAATGTCAGAATGCCTAAAATGATGCGCATGACTAGGAAACGGGGCTTGGAGAATCGTTGTTTGGAATGAATCTAAATTACTGAGGTCGTTCAGGAGAGCACGTGAAAATTGCTCAAACCGGGATAAACGCCCTACCTCGCTACAACGGACCACTCGTCGACAACCTCGTCTCCATCTACCACAAAGAGTCTTGATTGCGTGGCAACGGCAACACAAGCATGGTTGGGTACGATCCGGATTCGATCACCGATATCAAAAGGAGAACCGCCCGGGATTTCAACCCAGCCGTGTTCCTCGCTGAGCGAAACCAGCCAGGCGTGTGGCATCCTCTTCATGGTGTGCGGACTATGAAGGATTAGACCGTAGTCATTTAACCCATACCCTTTATCCGAGGTCAGGACTTTCTTTCCCGCATCCACAAAGACCCGGTCTAAACCGGAATCATCACGGTGGATTGATGTCACCGTTGCCAGAACGGTGAGCGCGCAATGGGTCAGCGAACAAACGCCCAACGCTTCCTGAATGGCGTCGTTGAACACGTAGTTGCCGGGGCGAGCCTCGGTGATTCGAAATCCGCCAAGATCTGCGTTCTCAAAGCAACTGAATGTGGGCGTCGAACCAAGTGAGAGTACCGTCGCAGTCGGATCGAGCAACCCGGCAGAGCCCAATTGTGACGCCAGATCTAATAGGCGATCTCGTTCCTCCTCCATCACTCGCTTCAATGCGGCCGCGCTTGTTTCGCCATCCTTTGGTCCTTGATATCCATGTCCTGCGTGGGTTAGCAATCCGCGAATGTGTAAGCCTGGCAATGCTTGGATGTGGCGGACGAACTCAACCGCGTGCAAATCACTCCAATCAATCCCGCACCGTCCGTGGCCCACGTCCACCTCGATATGGACATCCACGGTTTGGTTACGAGCGGCAAAAAAAGACGAGGCAGATTCTGCTCCTTGAATTGTATCCACGCAGAAAGCAATGGCCATCTTCGTATCCATCAACCTTTGAATGCGCTCGAACGATGGCGGATCGACCAATTCCTTCGCGATCACCACATCGTCGAATCCAGCAGCGGCGAATCCTTCAGCTTCAGCGAGTGTCGCGACGGTGATGCCGTTCGCACCCGCTTTCAGTTGTAGACGAGCCAAGTCGGGGCACTTGTGTGTTTTAATGTGTGGGCGGAGCGCGACGCCCTCGCGATCCGCCCGTTCTTGAGCACGGGTAATGTTGGTCATCAACCGAGCTCGATCGATGAGTAGAGCAGGGGTTGGGAGGTCTGCGAGGAGCATTAAACCAGGTAAGAACCGCCTGAAGCTACGAGGCCAGAGCACCTTTAGCTGTTGCGTTCTACCTTTCCCGCTAGTTGCTTTAACCCAGTCACATCGTGCTTACAGCAAAACCAACCGGACTGCTGTCCAAGAACTTCATCGTTTCAAAAGATGGCGTTCAGCTCTGCAAGATCGAGCAGTCTGGTGGCCGGGAACGCGCGGAATTTGTGGCTGACGGCGAGAAATACGTCGCTAAAAATGAGTTGCTCGGCGGCGACTTTCTGCTTGAGCATCGGGGTCAGATCATCGCTCGCGCTGACAAGCGGGCTCTGCGCCGCGTTTTCGATGTTATGATCAATCCGGGTTCATCAGCTGAGCGGAGCTTTGAACTGAAGGTCGGAGGGATTTTCGGGACGGGCGGACGATATACGCTGGAGGAGAACGGTCGCAAAGTGGGTGAGTTGGTCAAAACACCATTTGTGCGCAGTGCGCAGGCAAACCTTCCTCAAGACGTACCACTTCCGGTTCAAGCCTTTCTGCTGTGGATCGGCCTGATGATGTGGCGGCGCGAGAGGAACTCCGGATAAACGAATCGCGCCCACCCAATACTGGATAGGCGCGGTGTGCATTCGAGTATTTCGGGGACGCTAGACCTTGCCCATGCCAGCCCTGAGGCGGTTTCGGGCTTTCTCGAGTTCGGCTTTGGCTTCTGCGCGTTCTTCCGGGGATTCGCTCGCATCGAGACGTTCTTTGGCTCGCTCCTCGGCGTGTTGGGCGCGTTCTACATCAATTCCCGACGCGGGCTCTGCGGTTTCCGCCAGCATGATGACGTGGTTGTCGAGCACTTCAACGAACCCACCGCTGGAGGCAAACGCTGCCACTTTACCATCCGGCAGAGTTACGTGGACAGCACCGACACCTGTTGCCGCAACCATGGGGGCGTGGTTCCGGAGAATCTCAAATCCGCCCTGAACGCCAGGTGCACGGAAGCTTACGGCTTCCCCACGGAAGGTGGCGCCGTCCGGCGAAACGATTTCAACGAGGAGGTTAGCTGCCATGGTTTCGTTCTAACGTGCTCAGCCTTCGGCGAGCGTCTTCTCTCCGGCCTCAATCACTTCGTCAATGCCACCCTTGTAGAGGAAAGCACTTTCCGGAAGATGGTCGAGTTCGCCATCGAGGATCATCTTGAAGCCGCGAATGGTCTCGTCAACCTTCACATATTTGCCCGGTGTGCCGGTGAACTGCTCGGCTACGAAGAAGGGCTGGCTCATGAAGCGTTGGGCGCGGCGAGCTCGGTTCACAACCTGCTTGTCCTCGTCAGAGAGTTCGTCCATGCCGAGGATGGCGATGATGTCCTGCAACTCCTTGTTGCGCTGCAACAGCTCCTTGACATCCTGCGTCACGCGGTAGTGCTCCTCTCCAACCACTTCGGCCGTGAGGATTCGTGACGTGGAGTCGAGCGGGTCAATGGCTGGATAAATTCCGAGCGATGCGATCTGACGCGAAAGCGTTGTAGTCGCGTCAAGGTGGGCAAATGTGGTCGCCGGGGCCGGATCAGTGAGGTCGTCCGCCGGGACGTACACAGCCTGCACCGATGTAATGGCGCCGTTCTTCGTGGAAGTAATGCGCTCCTGCATCACGCCCATTTCCGTGGCCAACGTTGGCTGGTACCCAACGGCGGATGGCATTCGCCCAAGAAGTGCGGATACTTCCGAGCCTGCCTGCGTAAAGCGGAAGACGTTGTCGACGAAGAAGAGCACGTCGCGGCCACCGAGGTCGCGGAAGTACTCGGCGACGGTAAGCCCTGAAAGCGCTACTCGGGCACGCGCACCTGGAGGCTCGTTCATCTGCCCGAACACGAGCGTGATGTTTGATTCTCTCACGGCTTCCATGTCAACTTTGCTGAGGTCCCAGTCGCCTTCTTCCATGGCGTGGAGGAACTCGTCGCCGTAGTCCACCACTTTCGATTCCAGCATCTCGCGGAGGAGGTCGTTGCCTTCGCGGGTGCGCTCGCCGACACCGGCGAACACGGACAGACCATCGTGCCCCTTGGCGATGTTGTTGATGAGTTCCATGATGAGAACGGTCTTGCCCACGCCGGCACCGCCGAAGAGGCCAATCTTGCCACCACGGGCATAGGGCTGGATCAGGTCGATGACTTTGATGCCCGTCTCGAACATCTCAACGCCCGTGGCCAGTTCGTCGTAGCCCGGCGGATCGGCGTGGATAGGGCGGTAGCTCTCAGCTGTCGGCTGCGGCAATCCGTCAATCGCCTTTCCGATGACGTTGAAAAGTCGTCCCCGTATTTCTGGCCCAACCGGCATCGCGATCGCACGACCGGTGTTCACC
>JBBKWZ010000219.1:0-4775 GCA_037969195.1 Rubricoccaceae bacterium | reverse complement strand
GAGCCGATTCAAGGCCGGATGCGCGGTCGAATTAAGGACGGAATCGTCCAACGCCACGCTCCGTTCTGTCTCACGAAGGTCGGCGACTAACTGCCGGAGATAAACCGTCTCTTTCGTTCTGTCGGAGCGCGCCTCCCCCCAAGCTGTCACCTGAAAGCCGATCACTACGCCGAGAACGACGATCACGATCTCAAGCACAACAGCGAACCAGTTCTGCTCGCGGATGGCGTTTCTGAGTCGGGAGAGGATCATCGGTTTAGTTCGGCTTCGATCTTTTCACGGAGCGCCACCGTCGTTCTGGCGAACCGGGTCCGCGAATTCTGCAGGGCCCGAATCGACGATCTGTAGTCGTACAGCCTGTTCAGGACGTCGGGTGACGTGTAGATATCGAACACGTCGTGCGGAAAGGGGTACGTCCAGTCGGGCGATACGGCGGCACCCGTGGTGTCGTCGTCCAGAGTGATGTGCCCTTCCCGGAGATCGACGAGCTCATCTCTTATGGCCGGAATGCTGATCATCCGTCGGAGCAGGTCCGCACGCTCGCGGGCTTCCTCACGGTACAAGAACTGATCCCCCATCCACTCACGGGCGACATCCAGGTAGCGGAGGATGGAGGCTCGCAGCGAGTCGTCCCGGATCGCACCGAAGTCCCCGGAGGCCACAAGCGCTTCTACAGTTCCCATGACGGGGTTCGGCGCAGCTGTGTAGAAGATGCCCTGTAACCACTGCGATACGGAGTTCCGAGGCGGACGCTGTGCTTGCCCGAAGGACAGCATGAGTTGGTCTGTGTTATGGTGCGTCGACCTCGCCATGCGCTCGTCACGGTTGGCGAGGATCTGTTCAGTCTCGCGGAGGTCGGCGGCGAGCTGGGTGAGGTAGGTCTGCTCCCGGTCCCGGTCGGCGCGATCCTGCCCCCAGGCCGAGATCTGGAAACCGATTACGACTCCCATCACCACGATAAAAAACTCGAGCACGACTGCAAACCAGTTCTGCTCACGGATGGCGGCTTTAAGGCGAGAGAGAATCATTTGAGTTGGGATTCGACCCGTTCGCGGAGGGCGACGGCTTCCTCTCGCATCCATCTGCGGTGGTTTCGCGTGTTGCGCTTGGCACGGAGCATCTCGAAGACCGAGGACCTCGCATCGGTATCTGCGAGAAACGCGTCGCGGTCGAAGGGCGCGGTAGTCACGCGCGGCCCCTGGGGCAGGTAAAAAAGGTCGGTTGCCACCAGCGAGTCGAGGTGCGCCTCAGGCAACGTCTCCCACAACGCCATGGTATCGAAGCGGCGCCAGAGTCCCTTCGCTTCGTCGTTGAAGTTATCGGTGTGACTCCGGATCCAGCCGCGATGGTCACGTGTGAGGTCGAGGTACCGAGTGATGGCAGCGCGGAGGGAGTCGTCGCGGATGAGGTTGAGGTCGCCGGTGGCAACGAGCGCCTCAGCTGTGCCCATCACCGGAGTCGGCGAGCCCATCAGGAACGACCTGAGAATCAGGAATGCGAGCGAGTCCGCCTTCGGCGGCTGGGGCTGGTAGTAGGCGTGGTGAACACTGGCGATCGCGCCCGACGCGAGGTGTTCGAGGGAGTCGGAGAAGGCCAAATCCCGCTCGGTCTCGTGTAGATCTTCTGCAAGCTGATGCAGGTAGGTCTGCTCACGGTCCCGGTCAGTACGTGTATCTCCCCATGCTGAGATTTGAAAACCTATGACAACACCGACAATGACGATAAGCATTTCCAGCACAACGGCAAACCAGTTCTGCTCGCGGATGGCGTTTTTGAGACGGGAGAGGATCATCGGTTCAGTTCAGTTTCAACACGCTCATGGAGTTCACGCGCTAGCTCTGCCATCGATCCACGAATCCAGCGTGACTGGATTTTCATATGATCTACGCGCCATACGGCGTCGTAGGCTTCCCGATTGCTCCGAAACCTGGCCGCATCGAAGGGGAAGGGATGGACGCCTTCCGCCACTGAATCCGGCGCCACAACCCCAGGGCCGCGAACCGAGAGGATGCCGCCGTGCGCCACCCGGATTGCATTGGCTTCGGTGAGATCTACGAAACCGATGAGGTCTTCGAGCGCCTTCCAGGCGCTGCCCCTGGCGACATCTTCAATCTCGATCATCATGAGCTGCTTCTCCAGATAAGCCGGGATGGCGATCCTTAACGAGTCATCACGAACTAGGCTAAGGTCGCCTGTCGCAATGAGCGCCTCAATGATTGCCAGCACAGGCCTTGCCTGATTGACCACAGCTGCTTCGCTGATCAGCACGAGGATCGAATCAGTCGGAAGCGTGTCGACTTCTCGGAAGCTCTGGAACAGACGTTCCGCAGCCCTATCCGACGGGGCGAGTGCCGCGTCCAACTGAGCCAAATGAGCTTGCGTGGTTTCGAGGTCCGAGGCGAGCTGGTGGAGGTACATCTGCTCCATAGAACGGTCGGCGCGGTCATTTCCCCACGCTGTGATCTGAAAACCAATCACAACGCCGAGTACGACGATAATGATTTCCAGCACAACGGCGAACCAGTTCTGCTCGCGGATGGCGTTTTTTAGGCGGGAGAGGATCATCGGCGTTTGGTAACGGTCTTTGGTTCATCCCGCGGGCGTGCAGGGTAGTGAACGCATCTCTCCCGCGCCACGGAGGGCGGCCTCGACATCGGCGCGAAGCGCTTCGGACGCCTCGCGGATCCGACGCCTGAAGGACGCGATGTTTCGCTTCTCGTTGAGCATTTGCTCGAGGTTGGCATACGCCGCTTGATCGGAGAGGAGGTCGTCTACGCCGAAGCGGAACGACCGCGCGAGGGGTCCTTCGGGCACCGGGGGGAAGGCCTCGACCCGAGCAAGCGAGTCGAGCACCGATCGCGGCGTCGTGCGGAGGACGACCTCCGACCAGTCGTATCGGCTTCCAAACGCGACGATCTGGTCGATCCAGACTTCGGTGACGGACTGGGTTCGGCGGGTGTCGACGTCGACGAGGGCCAGGTAGCGAACGATCGCGGTCCGGAGCGAGTCAGACGCGATAAGCCGAAGGTCACCGGTCGCGACAAGGGCCTCGGCGGTGCCCGTCACGGGCGAGTACTCTTCGAGGCGTCCTGCTGAGTGGAGCCACGCGAAGACTGAGTCCTCCGGCGGGCGTTCGGCGAGAAGGAACGCATGGACGAGGCGTACGTGGTCGCGGTCCTTAGGGCCGATCAGGGAGTCGGTGGTGAGAATCAGGCGTTCCGTCTCGCAGAGGTCGGCCGCGAGTTGGCCGAGGTATTCGAACCCCCGCGCCTGGTCGGAGCGGTCCTCCCCCCACGCCGAAATCTGGAAACCGATCACGACACCTACGATGACAATGCAGACTTCCAACACAACGGCGAACCAGTTCTGCTCGCGGATGGCGTTTTTTAGGCGGGAGAGGATCATGAGTGGATGGGATTGTCCAGTTTCAGGATGCCCTCCACGACGATTAGCTCGCCCAGTGCGTAGCGCCAGTTGATTTTCGGGAGGTGGGGCCGCTTCATTCGGCGAAAGTACGTGCTAGGGCTAATTCCCGCGCCCCGATCTGAAGGCTATATACAAAGGGCCATTTTTCCCTTTACAGGCCACCCATCTTCAGCCGGTGGCGATGCGCTCGCTCTCATTTTTGAGACCTTTCGTCGTGACTCCGATTCCCTTCCGCATCTGGCTGTCAGTATTGCTCTCAAAGAGACGCCCCATCAGATTGGGCGTGTAGCTGTAATGGGGGCTTAGCATTGTCCCCTCGCGATGCGGCCGGTGAAACGTCCCCTAGTCGGAGCCCGAGAGCGCCTTATGGAATCGGGATCTGATCGCCATGGTTCGCGAGCCACTTCTCAAACGATTGAAGCTGGGGATTGAGCGCTCGCGTGGCGTCCACGTTCCGTGGGCGTCGGAAGTCCTCCTCAAAGTCGCGCTTGAACTGAAACATGTTGCCCAGGTCGTCCGCCCCATCGAATTCGAACCCGCGGTAGACCTCCGGCGGCACGCTCGCGTAGCCAATGTCCTGGCCGAGTGCCTGCGTCATGGCATTCGCCATTTCCTTACCGGATAGATGCTCGCCTGCAATTCCCACCGTTTCGCCAATGAAACGATCGCCTGCTTTGAAAATGCCATAGGCGGATCGGCCAATGTCCACGACAGCAATGCCCGGCAATTTTGCATCGTCAAGCGGGAATACCAGGGAGAGACTTCCATCGGGCATACGTTGTGGACCTGACCCGAAGTGAATGAAGTTGTCCCAATAAAACGAAGTCAGCAGCATTGTCGTTGGCACACCGCGCTCCGTAAATGCGCTGTTCGACTCTCCTTTGGCGTCGAAGTGCGGCACCTTGAAACGTTCCATTAACGTTGGCATTCGGTCGTCGTCGAGAGGAACCCACTTTCGGGTGTCCTCCAACGTCGACCAGATCACATGCTGAAGGCCGGTTGACTTGGCGGCCTCCGCCAGATTGATAGCCTGGGCTTTCTCTTTGTCGGGCGAGAAGTGCTCCCAGAAGTTTGTGACGCAGAATGCTCCGTAGGCTCCGGCAAAAGCTTGCTTGAGGCTTTCGACATCGTCAAGATCGGCCTGCACGACATCGGCACCACGGTCAGCGAGGGCACGGGCTGCGTCGCCTTCGGGGTTGCGCGTGAGGGCGCGACAGCGAAAGCCGCCGTTTGGGTCGTCAAGGATAGCGCGTGCGAGGCCACCACCTTGCGCGCCGGTAGCGCCGACAACGGCGATGATTTTAGAATTAGACATGGCGTTCTCGACTTGGTTTGACTCTACACAGCGA
>JBBKWZ010000218.1:0-20860 GCA_037969195.1 Rubricoccaceae bacterium | reverse complement strand
GGAGCTTCTTCGAGTCGGGCGTCTTATCCCCTTCCTTGAGGTTATCCGAAATCTGCTTTTGAACCTCTTCGATGCGGGAAACTATTGTCCGCTCTTCCTCCCATCGTGCCTTGAGTTGGACCCGCTCTTCCGTGAGTGCCTCGCGCTCGGCCTCCATCGCCGCAACCTCGCCGTCCGCGTCATTGAAGAGCCCGGTTTCAATGTCTCGCTTGATGGCTTTTAGGGTGATCTCCGTGTGGAGGAGTTTTCGGTCGAGATCGTCGACAGCACCCGGTGTCGACGACTGCGTCATTTTTACACGTGCCGAAGCCGTGTCCATTAAATCCACAGCCTTGTCGGGGAGTTGGCGGCCCGTGATGTAGCGCTCGGAAAGTGCAGCAGCGGCCTCCGCTCCTTGATTGGTGATGTGGACGTTGTGATGCTCCTCGTAGATAGACTTGATGCCACGCAAGATGGTCGTTGCATCCTCCACGCTCGGCTCGTCGATCTTGACCATCTGGAAACGCCGCTCCAGCGCGGGGTCTTTTTCGATGTATTTCTTGTACTCGCTCCAAGTGGTGGCGGCCACCGTGCGCACCTCACCGCGTGCGAGGGCGGGTTTCAAAAGATTTGCGGCGTCACTCGTTCCGGCAGCACCGCCTGCGCCAATCAAAGTATGCGCCTCGTCAATGAAAAGGATCGTCGGCTTCGGCGCTTCTCGGACTTCGTCGATAACAGCCTTGAGTCGATTCTCAAACTCACCCTTGACACCCGCACCCGCCTGAAGCATTCCGAGGTCGAGTGCGACGATTTCAACCTCTTTCAGGCTCTCGGGGACGTCCCCCTCGCCGATCCGACGAGCAAGCCCCTCTACCACTGCTGTTTTGCCAACGCCAGCCTCGCCGACGAGAATCGGGTTGTTCTTTCGCCGCCGACTGAGAATGTCGATCATTTGCCGGATTTCGGCGTCACGGGCGAAAACGGGGTCGATACGGCCATCGCGGGCCTTCTGCGTAAGGTTCTCGGTGTAGAGGTCGAGGGCCGTTTCGCCTTCACGGCCTCCTTCGCCGGCCGAACGCGGCCCACCCGTCCGAATAGAAGCTTTGTCTTCAACAGAGCCGCCAACGATTTCGTAGAAATCATCTCGCAAGGACTCCAATTTGACGCCGTCAAGTGCTTCCCGGACGGCGTCCAACTGTAGCGCGTCGCGCCCTATCAGTGCTTCGAGGAGGAAGCCGGAGCGAATTTCAGAAGCACCGTGGTGTACAGAGCCGAGCGTCCACGCATCCTCCGCCAACTGGAGTAACACCGGCGAGAAAGTCGGTCGCCCCGTGTTGCCGCTTTTGTAGTCCTCGAGCCGCGCCGTGAGCGCCTCCCACACCTTTTCAGGTTGAACGCCAAAGTGGTCCAGAACACGCGGTAAATCTCCCGAGCCGTCTTCGAGGAGCTTGAGCAAAACGTGTTCGAGGGATACCTCGTAGTGGCTCCGCGAAATAGCGAAGCCGGCCGCTGCTTCAAGCGCCCGTGTCGTGTGGTCGTTGAGTTTCTGGAGGAGTTTCTTGACGTTTTTCGTAATCATGGACGCAGGGTTCAATCGTAGCGAACAATTTCCGAGACGACGGCTTTTAGAGGGCGACCGAGCCAAGCGTGCCGACCCAGTGAACTGACGCCGTCGCTGAGTCGAATTGGTGGAACTTCGGCGGCATCGAGCAACAACTCCACGTCGAAATCGAGGTGATCCGGCGCGTATAAACGAACGAGCCGCTGGACAAGGCCGGCCGATTCTCCGCCCGGAAGTAACGCCTGGTATTGCCCAAGAGTCAGAATGCCTAGCAGAATACGGAACGTACCTGATTCGTCGTACAGGCGTCGCCCAACTAGTACATCTCGACCGAGACGGGAACCCCTTCCGATTGGCGGGCGATCGGGAAGCGGCACCCAAGATGGGACGTTTTCGAGAATTTGGACAGGGATCGTGCCTAGGAAATTCTTCAGCAGTGCCCGCAGCCCCGCCCCGTTTCTCGTCCGCGTTCCGAGGAGACCTGAAACAGCCGCGAGCCGGAGCCGGGGCAAACCGGTTGCCTCAGCGGCTCCGTCCGTACCGAGGCCCGCGAGACAAAGGAAGGTGCGGGTATAGGGGTTCTCGCCGGTGCGCTCGAAGTGAAAGCTGGGGCGGTACTTCTTCCAGGCACGGTAAAAGAGTGTGTACAGGCGATGATTAAACAGGTCGAGGAAGTCACGGTGGACCTGTGCCTCAGACGTGTCGATTGCGGTGTCCTCGTAAAGAGCGGCTGGAAGCGGTGAGGCCACGCCATAGAGGCCCATAAACGTCACCGCCATTCTAGCAATATCACCCGGAGCACCTTCGATATGGTGGACATCACTTGTGGGGAAAGCGAGCCCCTCGTGGGGCCTGAAGCGAATTTTTTCTCGCGCGATCTCCACCGTCTCTCCGGGCGCGGGCGCTTCGGCAAAGTGAGTTTCGAGGAGCCGGACCGCCTGGAAGAAATCGAACAGGTAGGGCTCGGCGTAAAGCCGCTCAATGATCCCCCCCGACCCGCTTCTGCTGGCCGAATGCGCAGACCCTCCCTGGGCGTTAGATGCTACGCTAGGGGTTGATTTCCCTTGGTCGGTTGCCATTGGTACTCCTTGCCGCTGGGCGCGGCTGTGAGCGTGAGGTGAACGAACGAATTGATGGTGGTGTAACCCGAAAGAAAAGCGCTGAGCACTTCACCGAATAGAAGCAGGTCGCCCAAACCAGAGAAGTGATCCTCCTGAACCGTGAGCCTGACCTCGCTACCACGCAGAATGCTTCGCCGTTGCAGGCGCGTCTTGGGCTCCCAGGTAACGTTGCGAAGACCATCGATTCGGCGTCGGTTGGCATCCGAACCTGTCCACTCGTACAGTTCCAACACTCCCGCAAGTGCCTCCTGGGTCGCTATTGACATCCGGTTAAAGGCCAGGTGCGAAAGCAACTTCCAGTATAGTTGCCCGCTCGCTGTGAGCGGCGGGTCAATCTCACGCGTGGGGCGCGTTAGATTCTTAAAAGTGGATACGTTAGGGAGCCCCGGGGCTGGCTTGGAAATTGCACCCTCAGCCAGTGCATCGTTCGGGAGCGTTCCGTTTGTGCAACGCGCCGAAATGGATAGAGTCTCCACTGGAAGGTCGTCGACATCATCTCCAAAGCCACCGAGAACAAGGGCGACCTCTCTTCGACCATCCGGCCCGGACACAATCTGCTCGCGGTAAAAGCGTCCCCCCTCTGAATTGAATCGCAGATCGAAAAACGGAGAGTACTCATGCCGCCGCCCGGTACGGTCCTCTATGCTTGAGACCGCCTGAACATCAAAGACTCGAACGCTCTGGCGTCGGCCAACATCCCCTACAACACGGTACTCGGCCGACATATGGTCAACGCGAATCGGCTCCACATCCTGCTCAAAGACATTTGTGGCCGGCGAACAGTAAAGCCGTAGCTGTTCGGCCGTAAACGCGTGTTCCTCCGGAAAGACACCGTCAAACGCAATCTCTACTTCGAACACGCCTTCGCCGGGTGGAAAAGCGAGTCGATCAATTCCATGGATGTCAACAAAGTCGTACTTGGCCCGAAAGCAGAAGTACTCCAGAAGCCGGTGCCCTACAAAAGGGTCAGAATCAGGCAGTAGACCCTCTTCTGGACTAAAACCGACGGGCCTCACGGCCTCCCGACCTGGAATCGAGACAGCTACATCACCGGCCTTTACTGTAACCTGTGCCACGTGCCGCCAGAAGAAGCGGCGCATGGCATCCGTCATCGCCGCTTCTGCGTGAAAATGGATCCGAAGACTCCGCAGATCCAGCTTGGTGAAGTCCGCTCCATGATCGAGCTGGAACCGCAATGTCGCCTTTGATGTGTCCCGGGAAGGCCATGCCAGGCTAACTTCCCGCAACTTGAACGGCTGTAATACGACTGGATAAGCTGTAGTAAAGCGGCAGACTGTGCCGTCATCGCCAACCGAACCTGAGCGAACCTCCGTCCCCGCAGGCAGGGTGGTGCTTGTCTGAACCATACCAGGACGTGGTTCGAAAGCTAGAACTGTAGCAGCCGGAAAGGGGTGAAGGAAAGCCGGGTGCAAGAGACGAAAGAGACTTTCTGTGTACTCCGGCAGTTCATCGTCAAGGCGTTCCCTAATCCGCCCGGTCAGGAACGCAAATCCCTCGAAGAGGCGCTCTACGTACGGGTCTCGGTCGGCGACACTCTCAAGCCCGAGCAATGCAGCCTGATCTGGATGAAGCTGCGCAAATTCCTTCCCCGCCTCTCGGAGGTAACGCATTTCCTCCTCATAGTAGCGCCTGATCATAGGATTGCTCTAGGGCATTAGTCAGTTCTGCTTCCAGGAACTGACTTCGGCGGCGGCGGTCGAGGAGAATGTGCTTTGAAAGCGGACACGACCGCCACTGGCAAGCTCTCCGGCGATTAAAAAGACGAGACGCATCGCCGATCGGTCGGCGGCACGGTGTTCTACGCGGACGCGTGCGAGGCGCGGTTCGTACACTTCAATGGTATCCTTGATGGCTTGTTGTAGGAGGCCGATCGAGTCCGGCATATCTCGGTAGACTTCCGAAATGTCGGGCAGGCCGTAATTTGGAAGGTGGCCTACCGCGCCGCGCCGCGCGTTTAGGAGCCGCTGCAAATTCGCGAGGACACTGCGTATGCGAGCGTCCTCGCCCCTTGTAACATCGCTTTCGGGGCGTCCACCCGTAAGGTCGCCCCGCAGCACATCGAACAGGCTCACGTCCATGACACGCCCTCCAGCAACCCCGAATCAAACAGAATTTTCAGCCTACGCGGCAGGGTTTGTCCAGACGTCTTCGAATTCGAATCCTTCCGTATGCGTCCAGAGAATCTTCTCGTAGAGGAACTCGACATTTTCCATGAGCGGGATGTTCAAGGTCGCCTCATCCTTCACATTGGGCAGTGAAGGCGTCATCTTTGCCACTTTCACGTTGGTCATCGTGATAGTCCAAAATTCTTCCACGGCTCCATCCGCTGGATTGACACGGAAAAAGTGAAGGACAAATTCTTCCATCGTTTGACCCTGGCAGAGAGCCTGGTACAATGGCGCTGTGGCCGTATCCACTGGTTTCGTGACGCTAAGCGCTCCGTGAACGCGCGAGCCCTGTACTGCACCAGTATTGAGATCTATAGGGCTGTAGAGCTTGTGCGTGTACTCATACACTTCCGAAGCCTCTGAAGTATCTACACCTCCAACTTCCGACATCGAGTTCGTGCCTTTGATTCCGTCGGAGTAACTGATTGCTGCTGTGAGTGCCATGGGGAACCTCCTTGGGGTTTTTGGGGAAGGGTTTCGGTTGTTGCGCCCAATAGCTCGAGCTAAAAGAGCACGTGACTGCGTGTTGTCCTTTCGCCCGGCAACCCTTCAATTGAATTACCGGGTCTTGCTTTTACTTGGCTTTGGGCATTTTGCTAACCATCATCAAGTTGATGTCCATGCCCTCAATCTGGAAGTGTGGCAGAATGGACATGCTAACTTTGTAGAAGCCAGGATTATCGTCAATATCACTAACGACGACCGCTCCTGCGCGAAGCGGATACTTCGCGATGGTTTCTTCTGTGGGATTGGGCATCTTAGTGATCAGGTTGCCTAGCCACCGGTTAAGCTCCTGTTCAATCTTTTTGGAATCCTTCGTCGCACCAATATTCTCTCGCTGGAGCACTTTGAGGTAGTGCGCGATGCGCGAGCCAAGCATGATGTACGGCAGGCGTGCGTTGATGCGGCTGTTGGCCGTCGCGTCCGCGTCGTCGTAGATCGTGGGACGCTGGGCGGAGTTGGCTGAGAAGAAGCAGGCGAAGTCTGTGCCTTCGTAAATCGACAGAGGAATCAAGCCAAGGTTGGCGCATTCGAACTCTAGCGTCTCGGAGATTGGCACCTCCGTCGGGATCTTCATCTGCTTGCCTTTACCTGCATCATAGAGATGGACAGGCAGGTCTGCCACTCGCCCACCAGAACGAGGTCCGCGAATCTGCACGCTCCAGCCATCGCGTACAAAAGCCTGGACCATGTTCGATGCAAATGCAAAGGCGGAGTTGCCCCAAAGGTATTTCTCATGGTCCGCGCCTGAAACCTGCTCTTCGTAGTTGAAGCTCTTGACGGGAACCGTATCCTGACCGTAGGGCAGACGGAGCATATACCTTGGAAACGTCAGTCCGATATAACGCGAGTCAGGGCTATCGCGGAAGGCATTCCACTTGATGAAATCCACGGTGCTCATGTGCGCCGATAGGTCCGGAATTTTCTTCCACTCCTCCATGGACTCCTTGCCGAAGAACGTCTCATTCGTCGCGGCGATGAAGGGGCAGAGCGCAGCGGCGGCCACCTTCGAAACTTGCATGAGCAGAGCTATGTCCGTCGGTCGGTTCTCAAACGTGTAATTCCCGATTATTGAACTGTACGGTGAGGCACCAGGCTGGTCGTATGCGTTGGTGTAAACGTGACGATAGAATGCTGACTGGATCAACTCTGGCGCATCCTCAAACGATTCGAGAAGGTCGGCTTTTGAACAGTTAAGCAACTCGACCTTGACGTTCTTGCGGAAGTCGGTCCGGTCCACGAGGAACTTGAGACTGGTCCACGAAGATTCCATCGACTGGAACGTTTCGTGATGCATGATCACGTCCAGCTGCTGACTCAGCTTGTGATCGAGCTGGCCTACGAGGCTGTCGATCAGGTTTTTGTCGAGCTTCTCAATGGGCTGTTCCAGATCGCCGACGGCGTCGAGGAATACCCTGAGCGCGGCTGCGACCATCGAACCACGCGGTTTGTCCGCATTGGCGTTGACGTCATCGAAATCACCAATCTCTACAGGTCCGTCTGGAGTCGGGACGGCTACTTGGCGGAAGATGGCGTCGAGAATACTGCCTTCAGCTTCGGTTTCTTTGGAGGTCGCCTGGGCGGCGTCTTGCTTGGCTTCAGCCATATCAGTCGGGAGTTGCTGTAAAAAGTTAGCAGCCGAAAAAGTGGGGCCTAAATAGGCCTACTCGCCGGACGGGTCATCGCCTTGCTCTTTCGTCACAAACTTGTCGAGCTCGGCCGTTAGTTGTTCCAGAGAGGCATCATCCTTAACAATCTTCTCAAGTTGCTTACGAAAGTCCGGGAGTGAGACAATCCTATTGCGTAAATCCTGTAGGAGGTTGCGCATGGCCATCATCCGATTTAGCTGAGGCACCTGCTTGGCAACTTCTTCCGGACTAAAGGACTTCATCGAATCAATGTCCAGGCTCACCTTCATGTCCTCGTCGCCGCCTTTGAGCGTATCCGGAACGTTGTAGTCGAGCTTGATGTCCATTGAACTAAGGACGGTCTCAAAATTGTCCTTATTCAGGTTAAGAATCTCTCGGTCGGCTACAGCAGTCCTGTCTTCCCGGCCCATGTAATCGCCCATCACAAGGAGACGCAAGGGGAGTTCAAGCTTCTCCTGGGCGTCGCCGGTTGCAACTTCCAAAAACAAGTTGATACGTGCCGGTGGTTTTTCGCGTTGAAAGCTCTGCGCCATGATATCGGTTCGTCGGAAGAGCGAAGGAAAATAGAGCCTGATGCCCCTACCCTGTCGCCAAAACTCTCAGCCTTGACGCGTTGGGGCAGCAGGTTCTCAATGTAGAAAAAAAAACTGTAGCAGCAACAACGCAATCATACTGCCTCTACAGAGTATGCCCACATCATTTCGTATCAATCAACGTGAGGGCCTTCCGGGGAGCCAGGCGGGCAACCTTTTCTACGATGTGCTCCGCCGCCTTTTGAAGTAGGGGCTGTTCCTCCTTGCCTGAATCCCTTCGAAGGGCTGCATAGCAGGCGTGGAGCGCCGTCCACGCATTGAGTGCAAGCGCCGGTTCCCAGGCACTCACTCCGGCTCGATCAATCTCGGCGTCAAGCCCTTCGAGCACGGCGCGGGCGACCGCTGCGCGACCACCTTGCCGGCACAAGGCCGCAACATAAAGCTGCCTACGGAAGCGGTCCCTTCCTGCCTCACCCGATGCCTCGCCTTCAGCCATGTGCGCCAGTGCCCCCTCCAGATCCCCGCCAGCCAGAATTCGTCGGGCTTCATCAAACTGAGCCTCAAGCTGGTCCCCCTCACCAGCCGCTACAGGAACATCGGCGTGGGATGTTCCACTTCCGAAAACGGGGCGAACGCGTACATCGAGCCATAACTGTGTTTCGCTATCAGCAAAGGGTTCGCCCTTGTTGAATGTTAGTGTCTGCAATTCGGGAAAGCGATGGATAAGGAGGGCCGTCTCTTCCAGAATAGCCTGCCGGGCCGACGCGAAAGTCTCACCGAGCGCTTCCATAGCAGTGTGGGAATACCGCTGAAGATCCAGCCAAAAGGGCGTAACGGGGAACGATACTTCAACCTCGTTCACGGCGTTGTCATACTCTGCCTTTGCAAGCAGGCCTTCGAGATAGGTTTTGCGCTGTTCAACGAACGCGGGCAACTGCGTTTTTCGGTCCTGATTCGGAGGTGCCATTCGAAGATCACCCCAACGTGCCGCGCGTGCGAGCCGGTATGGCAGCGCACTCGTACGATCTTTGTCGCGAAGGAACGAGGCGGCCGTCATCACTGATGCGACCGCATCCGCCGGCGTTTGTAGGGCGGCTGGGCCCTGTGATTCGCCACCTTCGGTATCGCCTCCATCCGCCAAAGTTTTCGCCGAGACCGGCTTTTCAGCGGCTATACGTTTGGTTTCCAGAATTTGCAATAGTCTGGAGAAAACGGGGGCTTCGTCGGCCATTTTCTCACCCGCAAAAGCCTCCAACTGCAATACTCCTTCCCGCATTTGCGCCAAATACTCGGCGTCAGAAGCCGTGGGCCGGTAGGTGTCCAGCCATTCATGAGAGCGGTCCACTAGAAGTTGGATGGCGTTCCTTCGTGCCGACATCCGTCCGATGGGCGGATAGAGGTCGTCCCAAAAAGTTTCGGATAGCAACCGTATGGCATCGAGGCCTTCTCCAACTCCATTGAACCCTTCTGTGCGCAACAGTCCGAGGCCGAGATAACTGGCAGTCGTTAAGTCCTTTGACTGCTCGGTCAGAATCGTAGTGGCCAGCGCAACAATGCGGCCAAAATTTGCCTCTCTCGATGCACTCTGGGCGGCGTCCACTTCCCCCTTGAGCTCCTGGAATGTATCCTCGTAGCGCACATCTGTGCCAACAGGGCTATCGCCGGGCAACGGTGCAAGAATGGACTGCAAGCGAGGTGATCGTTCGGTCGGCTCGTCGGGCATCGATTTTCGTGCTGTTCGTTTAGTTCTGGAGACTCTTAATCCAAAGGTAGTCGGGAGAAGTTGGCTGCGCTCCGCTCGTTCGCCTTCTTTACTCGAGTACGCTACAGCTTGTCAATAAAGGCCCGAAAGGACAGGGTCTCGTCTTCCAGAATCGCACTGTGCATAGGCGGGAGTGCAAGGGCCGCGTCAGCAGTTGGCTTCCCCAGCGGATCATCCAGACGAAGGCAATCGTCGCATCGTTCTTCCGGCGTGAAGAGTTCAGCTAACAAGGCGGGCGGTGGCGGAGCGAGCGTGACGTAGAGTGCACCATCGACGCCAGGCTCGCTCCAAAAAAAGGTGGGTTCGGCTGGGGGCTTTCCCTGTAAGTGCCAGCAGGCCTCCAGCCAGAAACTCCCATCCATGGCGTCTGCGGCCGTTGGGTGAGGAAAACCCAATGGTAGTCGCACAGGTCTGCCACGTGATGTCCCCAACACATCAATGAGATTTTTGATGAGCACGTATTTCCGACCATCCTCAGGCGAACCCCACGTCCGACTCCAGAGCGGCCAAACCAAAGCCTGCCGTAGCCGATATTCGTAGTCCACGACGAAAGGAGTACGATCAAAAAGATTTCCCACGCCTTCGAGGCGCTCGGGGATTTGCTCGTTGGTTACACGCCCTTCTACCAGATCAGCCGATAGCGTATTTGCCTCGGAGAAAAACGCATTGTACCGAAATGGCCATGACGGGAGGCGTCGTCCGTCTACTTTGGATCGAGGAACTGCGACGGCCACGAGAAATGTGTAGCGCCGTCCTGCGCTGTCGCGACTTGGCCTCAGCGATCCAGCCAATAGATCATCCCCCGCCGGCAGATCCATCACAAAATTATACCCGGGGGCTGCGTCGAAGACATCATCAAAGCGCGGGCCTTGGCGTTGTCGGCCGTGAACCAGACCTCGTTGAAGCCACGCATCAATTGCCTGCACTGCACGCCTGCCATTTGCTCCTCCCACATGGTGGCGGATGAAATCACCACGCATCGGCAGCTTACCGAAGCACACAGCGGCAGTTGGTTCGGCCTGCATGGACGAGGGGGCGAGCACGCCGCCAACTCAGTTGAGAGAACGAGGCGGCGAGAACGAAAAGAAGCGGGTCGGGTTCTGGAACGGAGCCGTAGAACTAAGCGAGCGGAGCTGATAGCGCGCAGTGACAGACCCACCTGTGGAGGCGCTGAAGGGCCAGGAGATTTCGTACATCGTGGAGGATCTTCGCTCGATGCGGGCCTGCTCCAGCAGTCGGAACCAGGCCCAGTCTCCACCCGCGCTACGCGTTGGAAGTGTGCCCTGCCGGGCCGTAAGCGTGAGGCTGGCTCCAGGCCGACCCGGCCACGAGAAGGAGGTCCATTGAGCTTGGCCCATATCGTAGTTGCTGCTCTGCCCGTGCACCGACATAACCATGTACGAAACTGCTAATTCCCCACGCGGTAAATCCGGTTGCATGTCAAAACTGAGGCCCAGTCCGCCGCCGCTGAAGACGCCCCGGCCAATGTCACGACCTCGCTCGATGGCCGTCCTCGCTGAAGATGAGAGTGGAAACGGATTTTCGGAATCGTCGAGGTACGGTCCGAGCTCCTCATAGAATGAGGCCAAGCTGCCGCCCGGACCAAAGAAGTCTTCGAAGTCGCCAAGAGGAGCGTCCTGGTCGCTTCTTGAATTAAAGGGATAGCTGCCAGCGAGGGAGCGTTGGAAAGGTTCATAGACTTCCTCCCGCCACTTTGCATTCATGGATTGAATCAGTTCCGCCATTTCCTCTGCTGCCAGTTCTCCTGCCTGCTGTTCCCCAATCTCGCGGATTATCCCCGCTCCCCAGTCGACCGGCTCTTCGAAGAGCGCCCTTCTCGTTTCTGGGTTGAGACCGCGTAGCGAGCTTCTGATCGCGTCGAGCGCCTCATCTCGGACGTCCTGCATATCAGGAGCCCGCGCCGGGTCATCGGCAACCTCGCCGAGGGCCGCGCCGACATCGGCCAGTGCCTCGAAGGCCGCATAAAGTTCGGGAGACGCACCTCCGCCTTCCGCCTGATCGGCACCAAGCGCGTGCACGGAAGCGAAATTCCGCGCAACCGGATTCGACCCGCCTTCCTGTCCTTCCGTGCCAAGGATCCTGTTCACCTGTTCCCCGAGCGCGCCACGGATCGTCTGCATCAACCCAACGCCCTCGCCAGCGTCGAGCGTCGTTTGCATGGAAACGTTGGTGAGGAGCGCGAGCAGGGGCGAATCTGCACTGCTGGCAAGCGTTTCGAGTACCGCGGCCGCCGCCCGTGGACCATCGGGCTGCACATAGCGCACGCCCTGCATGAACTGCTGCCAGGACTGCGAGTACTCGTCGAAATAGAAATCCAGGAGTTGAGCCAACAGGCGTTCACTATCCTGAAATTCTGCTGGCAGTTCGAAATCGGTGCGCCCCCAGACCCAGTCATCACGCGACGGATCGGCGGCTTCGAGTGCAATTTTCTCCGCGGCAAAGGATTCCCATCCTTCTCGCGTAAAGAATCCTGTGACCACCGGGTTACTGTCAAACAAAGCGAGATGACGGCCGGGTACGGCGTCCTCAAAACCAAAGGGAGCAATACGAGCATTGCCATCGCTCCTGATTCGTGCATAAAGACCTTCTACCGTCGGTCGTTCGTAGACGTACGAGCGCACGCGGCTCACCAGCCCCGTCTCCGGTTCAAACCCGTCAACTTGCGCGTTGCGAAGACCTTCAACATAAGATGATGTGATGACATCAATCCGGTTCTGCGTATCCGTGCTCACGACGACTGAGTCAGGTCCATAGATCGCTCTTCGGGCTGAGAGGGCCAGATGCCTCCGAAGGAATACGGCGTTTGTCGTATCCGCACCGCGTAGTCGTTCCGCTTCTTCCGTGAGTAGGAGGAATGCTTTCAAATCCTCGTAGATATTGGCGGACGCCGCCGTGCTAAGCCGCGTGCGCATTCCGGGAATCACGTACGTAGATATGAAGCTGCGGGCCTTACTGAGGTAGAGTCGACGGGCAGGTTCAATCACTTCTCCACGCCGATTAAGGCCAATCTGAAGCAGCGGAATGCCGCGGTCGTATTTATCAATCACGTTGCGCAGACTGTCGAGACGACGCATGTCGTCTGGCGAGGGATGCACAGGATCCCAACTCACCGTGGCAGCTAACGCAGAAGCCGCCTGGATTCGGCCTATATCAGTCCGGCTGCGAACGGTCGCCTGCGATACAAACAGGCCAAATAGCAAAAGCCCAAGCAGCGCCGCTATGGACGCGCCCGCCTTGGCCATTCTCAATTTCGACGCGGCCTTCGACGTGTGCCGTACGAGGAACTGATCGGGCACGACGACTTCATTGAATAGGTCTTTGATGAAATAGCTCTTCGGCTCCGGCTCGACTTGGAAGCCCCCGGTCAGCTCTGGCGGCAGGTCGAATCGCGCGGCCAGATTCTGAATCACCCGGTCGATGGGGATGCCTTCCTGGGTGCCACTGGTGAAGTAGAAACCGCGAACGAGTGGCGTCTCCTGATAGGGATTTGGCTGGTACAGCCGTTCGACGAAGCGACTGAGGTTGGGCTTGAGTGCAGCGAACTGGAGCGGGAAATGGTAAATGGCGCTGCGCTCTTCGCGTTTGAGCGCACGCCCCAAACTTGCCGTGCGCGCGTTGACCAACGAGTCCTCAAGAAGATCAAACTCGCGCTCGAAGACAGCCCGCAGGTCGGGCGCACGTTGTTGTTCGGCAGTGAGTGTCGTGCCCCAGATGGCTTCGCGCTCGCGGCGGCCTTGTTCACCGAAGAACTCAACAAAGCCGTGGAGCAAGTCGGCCTTGGTAAACAGGACATACACGGGGAAACGAAGGCCAAGCCGACGAATGAGTTCATCGAGTCGACGGCGAATCGTGTCCGCATGATCATCCACATCGGCGGTGGTTGCTCCGGCCAGTTCATCGAGAGCAATGCCGATCAGGACACCATTTATTGGTCGCTCCTTCCTGTGCTTCTTCAGCGTATCGAGGAATGAGTACCACTCGTCCGTATCTGATGGCTCGGTGACGTAACGGCCCGCAGTATCGAGAAGGATGGCCTGGTCGGTGAAGAACCAGTCGCAGTTGCGTGTTCCACCCACGCCTCGGATTCGGTCAATTCCAACCGGAAAGTGAAGACCTGAGTGAGCAATCGCCGTCGTCTTGCCCGCGCCGGGAGGCCCGATCATAAGGTACCAAGGAAGAGCGTAAAGTGCCGCCGTTCCCCCACCGGGCCTCCATTTCTGCGTGCCCAGCCTGGACTGTTTGATGGTTTCAATCGCGCGTTCTAGCTGCTCCTGCAACTCCTGAATTTCAGGCCGCTGATCCGGACGGACGCTCATCATTTGTTGTTGCGCTTGCGCCGTAATCTGATGTTCAATAGCGTTTGACGCTGATTTCGCTCGATTCTGCGTAAGCAGGGCAACGAGGCCGACGATAAGAAAGGCGACCGCGAGGACGAGAAGGGTGATCACCAATCCCCACTTCAACCAAATGCCCAAGACAACGACAACGCATATCAATAGCACGGTACCGCATCCGATGAGGCATCCTCTGCTCTTGATAACGTTTACGAGACCCATTGCTTCCTGATTATCGGACGAGGTTTTCGGTGCCGGTCAATTGTTCAATCTCCTGCGCCGTATCGTCGGCAACACGCGAGATGTAGATGCTCGCGACCAGATAAAAGATGAGGCCAAGCGCGAGTGCCGCGACGATTAAACTCCACACGGGAATCCGGCTTTGCACCTCGGCAACGGTCTGATCGTGAGGTTTCCCGTGCGGTGAAAGCGCGCCTTGTGAAAATCCAGGCTGCCGAGCCAGCACAGCCTGCGTTTCTTCGATCATCCGACGGTATTCCTCCTGGCCATGTAACTGGTAGCGCCCTTTGAATCCGAGGGCCATGCAGAGGTAGTACACCTCAAGAAGCTCGGCATGGCGCGCGGGGTTTGCCCGCAGTCGATCAAGGCGGACGAAGAACTCCTCCCCGGCGTCATTGCGGGCGAAAAGCTCAAGTTGGAGTGGCTTGGCCACCCAATAGTCCTTCTGGCTCCAGTCTGAGGAAACAAGCGTCTCATCGATGAATGCCGCAAGGCCAAAGGCAGCATCAGTTATATCGTCTGGAGGAGCACCGAGGCGTGCTGCTCCTTTCTGGGCATCGTCTAATAGCAGCTTGATTCGATCCCGAAGCACATCGGCAGAACCGAACTCCTGCCCGCCACGCAATTGCAGCGCAAGACTAAAGCAGGGCGAAAACGCCTCCGCAAGCCGCCCCGAGACGTCTTCGAAGTCAATGGTCGCCGGTATGCGAGGGTTCGTCATTTCGGCTATTGGGAACGGCTGACGGAGATTCTAACGTCACTCACAAAATCATTCTCAGGCTGCAATTAACTCCATCTCCAGGCTATTGAACTCCGCGGGGAGGAAAACGGCAAGGCCACCGCTGGTCTGGATAGCCTCCCAGAATGGCCCGACCTTTCGCAACTGGAAGTATGTAGCCCGCGCGTCCATCGGCACGCCGGAGGGCAGGCGGTGCGTGTGCTCGATGGGCAGAGCCCGAACAGCTCTTTGCAGCACGGCTTCAATCGTTTCGGGAGATGCAATCCGAATCAGCTGGGGCAATTCATCAACGATCCTCGTTTCTGCCAGATCGTTGCTACGCGTCACAAGGAAAAGATCGGATCGCTCAAGGAGCGCGGCATCTGGCGTTGCCGTGTAAAGGTTTTCTCGCAGCAGGACGAGCGGGATGCGCGTGTAGTTGGCCTTTGGTTCAGCCCCACCCAAAAACGCCTGGAGGATCTCGTCGAGTGCATTGTAACAGGTCGATAGGTCGGCGTGGTTATAAACCGGGAAGTCGCGCGGCGCAGCAGCGACCCCGGGAGTGAAGGCGCTCAGGTGCCCAGCGAGACCCAGCAGCGTCGTGTAGAGAGCCTCCGGGTGCGTTTCACCAATTGCGTGATGATGGTTGAGAAGAGGCACATACGTGCTGGCCGCCAGGTGAAGTCCGTGGACGGTGAGATCTGCGGGGGATAATTCCCGTTGTTGCGTTACGCCTTGCCAACGTTCCGCCAACGTTGTGCTTCGAGCGACGAGGAGTTCGAGCATTCGTCGCGCCATCTGGACAAGCCGCGACGACGCCGAAAGACTCAGGCTCGTTGGGATGTACCGTTCTCGCATGGAGAACAATCCGCTTCCTCCCCGCTCAATTTCGGCAACTTGAAGCGTGGTGAATTCGCGAAGGGCCTCGCCTCCGAATCCAATGCGGAATGCCGGGCGCGCGACCTCAATCTCGCGCTCGTCCTGTCCCGTGTTCTCGTCGGCAATACGGATGTTTTCGGCCACGTATCGTAGGTCGCGATTGCTGCCATTGTCGAGTCGAACATTTGCCCCAAGTGGCTGCTCTGCCGGAAGCGCCAGGAACACGGCCAAGGACGTCTCGGTGGCATCGAACGCATCCTGCACGTTGCGCGGCTCTGGCAACGGGCCCATCTCCGGAAGATCAAACGGGAGTCCATCAGGCAGAATGCCAGCGCATCTAAGCAACGCAAACTCGCCGTTCGCGAGGCGCTCTTCATCTACCGTCAACGCTGTCAGTCCCCAACCGTGCGCAGAAAGTGCACGGAGCCGCGCCTGTAGTACCGACCGGTGGTGTCGATCGGCTTGCTGGAGATGGTGCGGGTCAAGGGCCATTCCCTCGGCCCAGACGACCTGGCTACGGTCTTGCGGCATGTTGCGGTGGCACGGTTCGGAGATGCCGAGGCGTTCCCGGCGTTAGCAAAGTACGTAACGGAGCGCAATCCCGAAGGCTATCGTTCGCGCACATCAAGTGTCAAAGTCGATCGGCCAACCGTTACGCGGAGTGCCTTTTCGTGGAGCATCGAAGCTGGAATTATCGCCCGCCAGCGGTCAGTATCGGGATTGCGAAGGTTCGCGGCGACTCCAACGAACTGTGCCGTCGGCTCGAGTGGGAATGTCACGAATTCAGATGATTGCGGGTAGAGCACGATTTCTCGCGCCGCGCCGATCAATTCGCTACCCAAAGCCGCCCGGTCGTCTTGCCAGAAAGCATCGGGCGGGACGCGCCGAAAGTTGGCGTCTCCACCAAGACCGTAAATGCGCACGACGACAGCATTCCCGTCATTCAGATTTACATCGCCGGTCAACGTGACCCCGAGTGGTTGAACCGTCGCCTCCTTACTTCCACCGCAGCCGCCAACCCCGAGGAAAAGGATAACGGTGAAGAAAAACGCGAGCGGTCTGCGTCTAAAGCCAAGCGATCTCATCGGTATCAGAATTGTTTTGGGGTCAGGAATGTAAGGATTGAGCATTTACAACCGGCGGGTCATTCGTGCGAGATACGCATGTATGAATGCCGATCGGAATCGCCCCCGTTCGGCAGCAGCCTTGTCTTCTTGAGCGAGATCCTGGTGGGTTTGGGTCAGAAGTTTTAGAGCTGCGGCCGATCGCAGCAAGGGCAGGCGCTGCCAGAAACTTCCCTTTTTTGCCTCCTTGATTGCCAATGCAGGGTCAAGCGCGTCCAGTAGGTGGCGCGTCCCCTCTTCTATGCTGGCTTTGTATCCATCCAGCATTGCCACCTGGTGCAGCGCACCTGCCTCGGCCGCCGCACCAACGGCGGAGCGCCGCCACGCCAACTCCTCTTCGTCGAGTCGCGGGTCGACCAGAAATTTCCTGAGTGCTTCGGCTGACCCATCCGCGAATACCTCCTCCTCTTCTGGCGGTGCGATCGTCTGGCCGATGAACTCGTGGCGGAACTGCCACGGGATACCCGCTAGCCGAGACACGGCGGCCACGAGTGTGTCCACCAAGACGTCGTCGGAGGGTGTCATGGGTCCCAGATGCCTGTCGAGCGTCGACTTCTTCCTTTCGACATCGGGCTTCCTATCTACGCCGGGCGCTGCTTCGACGCTCGACGGATCTGATTGAACCTCCTGAATAACATCGGATGATTTTGTCTCTGCCGCGTCGGGAAGATCGTCAACAGCGTCGGTACCAAGTGCTTCATCAATTATCAGAGGCGACGTTGGAGACGTGACTTTTTCTGCGGTGTCAATCGCGTCGTGGCCCATCCTTTCAACCGCCTCCTGCTGGACTTCAACATCAGTCGCCGCCTTATCAGTTTCAGACTCTTCCTCTGCAGATCGCGGCACTTCGTTTACAGATTGAGGCTCCTCCTCTTTTTGGTTGATGGCAGCGAGAGTTTCACTCCCCGCTTTTACCTCATCCTCCGCTTTGATATTCGTTACTCGGATCTCAAAATCGCCGACTTCGAATGCATCCGCCTCGCGGAGCCGTGCTGCTTCGCCGGAGCGCAGCCGCCGACCGTTGAGAACGGTTCCGTTCTTACTGCCCAAATCCACCAGCGATAGGGTATTGCCCGTCTGCCGTACCTCCGCATGTCGATTACTTACGATCCGCGCTTTATCCTCAAGTTGTAAGTCCGCCGAGACATCCCGCCCAATCACGATACTCTGAGCATCAAAGATATGCGTCTTAGACGCCTCGGAATCGGTTGTTGGTGTAACCTGCAAGGTGAAGGACATAGTGCACGGGCCGCGAGCTTGGTGCCGACAGAATAGACCATAGGAAGTTAGAAGCCGCCTATTTTAGTCGCAAGCAATCCAAGGCTGCGTGACTTGGCCTCCGCAACCTGAGTGGTGTTCTACGCAAGTAGCACAACGAGGCAACTCCCAGCACGAAGAGCCGTGTGACTAATTCCAAGAAGGCGAGTACGAAGCTCGGTGCAAGTCGCGCAAAGTAGGCGACGTGAGCGGACGTTCGACTGCAAACGCGTAAACGGAATGCCTGCCGCCGTCGGAGATAGAACGTCCGAATCCACCGATGCTTGATCGTCATGCACTTGTTTTCGTTATTGAGGCTATTATTTTAGCACCTTGCCACCTCGTCGGCTCGACTTCGGAATAGAAATATGTTTAAGTGTCGCATTGTTTGGCTAGCGGCCATTCTCTTCACCGTCCCAATCTCTGCGTGTAGCAACGCGCAACAAATCGGATCTGACAATCCTGCGGCGTCGACGACGACATCCACCGCCGATTTGGAAGCGCTTTTCTGGGCTCGGCAAGACAGCGCTCGAAGCAATTTCACAGCGGCCGACGTTCACTTCATGAGTGGAATGATTGGCCATCACGCCCAAGCCTTGGTGATGTCGCGGCTGGCACCCAGCAATGGCGCGAACCCCACCGTTCAAACTCTCGCGGCCCGAATCATCAATGCGCAAACGGATGAAATCGCGTTGATGCAGCGGTGGCTCCGTGATAGGGATCAACCAGTACCCATGGTTCACATTGATGGGTTGAACTTGATGATTCACGGCGGCGGTGATCACGACCACATGCGCATGCCTGGTATGCTCACAGATGAGCAGTTGCACGAACTTGCCGCGGCGCGCGATGGGGAGTTCGACCGCCTCTTCCTTACGTACATGATTCAGCACCACAGCGGTGCCGTTACGATGGTGGACGAACTCTTTGCCACCGACGGCGCGGCGCTCGACGAAGCCGCCTTCAAGGTCGCCTCCGACATCAACGTGGACCAGATTACCGAGATCGCTCGGATGAATCTGATGCTCAGTCAACTTCCTCAATAGACCAAAGAATGATTAGCAGGGTTCTTGAACCCCTGATTTCCGCCAAAACCTTTCCTTTCCCATGAAACCTAACACGCTGAATCGCTACATCTCGCCACCGATTATCCTGCTTCTCATGTTCGCTTTGAACATGATGGGATCGACTGTGATGGCCCAACCCCTCACCAACGACGCCCGCGTCGGCCTTGGGCCAGGCCTGTTCGATGCTGAGGAGGCGGTTTGGAATCTCCGCGTCTCATCTTCGACGGCACCGCCCGAGGCTTTCGTTGGCGTGACCAACTCCGATCTCGCCTTTTCGGGTAATTACGCTATCCAAGGCAACTACAATGGTGTGATCGTCTGGGATATATCGAACCCAAGCGCGCCAAGCCTGGTTACGGAATATGTCTGTCCTGCGTCTCAAAGCGATGTATCTGTGTATCGCAATTTGATGTTCGTCTCCGGTGAGGGCCGTGGTGGGCGGCTTGACTGCGGAACGGACGGTGTAGAAGAAACCGCAAGCCCGGATCGACTTCGCGGCATTCGGATCTTCGACATCAGCGACATCCGCAACCCCGACTATGTTGGAAATGTGCAGACGTGCCGTGGCTCGCATACACATTCCCTATTGAAAGACCCGAACGATGACGAAAACGTCTACGTCTACGTTTCTGGCTCTGCTCCCGTCCGTCCGGAGGAGGAACTGTCCGGTTGTTCATCTGCGAACCCTGACGAAGATCCGAATTCGGCACTCTTCCGTATCGAAGTTATCAAGGTGCCCCTTGCCCATCCAGAGCGCGCAGCTATCGTGAGCTCACCTCGCATTTTCGACGATCTCGTTGCTCCACCTCAGCACGGCATGGCGCCCGCGGACATTGCGGAAATCGAAGAAGCGCGTGCGCGCGGCGAGTTTGTAGTCTTCTTCTTTGGTCAAGACCGTGTGCTTCCATCGCGCATGGCCGGGCCGATGTTGGCTGAAATTGTAGCAGAGCGCGAAGGTGAAGGCGAACCGACCGCGGCGGACAGCACGTTGCTTCGTGAACGACTTCCGGCGATTCTCGCCGCGAGATTTGGCGCTGACGATTCCAGCGACGAGGACGGCCCGCAGCCGGGCCCGACGCAATGCCACGACATCACGCTGTACCCCGAGATCGGCCTTGCTGGCGGAGCGTGCGAAGGCTACGGGCTCCTCCTTGATATCTCCGACCCAGAGCGCCCAACGCGGATGCATGCCGTTGCGGACTCGAACTTCGCCTACTGGCACTCGGCCACGTTTAACAACGATGGCACGAAGGTTCTCTTCAGTGATGAGTGGGGCGGCGGCGGCGGCCCGAAATGCCGCGACACCGATCCTCGCGAGTGGGGCGCTGACGCCATCTTCACCATCAACAATGGCGAGATGGACTTCCAGAGCTACTACAAACTTCCTGCGCCGCAAACACCCCAGGAAAACTGTGTAGCCCATAACGGCTCGCTGATTCCAATCCCTGGACGCGACGTAATGGTGCAGTCGTGGTACCAAGGCGGAATTTCCGTTTTCGACTGGACCGACGCCTCGAATCCCATGGAGATTGCGTACCACGACCGAGGCCCGGTCGATGCGAATGAGATGGCTTCTGGTGGAAGCTGGTCCGTCTACTGGTATAACGGCGTGATGGTGAGTTCAGAAATCTCTCGCGGGCTCGACATTTTCGAGCTGATGCCCAGCGACTATATCTCTGAAAACGAAATCGCTGCAGCCAAGTCTGTGCATTTAGACTACCTCAATGCGCAGGGCCAGCCGAAGTTTGTTTGGCCCGTCACGTTCTCGCTCGCTCGCGCCTACGTGGACCAGCTAGAGCGTTCTAATGGGCTCTCCACGGTCCGGATCTCTGCGGTTCGCCACGCACTTTCTGAAGCAGTAGGCGCCGAAGTCGTTGGGCAACGTGAAACACTTACGACTTTGGCTACAACCCTCGATGGTGAAG
>JBBKWZ010000217.1:0-6325 GCA_037969195.1 Rubricoccaceae bacterium | reverse complement strand
AAGCCCACCCGGACAACCGGAAGCTCCTTACCCCTTCCTGGAGATTGTCGGCCTGTCCGACACGTTGCGCCTCGGCTCCAACGCGGGCTCCGGCAACCTCCTCATCTCGCCTACGGTTGCCCCGACTATTCCCCTGCATCGAGCCCAGTACGAGCGATACAACGATCATCCGCCCTATCGTTTCGAACGCGTTGATGATAGTCCGCTGGGGTACCTCGGACTCGAGATTGCCCCGCCGGTTGTCATCGATCTCCCGTCTGCTCCTATCCTCCTTAATCGAGGCACGACGGATATTCCAGTGGATGTACGGGTGTACGATCCTGCGGCAGAGAGCGTCCAGATACGAATTACACCGAGGCGTGAGCGTGGGCTGGTTGAAGCTTTTGCGGGAGAGACCGTGACGTTGTCTCCGTCCGATACAAATGCTGTGCTCCACGTGAACGTGGGAGACCGGCCCGGGCGCTACGTGATCAACATCGAAGCATCCGCAAGCCCGACCAGCGCACCAGCACGATCCTACGTCGTTACGCGTCCTGCGGCGGTCTTACCGGACGTTCGTGTATCTGAGGGCCTGCGCGTAGGCTTCGTCCAATCGTATGACGGAATCACTGAAGACGCGCTTCGCTCGATGGGAGCTGATGTAACCGCGCTGGATTCGCTTGCGCTTGCCACGAGCGACTTCAGCCAATTCGATACCATTGTCCTCGACATCCGGGCTTACCTCGTTCGAGCAGATTTGCGGGAGCACAATCAGCGTTTGCTCGATTGGGTTGAACGCGGCGGGCACCTCGTGGCGGGCTACCACAAGACCTTTGAATGGAATCCCGGCCAATCCGGTGGTTTCTTCGACATGGATGTCGTCGAGGTTCCGGAGAACGGCTGGGCGCCGTACCCGCTTCGCTTGGGCCGCGATCGCGTAACGCGCGAAGACGCGCCCGTGGAGGTTCTGCAGCCCGACCACGTCATCTTCCATTCGCCTCACGAGATCGAACCGGAAGACTGGAACGACTGGGTGCAAGAACGTGGCCTGTACTATCCATCCGACTACGATGCGCGCTTTGCAGAATTTCTGTCGATGAACGATCCGGGTGAGGCGCCACTGCGCGGCGGCCTGCTTCTCGCCGACTTCGGAGAGGGCACGTATCTCTACTCGTCGCTCGGATGGTACAGGCAATTGGAAGCCCTGAACCCGGGCGCTTGGCGGATGTTTGCCAATCTGGTCAGCTTGCCATTGGCGCGAGACACCGAATGATCGCCCTCTCATTGTCTGTATGAAGGCGTTCGCTCGGTTGTAATTCCTTCCGACATTGACTGTTCTTGGCACGCTTTGAGGCGGATATTCGGCCCGATGTCAGCGCCCAGAACTTCACCCAAACTCGCCTACATGGCCCTGGCCACCGCTGGGGCGCTATGGGGGACGTCCTTTATGTTCGGGAAGTTTGCCCTCGCGGAGATGGGGCCGGCCTACCTCGTTCTTTATCGATTCGTGCTGGCGTCCGTGGTGTTGCTTCCATTTGTATCCCGCGCACGTCCTCGAATTGAATCGCGTGATCTTGGTCTTCTGGTCGTCGGCGCCGTCTTGATGGGGCCGTTCATGTTTCTGCTCCAGTTCGAGGGTCTCGATCGAACAACGGCATCCAGCGCTGCGCTATTGGTCGGAACGGTGCCGCCGATGATCGCCATCGGCGGTTTTCTCGTGGACAAGGAAAGGCCGAACTTTTGGATATGGGTTGCTATCGGTGTTTCAGCGCTTGGCCTGATATTGCTGATTGGAGGCCCAGGAATCGGGCGTACCCTCACTGGCGACTTGTTAGTGTTCATCTCCCTGATCGCTTCCGTCGTCTGGACGCTCCTCATTCGGCGTGTCGGGCGGCGGGTGGGCGTGTTAACGGCAACCACCTTTTTGTTCAGCCTCGGTACTCTGATTCTGCTACCGTTCGCCATCGTTCTGGAGGGCTCCCCTCCTCTTGTCCTCTCGTTGGGTGCGTGGGTGTCTGTCGGAATTCTGGGCGTGGTTTGCACCGCACTTACGTTCTGGTTGTGGAACTGGGGGTTTCAACGCGCCGAAGCTGCCAGGGCAGGTCTGTTCGTAAATTTTGAACCGCTGATTGGCTCAATCCTCGGTGTTACGATCCTTGATGAACATCTTGGCCCATTCGCACTGGTCGGAGGAGCTTTGGTGATTAGCGCGGCATTGATGGTGTCCGTCAGCAAAACGGAGGTCGCCAGAGTTTGAATCACCTTCCGACGAACGGGCACGAGTGGCTTCCCCCTACGCGATTCGAACACGTCTCGTTTGCCTCGTATCTACCTCAGACGGCTTCGCAAAATCAAGCCCTCCACGCGGCACAGCATTTTGTTGATAAGGTCCGACGTCGCTATAGCGTCCACCGTTTTTTTCGCGGGTTGCGGAGAAGCGATGGGCTAGGCTCCGGCCTTTACCTCGTCGGACCTGTTGGCACAGGCAAAACGCATCTGTTGGCTTCCATCTATCACGCGCTGCATCCTGACGTACCGTGCGCATTCGTGCATTCCAGCCAACTTTTCCGGTCTACGGAACGGCCAGAGGACTATGCGAAAGCCCTAGCCACCAACTATAAGCTCCTCTTGATCGACGAAGTTGAGCTCGATGATCCCGCGGAGGAAGTGAGACTGATCGGCGTGCTGAAAGCCCTGAAGCACCTTCGTGTGACCGTGGCCGCTACCAGTAATGCCGAGCCTGAAAAATTCGTTTCGGCCGCGTTCGGGCGGGATCGACTCGAACGGTTCATCTCGGAGGAGTTCCGCCGTCAGTACCGGGTCATCTTCGTAGGCGGCGAGGATTTTCGAAAGCACCTTGAGAAGCCCGGCAAGGCGTGGATTGGACCGCCGAACGAAACAGAGGCAGCAATGCGTTCGGCCTTTCAATCCGCCACTGGATCCACCAAGTGGATTTCATTTGGCTCTCTGCTCAAAGAATCCGAAGAAACCGAGCGAACCATCCTCTCGGATAGCCTGGGGAGCTACGACAACCTGTTCATCGAGGCTATAGCGATTCAGCATACTGACGATGCGCTTCGCCTTCTGCGAATCGTCGACGACCTATACGGACGGGCCGATCCACCCGTGCTCTATTTCACATCCGACGAACCACCCGGCCAGTGGTTTACGGCAGCCACCCGACACGGTGCTCTTGAACGCGGTATCGCGGAGAAGTTTAGCCGGACGACATCGCGCCTTACGGCGATGGCATCTGTGGAGTACGTTGGAGACGGCATTCGACAATCTGGCGGCGCGCCGTGAACTACTGTCCGCCTACGAGCAGTTCCAAGGAGTACTCTCCGATCGTCGGTTCGCCTATGTAGGTGTTTACCCCGATGGCGTATACGCCGGGTTCGAGCATGTCCAGAATCTGCGAATCGGTGCCGAGCTCGCCGACTCCGCTATCATCGTCCTCCAGCATGATGTTGCCAACGCTGTCAAACAGGTAGAGGTACATATCCAGCTCACTGGACATCAGGTCGATTTGTACATCCATGAGCTCGTCAATCTTGAAGCCGAAGTAATCAAGCCGAGATCCATTACTCTCGTCAAAGTGGACGCAATCGTCGTCTGCCAGCGAGCCATCTTTGGATTCGCCGGATGCAATTGAGGCAACCGGCGAACAGTCCAGCGCACTCGCTAGCGAGTCGAGTTCCGCCTGGTTGATACCAACGGGGATTGGCGTGATCGACGTCGTAGTTGAATCGCAACCCGCAATAGCGAAGGCGAACATGAGAGTAGAGGCGAGAATAGAAGTGCGCATGGAATGATTCGAGGAGTTGGAAATGGCGAGAGATGATTGCAACCGAGCCTCAAGCACAACGTTGTGCCTGCCGTCTTCTGCAAAACGCTGATGGACTCGGCGTGCAATCCAAACGGTTAACATCTTGCTGACCACCGTGGCGATCCACGGCAACTGTCAGCCAGTTTGACGCTTGCTCATTACCTCATTCGCAACCAATTGTCTCCTGCCAGAACGCAAAATGCGCTGCAACGCTGAGCAGTCGAGTTCTATCCCGACAATCCCGCGTTGCAGCGCACACAAGCAACTGTTTACGTCAATTTTTAGAGACGTGTCAGTTAGACCTGGATATCGTGTAGGAACCGAAAACCGGAGTTTCTGTCGACGTGTTGGCCGCGACAGCGTACAACCCCGCGTCCAGATTGACAGTCAAGCGTGCGTCGAGCCCATCACCACCGTCATCATCGGAATCAACGACGGTTCCGTTCGAATTGAAGACCGCGACAAACGCGTCAAAGTCGGACGACTCGAGATTAAACGTCACGCTCATCCCTTGTGAAAGCCTGAATCCGTAGTAGTCAACCTTGGAGTCATCACCCGGAAAAGGCACCGTGCAGTCGATGTTGTCAAGGGATCCATTCAGGGATTGACCCGCTGAGATGTTCGCGATAGCCGTACACCCAAGCGCGGCCGCCAGCGTATTGATATCGGCTTGCGAAAGCGTGCCTGAGTTAACGACGGGGTCGTTGGAGTCGCATCCAGCGAACAGGAGTCCAACCACGAGGAAGGAAAGCAATAAGGTTTTGTGCATGGGACCTGGATGATTGAAAGGGGCGAGAATGTAGCCCTACGTTAGGTAAGCAGCAAGGGCAAAGTCGTAGTGCGTTTTACTCGGATGGATGTAGGTTGAAGCGGCGTCGATACTGCACGTCCTTGCTAAAAATGCGTCGAAAACCCTAAGCATGATGAATCCAAGAGCCTTGACCTTTTTCACCCTCGTCGGCTTACTCTTTCTGTCCGGATGCGCCTCCATACAGGGAGCGTTGTTCGACTTCGGCATTGCCTCGGAGCGTTCGCGCTCAAGCCTGGTCGAGAATACGGTTGAGATTGACGAGCAGGTGATCCACTACGTTGAGCGAAGCTCGTCGAGCTCTGATGCACCGACACTCCTGCTCATTCACGGTTTCGCGGCCAACAAGGATCACTGGGTTCGGTTTGCACGCTTCGTACCTGAGTCTTTTCGAATCGTGGCGCTCGATCTAACGGGCCATGGGGAGAACGAGCCAGATACGACGACAACCTATTCGATTTCCAACCAGACGGAACGCGTATCGGTATTCATTGAAAGGGTCGTTGGAGGACCCGTTTACGTCGTAGGGAACTCCATGGGTGGATTGATTGCTGTTGCTTTGGCTTTGGACTATCCCGACCTAATACAGACTCTCTCGCTGCTGAATCCGGCCGGCCTCGTTTCTCCCGAGCCAAGTGAACTGGACCTTGCCGTCGCTCGGGGTCAGAATCTGCTAATCCCGACGACGCGAGACGAGTATGATGCATTCACCTCGATCGCTTTCGGCGACAACCCGCCAAACTTGCCTTGGCCCACGGCCTCCGTGATCACAAGACAATATGCCGAGCGCGCACCGTTGTATCGAAAGATCTGGTCGGATATCCGCTCCGAGGATGGCCAGGTGGAAACTCGACTTCCTGCGCTTGATCTTCCAACGCTCATCATTTGGGGCGATCAGGATGGCGTGCTTGATGTATCGGCGGCGTCCGTCTGGAACGAACTCATCCCGAACTCAGAGCTCGTAGTTATGCCGGGTGTTGGTCACGCTCCAATGTTGGAGCGACCGGAGGAGTCCGCGACATTGGTTATCACCTTTATTGAGAAGGCACGCTGATAAGCTGGAGTCAGCTAGTTTCCGACCATGTTCGACGGAACAACAATCGGCTGGATACTCGGCATCGGCATCCCATTGATCCACGTGATCGGCATCGGCCACGCTGTCGATGCCATCATGAAAACCCGTACGCCGCAGGGCGCAACGGCCTGGTTCCTATCGCTCGTACTCATCCCATACGTTTCACTGCCCCTGTACTGGATTTTCGGGCGGTTTCAGTTTGATGAGTACTGCGACGCATTACGCACGTTCGATGCAGTAGTTGATCAACATGTCACGGACGTGAAGCACGGTGTGCTAGCAGATTTTCTGGCCTACCCCGAGGACGAGCGGGGCGAACTGCGTGCTTTTCGGGCGCTTTCCACGCTGCCCTTCACGAGTGGAAACGACGGGGAGCTACTCGTCGATGGAGCCGCCACGTTCGACGCCATCCTGTCCAGCATCGACGCTGCCACCAATTACATCCTCATCCAGTTCTACACGGTTCGCGATGACGAGATTGGAGGCAAGCTTAAAGAGCACCTCATTCGCAAGGCTAAGGAGGGTGTTCGCATATACTTCCTATACGATGAGATTGGAAGCGTAGGCCTTACCCGGAAATACCTCAAGCAGCTGCGGAATGGTGGAGTACACGTTACAGGTTTTGCAGGAAAACGAC
>JBBKWZ010000216.1:0-4322 GCA_037969195.1 Rubricoccaceae bacterium | reverse complement strand
CTGTAACCGCAAGAGGGGTGTCGGCAGCGAATGTCGTCGCAACCATACTAGTACCTGCCAGCCACCACGGCATTGAACGGCCCGAAGCGAAGAATTCAGCGGTGTTCTTCGACGCTCGGCGCGCGTACCACGCAGCGATAGAAAGGCTGACGATGAGGTAGGCGGCGACAAGGCCCCAGTCGAATCCGGTCATGCGAGACTACAGTAGAACGTGATCCGCCCGCTTCTCGTGCGGACATGCGGTGAAGGTAGTGGATGGCGGCATCTTCGGACACCCACTTCCGGCCAAACGCGTACAAAAAACGCGGCCCGCCTGTGGCGAGCCGCGTAAAATGGATAATGGTAGGCGGGTCCAGATTACATCTGGAAGATGACGAGAACGCCAAGTCCTACGAGCATTGCTGCCGCGGCCATGGCGGGAATTAGGCGGTTCATGGTGGTGGGAGATAGGGGATAAGTACGGTGAGGATCCCTAAAACCGTCGGGTGACGACTCTGAATGGAAGCTAAAGGGCTTGCCGACTAAATGCAACCGCTTCGCCAACGATGCATCTTTTACCTCGTGCATGACCTGAGGTGAGGAGAGAAATTGCCTGAAAAGCCGGGTTAGATTCTGGCAAGCCCACGACAACTAACCGCCCGCCACAAGCAGCCTCCATGCGGAAATCCTGGACATCCGTTCTATTCCTGTCCCTCGTCCTCATGTCTTCGGCGGCGTGTCGAGCCGACACGCCAACCGTCCCTGTTTCAGTCGACACGAGTCGTAGCGCCGCCGTCGCTCAGCGTGGAATGGTGGTGGCCGGGCAGGCCGACGCTGCACAAATTGGTGCGGATGTACTGAAAGATGGAGGAAACGCGGTGGATGCGGCCGTTGCCGTTGGTTTCGCACTTGCGGTCACGTTGCCGAATGCGGGAAATGTGGGTGGGGGTGGATTCATGTTGGTCAGGTTCGAAGACGGCACGACGACCAGCCTTGACTTCCGCGAGCGAGCGCCGAGCGCGGCGACGCGAACGATGTATGTCGATCCGCTCACCGATCAGGTTCGGCCGGACCTGAGCACACGCGGTCACCTTGCCGTTGGCGTGCCGGGGACAGTCGCGGGTCTTCTTCATGCCCACGAGCAGCACGGACGCCTTCCACTCTCGCGGCTGATTGAGCCGGCCATCGAGTTGGCTGCCCGAGGATTTTTCCTTTCAAATCGACAGGCTCGGCTGTTCAATGGGTTCCAGCCTGAGTTCTCAGAGTTCGAGAGTACGATGCGGTATTTCTCAAAGCCCGACGGTGCGAGTTACGTCGCTGGCGAGCGCTTTGTGCAGGCTGATTTGGCCGACGTTCTGCGTCGCATTCGAGATCAAGGATTCGACGGCTTCTACAAGGGGCGAACAGCAGACCTGATCGTTGCGGAGATGGAGCGAGGGGGAGGCTTGATCACACACGAAGATTTGGCCGCGTACGAGCCGATTGAGCGGTCTGCCGTGTTCGGTTCATACCGCGATCACCATGTGATTTCAATGGCGCCTCCATCTTCCGGGGGCGTTTCGTTGATCCAGATGTTGAAATCAGTTGAGCCATTCCCACTTCGCGCAATGGGCCGACAGAGCGCAGAAGCGATGCATTTGATGGGCGAGGCGATGCGCCGCGCCTACGCGGATAGAAGCCATTGGATGGGCGACCCGGCCTATGCAGAGGTGCCCACCGAAGCTTTGATGGACGCGGATTATGTGGCTTCGAGGATGACGTCGTTCACCCCCGAGCGTGTGTCCTCCAGTGAGGAAGTAGGCCATGGGACCCCACCTGGTCTTCCCGACGAAAGCAGCGAGACAACCCACTATTCCATAGTTGACGCGGCTGGCAACGCGGTCGCAGTCACCTACACCATCAACGATTTGTATGGCTCCAAGCTTGTGGTGGACGGTGCCGGATTCTTCCTCAACGATGAGATGGACGACTTCACCTCAGCGCCGGGCGAGCCAAACTTGTGGGGGCTCATTCAAGGTGAGCGCAACGCGGTGACTCCAGGTGCCCGGCCCGTTTCTTCCATGACGCCTACAATACTGGAAGATCCCGAGGGCCGCCTTTTCATGGTTGTCGGGTCTCCGGGCGGCGCGCGCATCATAACCACGGTGTTTCAGGTGATCACGAACGTCATCGACTATGACATGGACATTCAAGCTGCTGTCGCCGCACCACGGTTTCACCATCAATGGTTGCCCGAGGACCTACAGTACGAGCAAGGCATTCCGAGTACCCAACTCAGCCGACTAGAGGAATTGGGCTGGACGACGCGGCCGATCTCAACATTCGGCGCAGCCGATGCCATCCTCGTTGAGTATGATCGGGCCGGCGTTCGAACGCTACACGGGGGTGCCGATCCGAGAAGGGAGATGGACACGGCTGTTGGGTTCTAGCTCAGTCGTTCTCTTCCTTCAACACGCCCAGTTCAACGGGCACAGGGTAGTTCTTTGTGAAGCACGCGTTGCAGTAGTTGCTGCTGTCCTCGTGGGCTTCCTCGACGGCCTGCATCATGCCCTCCACTGACAGGTAGGCAAGTGAATCCGCGCCAAGCCATTCGGCGGTTTCTTCGACAGAGCCGCTGCGGTTTGCGATGAGTTCGTCGTGGCTCGGGAAGTCCATCCCGTAAAAACAAGGCGCTACGACGGGCGGGCTGGCTACGCGGAAGTGGACCTCTTTCGCACCCGCATCCCGGACCATCTTGACAAGTTGTCGAGCCGTCGTTCCTCGCACAATGGAGTCGTCCACCATCACTACCACGCGGTCTTTCAGCACGCCGCTGACGGTGTTGAACTTTGTTTTGACTTTCAACTCGCGGGAATCCTGCCCCGGACTGATGAACGTCCGCCCAACGTAGTGATTGCGAATCAGGCCGATGTCCAACTTGCATTTGCGGCCCATCTTGTTTGACTCCGACACGTAGCCAATGGCGGCCGTGTTCGAGGAATCGGGCACGGCCATAACGAGGGGCCGCTTCTCGCCTTTCTCCTTTTTCGGTACGGGCGCGTCATGTGCCATCATCTTGCCCATCTTGCGGCGACCCTTGTCGACCATCTCGCCGAAAATCATCGAGTCCGGGCGGGCGAAATAGACGTACTCGAACACGCATTGGCTTACGCCGTATTTGCGGGGGAGGCACACGCCGTCAAAGTCTCCACCACTTTCGACGCGATCTATCCCCGCGCGGTCGATGATGAGGATCTCGCCTGGTTCTACATCACGCACGTACGTAGCACCTAGCAAGTCAAATGCGCATGTTTCGGAGGCTACACCGTACGCCACACGGCCATCCGGGCGCACAAAACGACCTAGCGCGAGAGGACGGAATCCGTTTGGATCGCGAACGGCGATGAGCGCATCATCAGTCAGGATAACGAGTGAGAACGCGCCTTCAACTTCGTGCAGTGCGTCGATGATGCGCGGAATCGCCCCCTCGCTTGAGCTCTGCGCCGCTAGGTGCAGGATCAGTTCTGAATCGGACGAAGACGTGAACAGGGTGCCTCGCGCAACGAGTGCCTCGCGAATGGAGCGCGCGTTCGAAAGATTTCCGTTGTGGGCGAGTGCAAGATTGCCTTCCTGATAGTGCACCACGAGCGGTTGGATATTCGCTGGATTGGTCGAACTGCCGCTGGTCGAATACCGTGTATGCCCGATTGCGCTATCGCCGAGCAGCGTTGTTTCGAACAGGCTTCCATCCTTGAACGCGTCAAGCACGAGGCCAAATGCCTTGTACTGGGGCATCGTCTTCCGCCCCTTCACCTCATCAAACGTGGACGTTACAATTCCGGCGGATTCCTGACCGCGATGTTGCAGTGCGTGAAGGCCGAAATACGCCTGCCGGGCTGCCTCGGGATGGTTGAAGATGCCGAAGATGCCGCAGTAGTCACGGGCTTTGTCCATCTCGCTACGCGGTTGGGGGAGTTGTCTTCAGGTTACAGGAATTGCGACGGATTGTGCCCGCCTCGCCAAACTTTCAAGTGATTTTGTCAGAGCGCAATGATACCTGCTGCGAGTAGAACGCCAAGAGCATCCGCAACGATATCTCGGTAACAGAAGTGGGCTTCTTGGGATCTCTGGCTATCCATCACCTCCTTCAGAAGTCCCGCAGTGAGCGCGGTTGTCGCGGCGAGCGCCAATGCTCCGCCTTCCGTCAATTCTAGCTTCGTCTCCCAAATGTATTGGGAGGACAGCGTGAGTAGAAAACTTGCGCTCACATGGAGAGCCTTGTCGCGGGCCAGCCATTCGTCGGGGTGGAGAAGGGGTTCAATCACTTCGACTTCCGAGTAGTCGACAATGCGGCCCTCCCATTC
>JBBKWZ010000215.1:0-5485 GCA_037969195.1 Rubricoccaceae bacterium | reverse complement strand
GTTGCCTCTGTACTCGAAGGGATTCATACGACTGAACTCGACAAAGTCGTGTTGGCACGACGGTCCACTTTTTCGTTTACCGAACCGCTGGACCCATTCGTTTTGCTGAACCAGATGCGGGCATCAACTCAGAATTGCTTTCACTCGTTGATCGGTTTAGGCCAGGGAACAGCGGAACGCACTGCATTTCTTTCGGCATCGCCCGAGCGACTCTTTCGAATCGAGGACGGTGAGGTAGTCTCTGAGGCCTTGGCTGGCACGCGGCGTCGATCGACGGACGAGGAGAGGGATAAGGTGCTCCACGACGAATTGCTCCGTAGCGACAAGGATCGGCGGGAGCATGCATTTGTTCTGGATGCGATCCTTGCGGGTCTCGCTCCGCTCACTGATCAACTAGCAGCCGATAAACAACCAACGTCGTTCGAATTGGCAAACGGACGGCACCTTCGCTCGATTGTCAAAGGTCTACTTGATGAGAGAGCAACTGCATTCGACTTGCTCCGCGCCCTACATCCCACGCCAGCGGTAGCCGGGAGCCCTCTCTCCTCAGCTCTGGCGACCATTGCTGAACTTGAACCCTTTGACCGTGGGCATTACGCCGGACCAATTGGTTGGATTGGGCAAGATGCGGCTGAGTTCGCTGTGGGAATTCGGTCCGGCTTAGTGGAAGGCGATCTCCTTCACCTTTACTCCGGCGCGGGCATTGTTGAGGGCTCTGATCCGGAAGTTGAATGGAGCGAAATTGAGCACAAGCTGGACGATTTCGCTGACGCGCTGGGGCTGATTGGATGAGTGAACTCCTGGAAGTAGACGTGGTAGCGACGGAAGGAATCCGCGGCGGTCAAGTTCAAACACTGTGGTCGCACCTCCTCATAGAAGAATTAGTTCGCCACGGCGTCGGTTTGTTTGTCCTCGCTCCCGGCTCGCGGAGTACGCCCCTCGCTCTTGCCGTAGCTGAGAACCCGAACGCCCAGCACCTCATGCATTTCGACGAGCGCGGCGGCGCGTTCGTAGCGCTCGGTTTCGCCCGAGCGACTGGAAAGCCAGCCGTACTGATAACGACGAGCGGCACCGCGGTTGCGAATGGACTGCCGGCTGTTGTCGAGGCGGATGCCGACGGCGTGCCGCTGATCTTGCTCACGGCTGATCGGCCCCCAGAGCTTCGCGAATCCGGCGCGAACCAGACAATCCGGCAACATGGAATTTTCGCGCCCTACGTTCGCTGGCAGTTCGATATGCCAGTACCGGACGCCGCGATCGATCCGGCCTTCGTATTGACGACCGTGGGTCAGGTCGCCCACCAAAGCCAGCATCTTTTGGGACCCGTGCATCTCAACTGCATGTTCCGAGAGCCGCTCGCGCCGAACGAAATCGGACGAATTGATGTACCCGAAAGCTTGGGCGATTGGCAGAACGGAAATCAGCCGTACACAAGGTATCCGGTTTCCAAACCGGCCGTCTCGACGGAAGAGATCGAAGCATTGGCGACGAGGCTGGAAGGCCTCGAACGCGGGTTAGTCGTGCTTGGAAACACGGATGACACGAAGGCCTCCGGTGCGGCAGCAGGAATTGCCCACTCTCTTGGATGGCCGCTTCTGGCCGATGTTGCCTCGGGTGGACGCTTGGGAGGAACGAGCGTGGTCTGCTATGACCTGATCTTTAGCTCTTCTAAATTTTTTGAGGCGCACCAGCCCCACGCTGTGATTCACCTAGGCGGTGCGATCACGTCGAAGCCGCTTCACAAGTACATCGAAAATTGTGGTCCTTCTGAGTACATCGTCGTTAGGCCGGACGCAAACCGGTATGATCCGTCACACATCGTCACAGACAGATTTCAATCGGATATCACTGCTTTCTGCGATGCATTTGCGGAAGAACTCGTCGCGCCTTCCAGGGAATCGGCTTGGACGCTTTTCTGGCGAACGGCGTCGGCTGACGTAAGCAATGCCGTCCAAGAAACGCTTCCTGCTGACGAACTGAGCGAGCCCGCCGTCGCCCGTGCGATAAGCGCATTTACACCGGAAGGTCACGGACTCGTTCTGGCGTCCTCGATGCCAATCCGTGACATGGACGCCTTTGCGGTGACCGATGGCCCGAGGCTGCGCGTAGCCGCCAACCGTGGAGCCAGCGGAATTGACGGGACGGTGGCTACGGCAGCGGGGTTTGCGCGTGGCCTCACAAAACCAACCACGCTTTTCATCGGTGATTTGGCGTTGTTGCATGATCTGAACAGCCTGAGTCTGCTACGAGAGGGGCCGCCAGTCACCGTTGTCGTCATCAACAACGACGGCGGGGGAATTTTCAGTTTTCTGCCGATTGCTGAACAGAAAGGCGTATTCGAGCAGTTTTTTGGGACACCGCATGGCCTCGGTTTCGAGAAGGCCGCGGAAATGTTTGAACTCGGCTACGATCAGCCGACGAACATGGCGGAGTTCAAAACGGCGTACTCAAACGCTGTCAAAGGTGGTGTTTCTTCGATTATAGAGGTCCGAACGAATCGCGAGGAAAACGTGGCTTTGCATCGGGAATTGAAGGACGCTGTAAGTGCGGCGGTCGGGAATCGACTCGATCTATGAGGAGTCAAGCCGTATTGCTATTACACGGCTTTCTCGGGCGAGGTGATGATTGGGTTGACGTGGCAAACGCCCTGGAAACTGACTTCACTGTTCTAACCCCAGATCTCCCCGGCCATGGTGACGCCGTTAAGCGCCCAGACCCTGAGTACACGATGGATGGGGCGGCGGATCGACTCGCGGAGTTGCTGAATTCCGAAAACATCCAAACAGCAGCAGTGATAGGTTACTCGATGGGAGGGCGGCTGGCGCTGCATTTTGCACTTCGCCATCCTGACCGGTTTGAAAAACTCATTCTGATCTCGGCATCGCCTGGACTTCGATCCGAGGAAGAACGAGTCGCGCGGAGATCGATAGATCGCCAGAGGGCAACCGAGATTGAGGACGACTTGATTGGGTTTCTGGATTCCTGGTACAAGATGCCCCTCTTTCAATCACTCAACGACTTGGAACGCGATGCCCTGATCGCGAAGCGATCCCAAAACAAGCCGGCAGAGCTACGAAAGTCACTTGAAGGGATGGGATTGGGAGCCCAGCCCTCACACTGGGAGCATCTTCAGGACCTCCGCGTTCCTGCGTGGGCTCTTGCTGGTGGGACGGATCCAAAGTTCGTTTCCATTGCCCAGGAAATGGCGTCGGTCTCACAAGTCGAGGCCGTTGTCATCCCCAACGCCAGCCATGCTGTTCCGTCTGAACGACCTCAGATGCTCGCCGAGTTGCTGCAAGGGCTACTTTCTGCAAACCAATAAATACGCTTTCCCGAATGGGTCATCTTCTCGACCGTCCATCCGTTTCGCCTCCGTTCTCTTGGGATTCTGCCGGCGAGTTTTCCGACATTCGATACGAGAAAGGCTCGCCGGGAACGGACGCGGCAGGCATCGCCAGAATCACCATCAATCGACCCGAGGTTCGCAATGCCTTTCGCCCCCTCACGGTGCAAGAGATGCGAATGGCGATGGATGATGCGCGAGATGACTCGACAATCGGTTGCGTCGTTTTCACAGGTGAGGGGCCAGAGGCCTTCTGTTCGGGTGGTGACCAACGCATTCGCGGCGACCACGGCTACGTAGAGGAGGGCAGCGGGACGCAGAGGCTCAATGTGCTAGATCTACAACGACAGATCCGAACGTGCCCGAAGCCGGTCATTGCAGCCGTGGCTGGTTGGGCGGCAGGAGGTGGGCATGTGCTCCACGTCGTGTGCGATCTCACTATCGCGGCGGATAACGCCATGTTTATGCAGACCGGGCCGAAGGTTGGATCTTTCGATGGGGGCTACGGCACATCACATCTCGCACGTATCGTGGGGCAGAAGAAGGCACGGGAGATCTGGTTTCTTTGCCGTCCGTACAACGCGCAAGAAGCGCTGGACATGGGGTTAGTCAACACGGTTGTTCCACTCGCGAACCTGGAGCAGGAGTACGTCCAGTGGGGGCGCGAGATCAACCAGAATTCCAACATCGCCATCCGGATGATTAAGGCCGCGGCAAACGCGGACGAGGACGGCGGCGCAGGATTGCAGGAGTTGGCGGGGCACGCAACAATGCTGTTTTACATGACCGAGGAAGGGCAGGAGGGCAAAAAAGCCTACCTTGAACGACGCAAGCCTGAATTTGACAAAGGTGGCTACAAGCCCTGATTCCTGATGGAGAGTGTTCCTTTTAAAGTGAGCGAAGTGGATGGAGGCTTTTCTGAAGCCCACGGCTCGGCCTATGTTGACGGGGAGGATCTCGTGCTCGACATCGAGAAGGCGTTTCTTGGGCACTTTATGAGGAAGTCAAAACTTTTTAGGATTGAATTGACTGACCTTGACACGGTGCAGTACAAGAAGGGCCTGATCAAAGACAAATTGAACATTCGAACCCGGCCGATGGAGCACCTCGCGAATGTTCCAGGAGTAACGGAGGGCACGCTGTCCATCGTCGTGTCGAAGAAGAACCGGGAGCAACTCAATGTGCTCCTCGACAGGCTGGATCTGTGGCGCGTGGACAAATAGACGGGCCCGCCGCGCAGCCAGGCAAGGCTTCCATATGGTTGCAGGCCGCGCGCCCAAAGACACTTCCCGCGGCAATCTCACCCGTGATTCTCGGGACGGCGTTCGCCATGGCAAACGGCGCGTTTCACGCTCTGGCGTGTGTTTGTGCAATGCTGGGAGCTGTCCTGATTCAAATCGGAACCAACTTCGCCAACGACTACAAAGACTTTGATCGTGGTGCGGACACCGAGAGTAGAAAGGGTCCTCAGCGGGTTACCCAAGCGGGATTACTCTCACGCGACGCAGTCAAACGAGCGACGATAGTCGCATTTGGACTCGCCTTCGTTTCCGGTCTGTACCTGATTGCGCGCGGTGGTTGGCCGATCCTCGCTATCGGCCTTGCGTCGATCGCTTCGGGCGTGGCTTACACCGCCGGGCGCTACGCCCTCGCGTACACGGGCCTCGCCGATCTTTTTGTGCTCGTATTTTTTGGGCCGGTAGCCGTTGGCGGTACGTATTTCGTGCAGGCGCTGACGCTTCCACCCGAAGTCATTGTAGCGGGACTCGGTCCGGGGCTGCTGGCTACGGCGATTCTCTTGGCGAACAACGTGCGCGACATCGACGAGGACCGCGACGCGAACAAACGCACACTCGCCGTCCGGTTCGGACGGCGCTTTGGCGTCGGAATGTACGCTGCCTGTGTTCTTGGCGCGGCGGCTGTGCCCATCGTCGTAGTTCTCTGGAGTGCCGGGAGCAGCTGGTCTTTGATGGCAACGACGATAGCATTGGCGGTTGGAATGCCACTGGCTTTGAAGTTGAAAGAATCCAAAGATCCTGCGGTATTGAATCCGCTGCTTGCCAACACCGCGAAACTGCTGCTCATCTACTGCGTGGTTTTCGGAGCCGGATGGCTGCTGGGATGAAGATCGATCTCTTTCAA
>JBBKWZ010000214.1:0-3540 GCA_037969195.1 Rubricoccaceae bacterium | reverse complement strand
CGTTTTCGACGAGTTTGATCCGTTTTCCGCCTTTGATTCTGTCGACGACGAGGATGATATCGAGTTGCCCCTCGATCATGTGGCGGACACCGTGACGAGTCGTGTGCTGGTGAGCAACGAGACCGGCGTTTCCTTCGAAGCGATCGCCCTCTTCGCCGAACCCATGTTCCAGATGTATGGCCTGGATGCGGCCGAGGCGTTTGGGCTCAAGAACGATCCGAGCGGCGCTGACCCGGAAATGGCGACCATTCTTTCGACATCGCGGGTTCTATGGGCATTCTTTTCGTTAACACCCACGGAGCGTGCGCACAAGCGATCGCTTCTCGCTGCCCACCTCGTCGGCGACCATCCAACAGAAGAGGATTGGCTCGAGATTGAAGGACTACTCGAGGCTGTTGAACCCTACTGGTCCGCAATGCTCCCGGACGAAATCCGCGCGGCAGAGGATACGGGTTACACGACGCTCGGCTTTGACGACCTTCTGGCCCACGCCGCGTTCCAGATGACGGAAGAGCCGCAAAGTCTGTCCTTTGGTCCCGAATCCCTGAGCGAGATAGAAGCCCGGGCCCTGTTCGCCCAACCCTTGTTGGAAGATCCGGCGGTGCTTATCGATGCCGATGCGTTTGAACTGGCAATGGAGCGGGCGAGTGCCTACTGGCGGCTCGCGACGGTACCCGAAGCGCGTCGTGAGCAGGCGCTAGTGGAGATCGCTAACCAGTTCTCTCAGGGTGACGGTTCAGCTGACGCCATTCGAGCCGAGGCTCAGACGATGGTTGCGCGCTTCCACGAGCTTTTTCCGCCTCGGTAGACGCTTGGAAGTGGTGCCGTCCGAAGGCCGAGGTTCTATCTCGGCGTCGGGTTGCCATATTCCAGCCGCGGGCGTTTTATTGGGATCGGAACTTCTCTCCTGCTACGTAGCCTGACGTCCTGTGTCCAACGACCTCGCCACGAAAATCCCGTTTAACAGTTCGCCTAACCCGACGCTGGGTGTAGAGCTCGAACTTCAGATTCAGGATCCGACGACCCACAACTTGAAATCCGGTTCAGTCCTTTTGCTTGATCGGCTTGGAGATCATCCAAAAATCAAACAGGAGCTGACCCAGTCCACCATCGAGGTCATCACGGGTATTTGTAACAACGTCGCCGAAACGCGCGCGGACCTGACGGCATCCATCCGTGAGCTCTACGACCTCGCCGATGAATTTGATCTTGACTTTGCCAGCGCGGGTACGCATCCATTCGCGCAATGGCGTGATCAGGATATTTACCCTAATGACCGCTACCAGAATCTCGTGGAGAAGATTCAGTGGCCTGCACGTCGATTGCTGATTTACGGCCTGCACGTTCACGTTGGGGTTTCGTCGGGCGAAAAAGCAATCGCCATCCTCAACGGCCTTACGACGTACATCCCGCATCTGTTGGCTCTGTCGGCGTCGTCGCCCTTCATCGACTTTGAGAACACAGGGCTTGCCTCTGCACGAAGTAAAATTTTTGAAGGCATGCCAACGGCTGGCCTTCCCTTCCGCCTGAACAGCTACGGAGAGTTCCAGCGGTTTATTAACACACTCGTTAGGGCGCATGCTATCGAATCAATCCGTGAGATCTGGTGGGATATTCGCCCACATCCGGGTTTCGGAACGCTGGAAATCCGCATTTGCGACGCGCCTAGTACGCTCCGCGAGGTCGCCGCGCTTACGGCTCTTACTCAGTGCCTCACAGTGCGGATGAGCAACAACTACGAAGACGGCATTCCAGTCGATGTGCTCCACCCGTGGATCGTCCGGGAGAATAAATGGCGGGCGACAAGGCATGGCCTCAACGCAGAAGTCATCATCTCCAATGAGGGTGACCAGATGGCACTCCGCGAGCATATATCGCAGCTTTTGGATGAGTTGGCACCTTACGCAAAGGACCTCGATTGCTCCACCGAGTTGGCTGATACCCAGCTTATTCTCAGCGACGGAGCGTCCTACGAGAGGCAACTTCGCCGCTACGAGGAAACCGGTCGGTTTGAGGATGTCGTGGCCGGACTCACAGAGGAGCTGAGAGCGGACGTTCTCGAAACGGTATAATTAATGCCCGCTTCATCGATGGCCCGGAAATGTCGCACCTATCCACAATAGGGGATAACCCGGCACGCCCTGCCTTACGAATCGGTATCTTTCTCGCTGGCTAAAACCACGTCCCCCTTCGATTTGCACGCGCCAACTAAAATCCCGACCGCCACGGCTGAACCCCTCTCGGACGCTCAGTTGCAATCCGCGCTGACGGGTCTCCGGCGGCACCTCCATCAGTACCCCGAAGTTGGTTTTCAGGAGGTGGAAACGTCTCAATATGTCCGAAACTGGCTGACCCTCCAGGGTTTTACGGTACATGGCCCGATTGCGAAGACGGGGTTCTACGTTGAGGTGAACGGCGCGCTGCCGGGCCCGATGGTTGGCTACCGGGCCGACATGGACGCCCTCCCCGCGCAAGATGGCAAGAGTGTCGACTACGCTTCAAAGAGGCCTGGCGTGGCCCATCTCTGTGGCCACGACGCCCATACCGCCATTGCCTGTGGCGTTGCCGCTCTGCTTCAGCAGTCGCGGGATCGGATGAGAGGCGGTGTTCGCGTCTTCTTTCAACCGAACGAGGAAAGCACGCCATCAGGCGCGCCGTTCATGATCGATGAAGGCATATTGAAAGACCTTGACGCCGTCTATGCAGTTCACGTCGATCCAACGATTGCCGTGGGCCGGTTTGGCCTCCGCGACGGCGCGCTGACTGCCGGTTGTTCCCAATTCATCGTCAAACTGATTGCCGGGCAGGCCGGCCATTCCGCCCGTCCGCACGAAACCGTCGATACCGTTTGGCTGGCTACACAAATCCTCAATCAGTTCTACCAGTTGGTAGGTCGCCTGACGGATTCGCGCAGAACGGCGATCATTACGGCAACGCGTTTCCACGCAGGAGAGGCGTTGAACGTGATCCCTATGTTGGTGGAGTTCGGTGGAACACTTCGCTGCACGGACTCAGAAACGCACACATTCCTCCGCGACAAAATGCGCCGCGTTGCGGGTTCGATGGGCGCCCTTTACGGTGCCGACGTCGACATCGATTACGCCACACCTCTCCCGGCTGTCGTGAACACAAAGGAGGAAATGAAAACCATCCGCGAAGCCGTCGTTTCGACCTTTGGAGAGGAATGTATTCGAGATATTCCCGTCCCCAGCCTTGGCGGCGAGGACTTCTCATTCTACTTGGAGAAAATTCCGGGCGCGATGGTGCGAATTGGAACAGCGAGCGGGCACGAGACGCGTTACCCGCTCCACCACGATCGCTTCGATATTGATGAGGCCGCTCTTCCCCGCGCCGCCCGCCTGATGACGGAAGTGCTGATCCGGGATTTGGAGAAACGTGCCGCGTAATGTGGAGAGAATGTTGTCGAGAGTTATAGCCGATGCCTCTGGTCATTTGTTCGGTGGATTTTTCGGACAGAAATAGACGGAGTCGTCGGGTAGGTGGTTTCGGAAGATTGAGTTGGGAAGCGTAGCTTCCTAT
>JBBKWZ010000213.1:0-8439 GCA_037969195.1 Rubricoccaceae bacterium | reverse complement strand
GCCAGATGGAGGGCGAAGTTTTCGTGGCTGAACACATTTTGGTGAAGTGCCCCTCCAAGTACAACGATGCGCGCGGATTGCAGGGCGAGCCGGAATCACCCACGCCGACGGAGTCGGTTTCGCTTTAGTCGATCGCAGACAAACACGTTGAACGCGACGGCACCGCTACAGATACAGCAGCGTCGCCACGACAAAGAACACGATCAGGCCAAGGATATCGTTTGAGACCATGATAAATGGGCCCATTGCAAGGGCCGGATCAACGCGAAAACGCACGAGGACAATTGGGATTGTCGCGCCAATCAGCGTAGCAAGCACAATCACGATCAATAAGGCAATTCCAGCGGTTGACGCAAGTCGCAGGGTGTCGTCACCCATTCCTGTCAACAACACGATTAGACTTAAGACTGTGGCTAGAATTGCGCCGTTGATAAGCGCGACTGCGAGCTCTTTGCCAAGTCTCCGGATGATATTCGATCCCCAGAGCGTCCCCGAAGCCAGGCCCTGGACTGCAATAGCAGAGCTTTGAATTCCAGCGTTGCCGGCCATCGACATCACAACCGGGACAAATAGAACGAGAACCGGTGCAACCTGCAGGGCGGACTCAAAGCCAACTAACACTAACCCGGAAAGGTAGGCGCCGCATAATCCAAGAAGCAGCCACAGAATGCGTCCGCGGCTTATGGAAAAAACCGATGCGGAAAACTCCTCGTCGCCCGTGATGCCCGAAATACGTTGGAGGTCTTCCTCAGCTTCCTCACGGATCACGTCCACGATGTCGTCGATCGTAATACGGCCGAGAAGGCGACCGGTATGGTCAACCACCGGCACAACGATCAGGTCGTAGCGATCCATGATATGCGCTACTTCCTCCTGATCAAGATCAGGGCGAACTTTTTCAAAATCTTCGTCCGCAATGTCCCCGATGACAGCATCCGCGCGGGCCAGAAGCAGGCGTTTCAAAGGAACGAGGCCATTCAGCCGTCCGTTGTCATCCACCACGTACACGACGTATGGATCGTCCACATCTTCGGCCATTCGGCGGACTTCCTCTGTCGCTTCAGCTACTGTCGCGTCGCTGAGAACGGCGACAAAGTCCGTCTCCATGAGGCCACCCGCCGTGTCCTCGGCGTAGCCCATAAGTGCGCCGACGTCTTCGGCATCCTCCAACCGTGGGACGACTTCCCCCACCATCTCATCGTCGACATCCGCCAACACATCGGCCGCGTCGTCCGTGTCCATGCGGTCGAGCATTTCGACCAGTTCTCCGGCCGGCACATCTTCCAGGAAGTCGGCGCGCTGGGCACTCTCCAACTCGGGAAGAACCGCACTACTCTGCTCGCTCGGCAGCCACTGAAAAAGGGTCTCAGATGCCTCGGATGGCAAGTGCTGCAAGAGTTGGGCAACGTCCGCCGGATGGAGGTCGGCGACGAGATTTAGCACCATCCCCTGCTGCCGATCCTCCATCAGAGCTTCCACATTGTCGACAAACTCCTCGTCCACGACCATTGCCGCGTGCACGTTCTCGCGCTCGACATCCGGCAAGGTTGTAGTATGCGTCTGGTCGGCCACGGATCGCGTACGGCTAGAGGATGTTGGCGAGGCGTCAAGATCGCGCCCGAAGGCCCGAAATGCTCTCCTGTCCCGTTGATTTTACGTTTGTTCGGCGAACAGCTTATTCGTTAGCGTCACAAACTCCGTCGGCGCCAACGCTTCGGGGCGCTTCGTCGCATACTCATCGGGGATGCCAACGCCCAGCTCGGCGCACAAGCCAGAAAGACTCTTTCGGAGCATTTTTCGGCGCTGCCCGAATGCCGTTCGAACCACCCGCTTCATTCTTGCGATGTCAAAACCGAGATCGCTTGGAGACTCAAAATCCAGCGAGATGACTGCGCTCTCGACGTTGGGTTTCGGGTGGAAAACGTGCCGCGAAACGGAAAACAACATTTTGGGTTGAGCGAGCAACTGCGTTTGTACGCTGAGGATTCCGTACGCCTTGCAATTGGGCTCCGCTACTATGCGCTCGGCTACCTCCTTCTGCATCATCAGAACGGCTCGTCGGATGCTTTGCCGCGCATCAAGAAGACAGAAGAGAATGGGCGACGTGATGTAGTACGGAAGATTCCCAACAACAAAAAGGTGATCTTTCGGAGCATCGCTAATTTCTGACCAATCCACATTCAACACATCGCCGTGACGAGTATCAAGACTGGGGTACTTGACCCGCAAGTGCGAAACGGCTTCCTCATCCACTTCAATCACGGACATTGTCGGATAGCGTTCGAGCAGCAATCCCGTCAATGCGCCTGTCCCCGGCCCGATCTCAACAACCTTCGCGTCGGGCGGCGCGCCAACGGAATCCACGATCTTCCCTATCACGTTGGGATCAATGAGAAAGTGCTGGCCGAGGCGTTTTTTTGGACGAACGGACATTTACCGAGCTTGGGCGACCATGTAGCAATTCATGCACGGGCACGATACGGAAACCCGGCAGCCAAAAAGAACGCCGCCCCGAATAGCTCCGAGGCGGCGTCTGTTCGATTGAAGGTTAGGCGATAACTACTCGGCTGCACCATACGCCTGCATGACGGCGTCGTAGTTCGAGTAGTCAATTCCGGCGCGCGCGTTCCCCACATAAAGATTTCCGGGGATTAATACCAAGCGAAAATCCGTTCGAGCATGGCCGCTGAAATCCAATGGCGACGATGCGATCAGGTCCACATAAAGGTCCTGAATATCGTAGGAATACGAGTAGGTCAGCGAGTAGTCGATGTACTCATCTCCGTCCTCATCAACACCAACGGTAACAGGAAGCGCCGTCCACGTACCGGATCCGCCGCTTCCAAAGAGCAGCTCGCCGTCCCCATATAGGAGAACAGCGCCATCATCAGCAACATCACTGTTGAGTTCCGAAACCGAGCGGTGGTAGCTGCCGATTGTGCCGTCGTCACTCACATCCAGATCGCCGCCATCAAAACTAAAGTTGACGACGAAAATGTCATTGCCAATGACCACAACATCCTGATAGTTGTCGCACCCGGCGGAGAAAAGAAGGGTGCCCGAGAGGGCGGCTACCGCATAAACCGAACGAAGCGAGTTAGTGGCAATCATGCTCATGGGGGGAGGGTTACAAGTGGAAGGCATCGAAAGAGCCGCCTTATAGCCGGGTGGGGTAACACGCGGGGCGGATGCAGAGCAATGAGCAAAGTGCCGTCCAAACGGAAAGGCGAAGCCCAAACAGGGCCTCGCCTTTTAAAACGCACCTCTCTCGTCCACAAAGATGGACGAGGTTGCTCAGGCGGAAAGTCGACGCATGCCAGAATAGATCGACGCGGTCAATAAAATTTTCGTGATGTCCCAAGCCACGAATCGAAGCCAGCCGCTCTCTATGGACTGCCACCATGTGGCGTGATCGGCGGCAAAATGCAACCATGTGACACCGCAGGCGAATAGCGTCAACGATCCAGCAAATACGGCGAGCGCGCTTCCGGCGAATGAATTCCATTTGGCCGAAACCAGCCCAATCATGGTTGCCGCCGCTACGAACCCAACCAAATAGCCACCACTTACGCCGACTAGATGAGCGATTCCGGATGCTCCGCCCGCGAAGAAGGGTAGAAAGAGACCGAGAACGAGGTAGAGGAGCATTGCGAGCAATCCATTACGCCAACCAAGGAATAGCCCACTTCCATAGACGGCAACCGTCTGCAGCGTGATCGGCACTTCCCAGAGATACAGTTTGATTTCAAACTGAGCCAGCGCGGCTGTGAGGAGGGCGAACCCGACGATCCCTGCAACCTGCGTAGCCACGGACGCCTGATCGCTGCGGAGTCCATCGACAGAAGCTGCGCGGGGAGATTGGAGAACAATGGATGTCATAAGCACAAGTGAGTAGCGGGGCTCTCAAAATACGATGCGCCTGCTCGCTGCGCCTCTCACTGTCGAATGTCGAAACTTGCCACTCGTGCCTTTCCTTCACCGCCAACGCTCAATCTAGAGCGGCGTAGATTCAAGCCTCACTTTGATGAGCACTATGAGCGAAAACCTTAACGTTTCTAGAGATCACGGCGTCCTCCGCCTCTCACTGAGCCGCCCCGAAAAGAAAAACGCGCTCACGCTTGCGATGTACGAAGGGCTGACCAAAGCGCTTGACGATGCGACGAATGATCCAGCCGTTCGCATTGTCGTAGTCCAGGGAGAAGGCGGAAGTTTTACTGCCGGCAACGACTTGTTCGACTTCCTGAACGATCCACCGCGAGACGATACAAGCCCTGTTTTCAGGTTCTTAAAGGCCGTCAGCACGTTTCCAAAGGTGCTTATTGCCGCGGTTGAAGGGCACGCGGTGGGAATTGGAACGACACTGCTCCTCCACTGCGACCTGGCCTATGCAGCACCGTCCGCCCGATTCCAGTTGCCTTTCGTTAACCTCGGACTTGTCCCGGAAGCAGCGTCTAGTCTGCTGCTCCCTAAGACCATTGGTACGAAGCGCGCGGCCGAGCTGCTGCTCTTCGGCGATCCATTTTCAGCCGAGGAAGCCTGCGCTGTCGGGTTGATCAACGCCGTGGTTTCAGAAGGCAGTGTGGCGGACTACGCGATGGATCGTGCCAAATCCTTGGCGAAGAAACCGCCTGCCTCGCTGCGACTCACCAAGGCACTTCTCCGTTCGGCGGATGCGGAAGCGATCGATGCCACGATCGTCAAGGAAGGTGCTCATTTCGTCGAAGCGCTCACCGGCGCAGAGGCACAGGAAGCTCTCGGCGCATTTATCGAAAAGAGAGAACCCGACTTTTCTCAATTCCATTGACAGTCCAAAAACGGCCGCAGGCCAGTCGACGAAACCGCCTTGGTCGTGGGAGAAATAATAGAACTGGGCTGGGGGCGCGAACATTGTTTGGGCCATCGGCCACAATCGGTCAACTGACCTAGCGCGCTGTGCGAAGCGGCCACACGGCCCCTTGAGTCGTTCCATGATCGGTTCGCGCGTCATACGCGTTGTGTCGACGCACGTAGGTTTCCCGGATCCTCGTTGCGACACGTCTAGCCTCAGCATCCATCGCATCGCATGATGTCATGCGCAGCGATTCCAAAGCTCGATGGATCATATCGGCTTCTTCCAACGCAAATTGTTTGTGGCCATTCTCGTGGATCTGAAGGGCGCGCTCGAACGATCGCCATTTTCGTTCAACCTCGAATGCCGTTCCAGAGTACGGTCGCCACCGCGGCAACGTCGTGACAATTCCCAAGTGCACCTGAACGTCGGTCAGATCGCAACCGATTGATGTCTGTGTTTTGTAATAGGTGTAACGCACTTCAGTCGACGTGAGTCCAAAGAAACGACCACCATTCGAAACGGGGCCCCCTCCTAGCATAGCTTGGAGCAAATCGTTCTCGGAACGGCCAACGATATCGTAAAAGCGGACATCCTCGTTAAGAAGCACGCCACCTGTTCCACGCGCCGATGTCTGAGCCTGCGGACTCTGCAGAAGGAGCGGAGTGAGCAGGATAAATGCTAGAAATGTGCGCACAGACTCAGAAGTGAGGTGGGACGGCCGCGTTATCGGCGACAAATGTCCACAACTCAAACGTCAGCTTTCAATGTGCTCAACGCGTTCCACTTCATAGGCAAGACTTGGCCCTAGCCACCGTTCAATCTTCTCAACGCGGGCGTCCTTTCGTCTTGCATAATCCTCAATTTGGTCCTTTCCGATCTTCCCTACATTGAAATAGGCGGCTTCCGGATGCGCGAAGAATAACCCGCAAACAGACGCAGGCGGGGTCATCGCCAGATGTTCCGTGAGTTCAACGCCGGTATTCTGCTCAGCACTGACGAGGTTGAAGAGGGTTCGCTTCTCGGTGTGATCTGGCTGTGCTGGATAGCCGGGCGCTGGTCGAATACCTCGATATCGCTCGCGTATGAGATCGTCCATCGACAACTGCTCCGTCTGCGCATAACCCCACAAGTCTCTGCGGACACGGGTGTGTAGCCACTCTGCGAACGCTTCGGCCAACCGATCGCCAACACTCTGAACCAGAATCGCACGGTAGTCGTCGTGATCGTGACGATAGCGGGCTGCGAGGTCTTCAACGCCGTGGATTGAGACGGAGAACGCGCCGAGATAATCGCCGATGCCGCTATCCGCCGGAGCCACGAAATCGGCGAGTGCTCGGTTTGGCTTTCCGGGCGTCTTGAGCGTCTGCTGCCGGAGTGTGTGAAGAGTCGCTATAGTGCTCACGCGTGATTCATCTTTGTAGATATGAATGTCGTCCGCCTCTGAGCCCGCGGAAAACAGGCCAATAACGCCGCGTGGGGTCAGCGCCCCCAAAGTCTGAACCTCGTCCAACAGCCGGTTCGCATCTTCAAAAAGCGATCGAGCCTGCTCACCGGCATGCTCATCTTTAAGGATCTGGGGGTACTTCCCCTTCATTTCCCAAGCAATGAAGAACGGACCCCAATCGATAACCGAACGGAGGTCCGAAACTCCTACATCATCAAATACTGACACGCCCAGTTGGTTCGGCGGCGAAATGGAAACGTCTTCCCATTCGAATTCAAGCTTATTGGCGCGAGCTTGCTCCAATGAAAGCAATGCCGTCGAACCATTTCGAGATGCGTAGGCGGAACGAACCGCCTCGTATTCACGTGCGACGCCTTCGACGAACTCGCCGCGTTGTTCTTCATAAACCATTGCGCCTTCCGTTGAGACACTTAGAGTTGCGTACAAAACATGAACGGTTGGGCCGCTATAACGAGGTGCCACTTTCACGGCGGTATGCAATTTCGAAGTCGTAGCACCGCCGATGAGTAGCGGCGTGGTCATCTTCTTACGTTCCATTTCCCCAGCTACGTAAACCATTTCGTCCAGCGAAGGAGTGATGAGCCCAGAGAGACCGATCACATCTACATCGTGCTCCCGAGCAGATTCCAAAATCCGATCTACAGGCACCATGACCCCCAAATCGATTACTTCGTAGTTATTGCAGCCGAGAACAACTCCCACGATGTTCTTTCCAATGTCATGAACGTCACCCTTTACAGTCGCCAGGAGCACCTTTGTCCGTGCCCACACCTCACCGCCATGCTCCGCCTGTTCGGCTTCAATAAACGGCGTCAAGTGGGCGACGGACTTCTTCATCACTCGAGCGCTTTTCACTACTTGCGGAAGAAACATCTTGCCGCTTCCGAACAAGTCGCCAACGATGTTCATCCCGTCCATCAATGGTCCTTCTATCACATCCAGAGGCCGGTTTGAAGCCAGTCGCGCCTCCTCGGTGTCTTCTACGATATGGTCCGCGATGCCTTTAATCAAGGCATACTTCAATCTCTCCTCCACGGAAGCCATTCGCCACGCTTCTTCCGCTCCTTCGTCCTTGCTCCCGCTCTCCTGCATCTGCTCCGCGTACGTTACCAGTCGCTCGGTTGCTTCTGGCTGGCGATCGTAAAGCACGTCCTCGACGAGATTCAGGAGCACGGGATCTATTTCATCATAGACAGCAAGTTGGCCAGCGTTAACTATTCCCATATCCATTCCAGCCTGGATGGCCTTATAGAGGAATGCAGCATGCATGGCCTCCCTTACCCTTTCATTGCCGCGAAAAGAAAACGACAAGTTTGAGACGCCGCCCGATATTTTTGAACCAACTAGGTTCTCTTTTATCCAGCGCACGGTTTCGATATAGTCGATGGCGTACCGATTGTGCTCAGGAATCCCTGTCGCTATCGCGAAGATGTTCGGATCGAAGATGATGTCCTCCGGAGGGAATCCGATATCGTCCACCAGGATGCGATAGGCCCTTTTGCAGACCTGCTTGCGGCGTTCAACGGTATCAGCCTGACCATCCTCATCGAATGCCATTACAATCACGGCCGCGCCATAGTCACGAGCGGCTTCTGCATGCTTTCTAAAGATGTCTTCACCTTCTTTGAGCGATATCGAGTTGACAATCGGCTTGCCCGGAAGGCACTTGAGACCTGCTTCGATGACTTCCCATTTCGATGAGTCGACAACAACCGGCACGCGCGCGATATCCGGCTCGCTCATAGCGAGAAGAAGGAAACGCTCAATAGCCGCAACGGAATCAAGGAGCCCTTCGTCCATGTTGACGTCGATGGCCTGGGCACCATTCTCAACTTGCTGGCGGGCTACAGACAGGGCTTCCTCGTAGTCGTCCTCTTTGATGAGTCGGGCAAATCGGCGCGAACCCGTCACGTTCGTCCGCTCCCCGATGTTGACGAAGTTTAGATCGCTACGGAAAACAAGGGGCTCAAGTCCAGCAAGGCGTGTCCGATGATCGGGCGCAGGTGGAATGCGCGGGGCAATGCCGTCTAACGCTTCCGTAAGCGCCTTCGTGTGTTCGGGCGTGCTCCCACAACACGTCCCAGCGATATTCAACAAACCGTCGCGCGCGTACTCTGCCAGTATCGTAGCCATGTGCTCCGGA
>JBBKWZ010000212.1:0-8571 GCA_037969195.1 Rubricoccaceae bacterium | reverse complement strand
GTTCTGGATCCGGCGAAACCTGCATTCACTCGTGCCGCCATGGTCACCACTCTGGGAATTTTGGCCATCCTCGTACTTGGCCATCCCCAAGCCCGCGCGCTTCTCGGCCCAAACATAGGGGGCTTCATCGCATCATTGCAGGTGGATCGACTAACAGAGTTTGACGCACAGCAGGCCGATCGCGGCTACTACGATGCGTTAATGACAACGAATTCCATCACCACACAGACGGGCGGCGGCGGCGTCCAACGCCCACCAGATTGGAAGGCGCTCCGAGGAAGCGATATCGTTGAGTTTTCCGATGACATGTTCATGTATCGGCTCCGACCATCCGTTACCTCGACCTTCAAGCGCGCACCAATCACTATAAACCAATGGGGGATGCGCGATCAGGAATACGAGCGGGCCAAGCCGGATGGAACCTATCGTATTGCCTTGTTGGGCGCATCTGTAGAGATGGGATCGGGCGTGGACGACCACGAAACCTTTGAAGCCGTGGCCGAGGAAAGGTTGAATCAGGAGTGGGCAGGTCGGGACAGTACGTTCGCTCGCTATGAAATCCTCAACTATAGCGTTGGCGGTTACAGCGCACTCCAGCATCTGCCGCTGCTGGAAGAGATCATCCCTTTCTCACCTGATCTCGTCGTCTATACGGGACACACGGTTGAGGACTATCGGATGCTCTCGCTGCTGGTTGAACTCGTCCAGTCTGAAGTTGTGATGCCGGACCACCTGGCCACTATTGTCGAACGGTCTGGCGCGCAGTCATCGATGTCGGAGGCTGAGCTGCATCAGCGCCTGGACCCCCTTGCCGAAGAGATATTGCGGGATTACTACATCCGCATCGTGGCGCGCTGTCGCGAGGCCGGAGTCATTCCGATTTGGGTTTATGTTCCGCGAACAACGGAAGACACGGACCCAATTGGCGACGAGGTCTCGGCAGAAGACGACGCGATGTCCATCGAAAGCCTCATGGCACTCGCGAGCGAGGCTGGATTCCTCGTGATGGACATTAGCGATGCTTACGATGGCGTCTCAGATATTGAGGGCGAATTGTTCATCGCGCCGTGGGACGATCATCCGAATGCCTACGGCCATCAACTGTTAAGCAATCGTTTTTACGATGTTCTCCTTGAAAATCGCGCGGCGATCGGGTTGATTAGACAGGGAAACGACGCTGATTTGGCGTCTCCGAGTCCCTTGAATTAAGCTCTCCCCCAACGCGTCCCAACTCTCACTGAATTAACCTGAGGATCATCAATGGCCACGGCTGAAGAAATCAAGGCGAATGTCAAGCAATACATCCTGGACAAGTTTCTTCCGGGCGAAGACCCGGCGCTGCTCGAGAATACTACGCCTCTCATCACCGGCGGCGTACTCGACTCAATCTCCACGGTTGAACTCATATCGTTCCTGGAGGAGCAATACGGAATCGAGTTTGGCGCCCACGAAATGAGCGCCGACTACCTCGATACGCTCGACCAAATTGCTGCGACGGTCCAGTCAAAAAGCGGCTCGTAGTGCGTACCCTCCACGGCCTCCTACGTGACTCTGCTCGCCAGTTTCCGGATCGCATTGCGGTTCGCGATCCCGAGCGTGACGTTCAGATCTCCTATCAAGACCTGGACGCGCTAACGGACGTCCTCCAGAATGCGCTAGAGCAGGCTGGGGTTGAAGAGGGGGGTCGAGTTGGAATTTGCGCCGCAAAATCTATCGGTACCGTGGCCGCCTTATTCGGCGCGATGAAAGCGGGCGGCGCTTATGTACCGGTTGACTACAGCGCTCCGCCAACTCGGAATGCGTTCATCTTCCGAAACTGCGCTGTCAAAGCGATCGTGATTGATCGCGCTTTGCTGGAAGAGCTTGTTAACGAGTTTGACGAGGAAGCCCCTGAAACGGTCGAACTCGTAGCGCTGAAGCCGTTCGGTGTTGACCTTTTACTTCTCCGAGGCCTGAACTGGCTGGAGGACGGCGATTCCGGTATAGTGGATTCCCCGGTGGGACTCTCTTACATCCTATACACTTCAGGATCTACGGGCTTACCGAAGGGCGTAATGCACAACCACAGAAGTGCGCTTGCCTTCGTGGATTGGTGCTCAACTGTCTTTGGGCCAAATGTGGAGGACCGTTTTTCGTCTCACGCGCCGTTTCACTTCGATCTCTCCATTCTGGATCTCTACGTACCGATCAAGCATGGCTCTACGCTCGTCTTGGTGGGCGAGGAAATTGGAAAGCAGCCCCTTGCTCTTGCTCAACTGATTGCAGACGAAAGGATCTCGGCGTGGTACTCAACGCCTTCCATCCTGCGACTACTCATTGAGTACGGGAAGCCCGAACTGCACGACTACAGCGCGCTCCGCATTGTCAACTTTGCGGGTGAAGTCTTCCCCATGAAATACCTCCGAGCGACGATGGCCGCATGGCCCCACCCGCGGTATTTCAACCTCTACGGGCCGACCGAAACCAACGTCTGTACGTATTACGAAGTGCCTGAGACTATTCCGGCTGATCGCGAGGAGCCACTGCCTATCGGTGTGGCATGTTCCGACGACCGGTGCCGTGTGATGAACATGGATGGCACGGATGTCGCCGTTGGTGAGTCGGGCGAGCTTTTTGTGACTGGAGGCTCCGTCATGTTGGGCTACTGGAATTCGCCTGAGCGCAATGCAGATGCCTTCCTCGTAGACGAAGACGGAGCGTCGTGGTATAAAACGGGAGACGTCGTTCAAGAGGATGAGAACGGCGACTTCCTCTTCCGCGGCCGACGTGACCGAATGGTTAAGCGCCGGGGCTATCGCGTTGAGCTCGGGGAGATCGAAGCCGCGCTTTATCGCCACGAAGAGATCGCGGAAGCCGCCGTGATTGCGATTTCAAATGATGGGGACACACATATTAAGGCGTTTGTCGCCTGGGCAGGCGAAGGCCGTCCGTCGCTCATCGCAATGAAGCGGTATTGCTCTTTGACCCTGCCTATTTATATGATCCCAGACAGTTTTGTTTTCGAAGATGCGCTGCCGAAGACATCTACCGACAAAGTTGACTACCAGCACCTCATGGCCCAGGCATAATGGATTTCAATCTTTCTGAAGAGCAAAAAATTCTCCGCGACGAAGTCGTTCGTTTCGCGCAACAAGAGCTGAATGGCAACGTTGTGGAGCGTGATCGCGAGCAAGAGTTTGATCGCTCATTGTGGGAAAAATGCGGTGAAATGGGCCTTCAGGGATTGCCCGTACCAGAAGAATATGGAGGTATAGGGGCCGATCCTCTTACGACTGCCCTCGTCCTGGAGGCATTTGGTTACGGCTGTCGCGACGGCGGTCTCATCTTTGGAATCTGCGCCCACATTCTTGCTTGCGTCGTTCCGATCGTAAAAAACGGGACCGACGAACAGAAGCGACGCTTCCTGCCAGGCCTTTCGGATGGGTCACTTATCGCTGTCAACGGAATTACGGAGCCCGGATCGGGATCCGACGCATTCGCAATGCAAACGCACGCGGTCGCTAAGAATGGTGGATTCGTTCTGAACGGCACAAAGACGTTTAGCTCGAACGGCCCTGTGGCAGATCTCGGCGTCATCTACGCGGTAACGGACCCCGGCAAAGGGTACCACGGCGGGATCACCGCATTCATAGTTGAGCGCGACACTCCTGGTTTTACGGCTGGACAGAAGTTTGAGAAGATGGGGTTGCGCACGTGCCCAATCGGCGAGCTTGTTCTGGAGAATGTGTTTGTGCCCGAAGAGAACATCATTGGCGGCCTTGGTGCCGGTGGGCCCATTTTCGCCCAGTCGATGGACTGGGAACGTGCCTGCCTGGTTGCAAGCCACGTCGGCACCATGCAACGGTTGTTGGAAGATTCGATCCAGTACGCACGAGAACGCAAAGCTTCAGGCCAATCCATCGGACGTTTTCAGGCTGTCTCCCATCGAATCGCAGACATGAAGGTGCGCCTCGAAGCATCGCGCCTGCTTACTTATCAAGCTGCGTCCAAACTGGACATTGACCGAAAGGTGGGACTCGACGCCTCCATTGCGAAGCTTTTCGTAAGCGAGGCATTCGTTGAATCGTCGATGGATGCCATCAGAACACTCGGCGGCTATGGGTTCATGACCGAGTATGATGCGGAACGCGCTATGCGCGATGCCGTTGGCGGTACACTCTATTCAGGAACAAGCGACATCCAACGCAACATTATCGCACGTTGGCTCGGTTTAAAAACGTCCGAGTGATTTTCGGCGCGGAATTGTAGATTCACGCGCCATGGAAGTATCTGACAAGCAAAGAAAAGCACGACAGGACAAATCGAGACTTTTCGAAAATTGAAGCCAATAGTCCTATGAACACCATTCCTCAATCAGCTGACGTCGTAGTGATCGGCGGCGGACCAGCGGGAAGCACCGCTGCCAACTTGCTTGCCCAGAAGGGCTACAATGTCGTCTTGTTCGATCAGGAGCGCCATCCCCGTCCAGTTGTCGGCGAGAGCATTCTCCCCCATTTCTGGAAGTACGCCGAGCAACTCGATGTCCTTGACGAAATTGAAGCCGCTGGCTTCCTGCTCAAAGCAGGCGGCCTGACGATTTGGAACGGTGAGATCCGTCAGATGAGGCTCTCCGATTTCGGCTTCACGAAGCCGGGAATGCACGTCGAGCGGGATGTCTTCGACGATATTCTTCTCCGCGGCGCCGAAAAGAAGGGCGTCCAAGTTTTTGAGGAAGTGAAGGTCCGTGAGGTTCACCTTGACGATCCCGAAAACCGATCAGTCGTATACGTGGACAAGTCCAGCGGCGAGAAAGGTCAGATCACTTGCCGCTATATCGTTGATGCGAGTGGACAAGCCGCCGTCATCGCCAATCAGCTCAAGTTTCGCGAGTTCGACCCAGACTTACGCTTTATGTGCGTCTGGGGTTATTACGAGAACTCAGATTACATCGGGTACGGCGGAACGATTCATCCGTTTGAGAACCGCTGGAATAGTGATACCCGCCCCATGACTTTTGCCTCGGGCATTGGGGACTGGGGGTGGTGCTGGCACCTCGTTCAGAAAGAACTGACGAGCGTCGGGTTGGTCCTTGCACCCAAAGAAGCCGCCGAATTCAAGGCGGGCGGGGGAACGCTCGAAGAGCGCTTCGTTCGGGGAATCGAGAGCACAACTATCACGTCGAAACTGCTGGAGCCTGCAACGCTTGTCCCCGATTCGCTTCGTGGCATTCGTGACTTTGCTTACCGACCTACCCAACTCTGCGGCGATGGCTGGTACCTCGCTGGTGATGCCTCCGCATTTGTAGACCCGATCAACTCGGCGGGCGTTGCCGTCTCTCTATACACGGGCTACCTCTCCGCCTGGTCCATTGCCGCGTCGTTTGAGAAACCACAGAAGGCCGCGTACTACTCCAAGTTGTTTGATTCTCTTGTGCGGCAACGCCTTTCCCTTTACCGGATTTCTGCGCTTCCGGAGGGTGTGAACAGCTACGCCGAAGAAGATTATCCGCTAGCCCTCCAGGCGGCGCAGTTTGAGAAGAACTCAGAGCAGGAGCTTCTTCTGGTGCAAACCTATCTCACGCACCGTCGCGAGAATCTCAGTCGGTTATACGAAATGGACAACCGCATCAAGTACGACGAGACCGACCTCTACGAGACGTTGCCGTACCTCACAGCCGCGGATGGAAGCCCCTGGTACATCAACCAGCCCGACGTCGTCGCCGCTTAACTGAATTTGTTGGCAGTCAGATTGCGTTCGGCGGCATAGAGCCTCGCTCTAATTGTTCCGTGGAGTTTCAGCGCTGTACGTATGCGGTCCCGGCGCTATCATTGCCGAGAAACGCCGTGAATGCATCGCAATCAAGCAGAAATTGCTTGGTAGCGGCACTCTATTGGCGCTGAAAGAGCAGCATGGCCGACACTAACGCACCGACTCCCAGCGATCCTTACCGTTTGAGTGGGGAGACCGTTTCGCACTATGCTGTCCGGGAGGTTCTGGGTGGAGGCGGCATGGGTGTCGTGTATCGTGCGGAGGACACGCGGCTGCAACGATCAGTTGCCCTCAAGTTCTTGCCGCCGGCGATGAGCCAGGATGTCGAATCGAAAGAGCGATTTCTTGCGGAGGCGCAGGCCGCCTCGGCGCTGGATCATCCAAATATTTGCACGGTCCACGAGTTTGGCGAGACGGATACCGGGCAGCTTTTTATAGCGATGGCATTCTACGCCGGCGCCTCTTTGCGAGCCAGGTTGGAAAACGGGCCGCTCGGTTTGGAGGAGACGCTGGACTACGGTATTCAGATCGCCAGCGGACTTTCTGCAGCGCACTCTGCCGGGATCGTTCATCGAGATATCAAACCGGCCAACGTTGTTGTGACGGACGGTGGGCTCGCGAAGATTGTCGACTTCGGAATTGCCAGGGTTGGGGAGGCTCAACTCACACGGACGGGCGCGACTGTCGGAACGACAGCGTACATGAGCCCCGAACAGACGACCGGAACTGAAATCGATGGGCGCACGGATATCTGGGCATTGGGCGTTGTGCTGTACGAATGTCTCGCAGGCGTTCGGCCTTTCAAAGGCAGTTATGAGCAGGCTGTAATCTTCTCCATTCTTCAGGAGGAGCCGGAATCGCTGTCCTCGATCAACCTGGATGTGACCCCGGGGATAGAGACGGTCGTCAACCGATGCCTGAAGAAAGATCCTTCCGCGCGCTATCAGGAGGCCGCGGCTTTGCTGCAGGATCTCAAAGCGATTCAATCAGGCCGCGAGCTTTCCGACTTTCCGAAATCTCCAAAGCGAACGCGCAACTTTGGTGCGAAGAAGCTGACTGTTGCGGCACTCGTCGTCGTCAGCATTGTGCTCGCACTATTCCTCGGAAGGCAGTTGGCCTCACCAGGTGGGGCATCGGCCGGCGAAGTAGTGCAAGTAGCCATACTCCCCTTTGCAAACGTTAGCGGCGATTCAACGGACCAGGCCTTTATCGATGGGTTGGGCTATACCGTTTCTGCCACGCTCACCGAGATGGAGCAATTCGTGGATCGGCTATCCGTGATACCTGCCGAGGAGGACGATTTGGGATCTCAATCTCCACGAGATGCCGCCGAATCTCTTCACGCCGATGTGCTGGTTACGGGAAGTGTGCAACGCTCTGGAGCCCGCATTCGGCTAACGCTTAATCTCTTCAGCGCAGAGGAGGACCGCCAGACGAGAAGCACCATCATTGACAGCGAAGTGACGAATATGCTTGCCATGCAAGACAGTGTGGCGCAGGTATTGGCTGGATTGCTGGACCTTGAGCTGAGCGCGTCTGACGTCGAGACCCTAACCGCAGGCGGCACATCGAGCCCCGAAGCCTTCGACGACTATACGAAAGCACAGGGTTACCTGCTCAATTTCGAAATCGAGCACAACGTTGACCTGGCGATTGATCTCTTCCAAAAGGCTATCGAGGAGGATGCCCGCTATGTCCTCGCCTACGCAGGTCTCGGCGAGGCTTACTGGCGCAAGTACGAAACCACGGAAGACCCGAGCTGGGTTGAATTGGCCTCCGATTCCGTCGACCGTGCGGTCCAGCTCAACAACAACCTGGCGGCGGTCCGCATTATAGCAGGCAGGATATACAAAGGTACCGGGCAATACGACAGAGCCGAGCAAGAACTGCTTGCTGCGCTGACGATTGATTCCACGAATGCATTCGCACACCAACAGCTGGCTGCCACCTATTACTACTTGAATCGACTCGACGAAGCCGAAACCCATTACTTGCGCGCGGTCGAGTTGAAGCCAGGCTACTGGGCGTTCCACAGCTATCTAGGCAATCTGTATGGATACCAGGGCCGCAACGAAGAAGCCGCTCGGGCCTACCGCCGGGTTATCGGCCTTCGACCGGAAAGCCCGACAGGGTATAACGGCCTCGGAAGACAATACCTTGATCGGCAATTGCTGGATTCCGCTCAAGTCTGGTACCAGCGGGCCACGGAGGCCAACCCAGATGCAACGGGGCCTACCGCATCGGCCTTCGCAAGTCTTGGGGAGATCCATATTCGACGACGCGAATATTCCGAGGCCGTCGCCATGTATGAGCATTCTGTTGAACTCGATAGTACGGAGTCCGATTTCTGGTACTTTCTCGCCAGTGCATACGAATGGGCTGGTGATTCGATGAAGGCAAATAGCGCCTGGCAGCGGGTTATCGAAATAGATACCCGTGGTTTTGAGGTCAATCCTAACGACGCGAACGCGCTTATCGGTCTAGCCCTCGCTTACGTGATGACGGGCCAGCCGGAGCGTGGACGAACGATGCTTGAACGCCTTGAAAGCATCCCAACAAAATTCTCGTGGATACAGGAAATCATGGCACAGATCGCCGAACAACTTGGCGAGCGGGATCTGGCACTGCGCTATCTGGAAGAAGGGTTTGAGATAGGACTCAGCCCGACTGACGTGCAGGCATCGCCTTGGTTGGACCAATTACGCGCGGACCCGAAGTACGAAGCGCTCCATTAACGTGAGAATTGCTGCCGCCTAGCCCCTTATTATTTGCGCCTAGTTGTTATACTCCGTGCACTTGAATCGAAGCTTCCACCTAAAGAGG
>JBBKWZ010000211.1:0-4115 GCA_037969195.1 Rubricoccaceae bacterium | reverse complement strand
ACGCAGAATGGGCACTGGTCGACGTTTCCCGTACTCCGTCACCGCCTTCAGGTCTTCCAGCGTTTCGCGCGGGTGATTGGGCTATCTACCGAATAAACGAGTGATACCGCGTCAGCCTCGCCTTCAACTCTTTCATCGTGACGGATTGCTCCGCCAGAGGCTGGCTGGCTCGTTCGTGGGGCCAGTTCTCAAGTTGGTCAGTGGCGTCATTCTGGCGCAGGCCGTTGTTTTTGCCGGGCGACCCGTACTCACTCGCCTGTTTACGCCTGACGAGTTTGGCGTCCTAACACTATTCGTCACCCTGATAGCGATAGTCGCAACACTCACCACCGGCCACTACGAGGATGCCGGACTGCTCCCGGCATCCAACAAAGATGCTGCCGGGCTGTACCTGCTGGCCCTTGGCATGGCAGCGACAGGAGCGGTGCTAATCGTGTTGATTTTGCCCTGGCGAGGCGAGGTCGCGTCTCTTCTTAACACCCCAGCGTTGGCGCCCGCGCTTGTTTTGCTTCCGGTCGGGATTTTGATGGCCGGCTGGGGTCAGATTATCGAAAGTTGGCATTCGCGTCAGGATCGCTTTGGATTGATTTCCGTGGGACGTTTTATCCAGAGTTGCGTCGTCGTGGGTTTTCAGATTGCGGCGGGCGTTCTCGGAGCGGACTCTCTTGGCCTGACTGGTGGTGCGGTTTTGGGATTCTGTGCGTTAGTCTTTGTCATCGGAATCCCGCTTTTGCTGCGTGACCATGTGATTCTGGCTGCTGCATTCAGGCGAGAGACAACCCTGAACCTTGCAAAGCGGTACCGCCGGTTCCCGCTTTTTTCAACGCCCGCGGCGTTCCTGAACCTAGTCGCCTCCCGCATTGCCGTATTCCTATTGGCGGTGTTCTTCGGCACTACAACCGTGGGGTTGTTTGGGCTTGCGTATGGCACCCTAGCTCTTCCCGTCAGCCTGATCACGGGTTCCATCGGCCAAGTGTTTGCTGTCCGTGCGCCGGTTGCGTTTCTTGAAAACCGCCTGGGTCCGCTTACCAATCAGGTGTTTGGCCGGCTGATCGCCGTCGCGATCTTTCCAATGGCGGCTGTGGCCGTCGCTGGCCCCGATCTGTTCGCGCTCGTATTCGGTGAACCGTGGCGTGAAGCTGGAGTCTATGCGGCGATTCTCTCGCCGTGGCTCTGTGTGATGTCAGTCGCATCGCCGCTTACCCGCCTTTTCGACGTCACTGAACGACAGCGCGGCGACCTTGGATTCAGCGTTGTCCTTCTTGCCGCGCAGGTTGTCGCCCTCGCTATAGCTGCCCGGAGTGCGGAGCCGCAAATCGGCATCGCCGCGGTTTCCGTTGCCGGGCTCGTTTCGCGCAGTGCTCAGATTGTCTGGATGCTCCGCCTGGGCAGCGCATCACTTTCTCAGGCGACGCGCACCGTCATCGGGCACGGGTTGCTCGCCGCTATTCTGTTGTTTCCAGCAGGCCTGGCTGTGTATCTGGAAATGCCCGTTCTCTGGACGATTGCCGCGCTAGTGATAGCCGGAGCCATCTACGCAGTCGCTGTCATTCGAATGGACTGGAAAAGCTCCGACGGAAGTAACGACTTCTCTAAAGGATCGATTTAAACGTCGATGGGAGATCGTCCGTTGGTTCGTTGGTCGCTTTCACTACAGGTTCCTGCTGGACGGCTCCGTCGCCGGATGCTTCACCACAGAAGCGCCCGTAGGCACCGACCAAGTCGTGCGCGATCGCCGATGCGCTTCGACCTTCGATGTGACGGCGCTCCAGGACGAACACGGGCTCACCGTCCTTCAACAACGCCATGAACGGCGAGGATGGAGGAATACCAGCAAGATGCTCCCGAAGGCGCGCAGTGGCTTCCAGGTCCTGTCCTGCAAAAACAGTGACGTAGCGGTCCGGCTGGTTATCAACACCGCGTGCCATCGCAACGGCAGGCCTTGCGTTAGCTGCAGCACAACCACATACCGAATTGATGATCGCGAGCGTCGTCCCTTCAGCCGACTCGGACATCGCGCGATCCACATCCGCGCCAGTACGAAGTTCTTCCACACCGAGACGTGTGAGTTCTTCGCGCATGGGGGTTACGAGAGGCTCTGGGTAAGGCATAACTGATGGGGTTGAATTGAAAGTAAATGTTAGGGGTAGACCTTTACCGGCCTTGAGAGATCCTCAAGTAACTCACGTCCGTCCACAACGTCCCAGTCGCCCAAGAGTGGCAGATGACGAACCGCGAGTTCGTGTGAGGCACCGCGCACGCGATCCACGATCGGTTGTGTAGCGCTGAGTGCCCGATTCTGAGCAATCCTTGCTGTTTCCTGGGCTTTTTCTGCCAGACGCTGCCTTGAACGCCTGCCCACGTCCGGGGCGAGAAGAACCCCAGACGCGACGCCAGCGGCGAATCCCAGCGCGAGCGCGGCGAGTCGTTCAGGAGCTTTTGACGAGGATGACCGCAGGGGTCTGATGGGCGCTAACACTTTAGTGCAGGAGGCAAGTTGCCGATGAAAGTAGTAGCTCGTCCAGACGTAATCGTTCGGGCTCTTCCGGGTTCCCGCGTAGCCACTGGAAATAGGCCGTTATTACAAGTTTTGGTCTGATTTCTTGCTTTGTTCCCGAATGCTATTATTTTCGCCTCGACCCCGCCGCCACCACCACAGCCACATGTCCCCCAATCGATACGCGCTGACGTACAGGTTTCTACTCTCCGGGCTTCTCGCAATCATCCCGCTGACTGGATGCGCGGCACTAAGCTCACTTCAACAGACTGATCAAAACGAAGGTGGGACCTGGGTAAGATCGGCGACCAACAACACGGAAGCGGCGGCGAATCAAGAACGGACATCGGGGCAGAACGGACGAGCGGAACGCAATTCGCGAGTTCGGACGGTAGCCCTTGGCGGATCTGTACGTGCAGGTGCACCCGTTCTTGCAGGGTCGGCGGCGCTCGCCGCAACCGTTCGGGAAGAAGGTGAAGACTGGCTTGGCACACGCTACCGATGGGGGGGGACCACGCGGCGCGGGATCGATTGCTCCTCCTTCGTCCAACAACTCATGCGTAATGCGCTGGATATTGAGCTCCCCCGCACGACCGCTTCCCAGGTACATCGGGGCTCTGCGGTAAGCCGCAACGAGCTACTCCCTGCCGATTTGGTCTTTTTCCGTCGGCGCGGCGTGCGGCACGTTGGCGTGTATATCGGAAATGGCGAGTTTATCCATGCCTCCTCGAGCCGTGGCGTGACGATTTCCAATCTTACGGAAGGCTACTATGAGCGCCATTACTGGCAGGCACGCCGCGTGGTGGACAACCCACGGGGCTTCGTGGCCAACGAGAGCGTGATGCAGGTTTCCGATCCATCTGACCTCCTGCGACCGGGATCACGGCGTTCAACCAGCTCGACCCCAGCGAGCCGATCTAGAAGGAACGGCAATCCTCGTGCCTCTTGGTGAGGAAGATCACAGGTTGTAACGAAGGTATTCGAAGAAGCTGAACACGCCTTCGGCGGCACTTCGCCGTATCTTTTGGACGCTACCATCCGCCGCGCATCCCGACAGTCCCGGGACGTGGCGTTTTTTATCGCGTAGATCCACTGTTTCGACGCTGCACATGAGCGACAAACCCGTTTATCTAACCGCTGAAGGCCTTCAGAAACTGAAGGACGAACTTCACGCCGCTCGGACTACCGAACGCCAGAAGGTCATTCAGATGATCGCCGAGGCGCGGGCACAGGGAGATCTGTCCGAGAACGCTGAATACGATGCAGCGAAGGACGCTCAGGCCCACCTTGAAGCCCGCATTGCCAAGCTTGAGTTCACGATAGGAAACGGTCGTGTAGTGGACGAGAGTTCGGTTGACAGTACCACCGTTCGCATTCTTTCAAGGGTGCGCGTGATGAACCACAAGGTGAAGAAGGAAGCGCTCTACACGATTGTCGCAGGTGCGGAGGCCAGCTTTGAGCAGGGTAAGATCTCGGTGGACAGCCCCATCGGGCGCGGATTGCTCGGTAAGTCCGTGGGCGATACGATAGAGATCAAGGTGCCGGCGGGCAGGATCATGCTCGAGGTTCTCGAAATCAGCCGCTGAGGTATCCTCAGCTATGGCAAAGCCGAGGTCAT
>JBBKWZ010000210.1:0-12151 GCA_037969195.1 Rubricoccaceae bacterium | reverse complement strand
GGGTTTTGGCGATGCCGTTTATTTCCTCTACAACCGGCTCCAGTTTGCGCAAATCGCGGTCGTTACTGTCGCCGCCGAACAACTTTTGAATGGCCTTAATCATGGACTGTTGGGGGGTCGGAGCACTGGCCCCGGATTTCTCCGGCAAAGGAGGGTTGGAGGATATGATCTGCGGCCTGTTGAGTCAGCCACGATCAACCTGAAAAGGTACGAATAGCCTTCTGGCAGAGCCGGGTTCTCACGCGATGACCTCAACGCCGTTCCCTACTTTCGGCTGTTTCCATTCGATCTTTACGGGCTGCCTTAGGATCCACGGAGGAATCACGGAGTGCCTGGCAAACCGCTCCACTCAAATGCAGCTATTTGACCTTGCGAAAGGAGCACCTCGGAAATACCCTGGCAATCAGCGCGAAACGCCGTAGTTTTAGCGTCCGCATGACCCTCACACCAATCCAACTGTACGGCTGATCGCAACTTCGCTACGCCCCTCGCCCTCTGAGCAATTTCAATCGGCGCCCGCGTCTCACTCCAGCCCTCAGCCCGTTATGGTCATGCGAACGCTGCTTTCCATCGCTCTTGCTGCTCTCGTCGTATACGCTGCAGCAGGGCAATCCAGCAGCGATACAGGCTTTGATCTGCTGCGACTCGAGCCGTCGGCGCGCGCGTCTGCCTTGGCCGGTACTGTTGGCTCGGTTGCCAGTGATGATCCTTCCGCTGTGTTGTACAACCCGGCGTTGCTCACAGAGGATATGCACCGGGGCCTGTCGGTGACGTATCTGAATCACCTTAGCGACATCAATGCGGGTTTTGTGTCCTATGCGAGGACAATCGGCAATCTCGGAACGTTTGCGGCAGGGGTCAGATACCTCACGTACGGATCCTTTGAGCGCGCCGACGAGAACGGTGTCCGCGACGGGACAACGTTCGGTGCTGGCGAGGCTGCTATCTCGCTCTCTTACGCTCGCCAGTTCACACCGTCACTCCGCGGAGGAGCAACGGTACACACAGCGTTTGCGTCTATCGATGATGCAGGAGGCCAGGCCCTGGCTGCCGACCTGGGCGTGCATTATACAATTCCGAATCAACAAATCGGGCTGAGCGCGTCTATCCACAATGTTGGATTTGCTCTCTCGTCGCTAGGAGAAACGGCTGATCGCCTGCCCGTAGACTTGCGACTCGGGGTCTCGAAACGCCTGGAGCGCCTTCCGCTCACAATCATACTTATGGGCTACAACCTTCACGACTACAGCGGCGACGGGTCGGCCCTGGACGAAGCTCTCCGACACGTCAACGTTGCTGGAGAAATACGCGTCGGAACGCCCGTTACCATTCGCATTGGGTACAACCCCCGGCGTCATCAGGAGCTCGCAACGGGCGATCGATTGGACCTTGCGGGTGTGAGCGCGGGCTTCGGGATAAACTTGAGCCGATTCAATTTCGACTATGCGTTCAATTCGTGGAGCGAACTCGGCGGGCTCCACCAACTTTCGGTGCGCACGCGCCTTTAGTGGTCCAGATCGGCCGAGTTGGTAGATTCTTTGATGGTGGTTGGGTTGGAACCTCCACCACTCACTTCAAAACAGCCAATCTACGATGATTCGCCTTGCCACTCTTCCGCTCGTCCTCCTTTTGATTGCTGCCGGATGCCGTACTACAGAGCCGCTTTCGGCTGATTCCACCGGAACATCCGGTCCCATGACCAACGCTGGTTACGCCGAGCTTGACGAGTCATTTACGCTGGAGCAGGGAGCGTCCACTGTTGTGGACGGAATGATCGTCCGATTCGATCACATCACAGAGGACAGCCGCTGCCCAGCAGAGCCAGGCATCTCGTGCGTGTGGGAGGGTCGAGCCACGGTCGTCTTGTCGCTCATAGCCAATGATGTCATTAGTCAAGTCCAACTGAGCATCCCCGGATTTGTAGGAGCAAATTCCGAACCGCAGGATTTGCAGTCGACTGTTGCTGAAGGCTATCAACTAACATTGCTTCAGCTTGACCCCTACCCTGGCCAGGAACGTGTCGATCCCGAGATGACGCCGATGGTGACGCTTATGATGACACACGGCGGATAAAGTCACCTGACGCTAGCCTCAGGGCTCTTCACGGTTGCGTGGGGAGCCCTTGCTCGTGTACCGATATCGCGTGGATCACCATTCCGCACCCGCAGCGATCAGGTTTGCAGCGAATTGAGCGTGAGCGCTACCATTGCGCATGGCAGAAGAGTCTACACAGGAACAGTCCAGACGAGATCGGATCGAGTTAATTGCAGCGATACTGATTGGTCTCGCAGCAGTTCTCACCGCGATCGCTACGTATCAGAGTGGAGCCCTTTCAGGAGAGGTAAGGGATGCCAATACGGAAGCTCTCGCCCAGACGAGCTTCGCAAATGACGCCTATAACAACGCGGACGCACAGCAAGCAATCGAACGCGATTGGTTCTTCGGCTGGCTCATCGAATACCAGAATGATCGCCCTGCGGCGGCATACATGGAGAATGCCATGCCTCCGGAAGTGTGGGCCCTCATCGAGGAATGGGACACGGCGGTTGACGACGGTATCCTCAATCCATTTTCTCCAGACGCACAAGAAACGTACGCTTCCTACAGAGAACTTGAGTCGGTCGAACTGCTAGAGACAGGACTCGACTATATGGTAAGCGCCCAGTGCGCTATTCTCGACGGGCGAATTGCTGACAACAAAGGAGGCTGGTTCGATCTTGCGGCGGTCTTCCTCGCGATAACGCTTGTGACCGGCGGAATCGCGGCCCTGCTGAAGAGCCGAATTGCACAACACCTGGTTCTCGGCACAGCTGCCTTCTGCCTGCTCATCGGCGCGGTTCTACTCGTAGCCGGAGGCGATTCTGAATCGGCCCGCGACGACGTGATTGCGGAGGTCTTTGAGGCGCCGGAAGAAGCGCTCGCCTGTGACAACAACTGATCAACGGCGGCGCACTGGCGGGCGGTCGATTATGTCGGCCTCCGTCTGCTGGACGACGAATCAGTCAGACGGCCTTACATCTATCCTGTAATCTCCTTCTTTCGCAGCGAGATCATCGTCGTTTCCAGCGTCCCGTGCCGCATCCTTTCCTGAACTTGATTCACGTCCATCCCATTCGTTAGCCAGATCAATGCCGCCGTGTGCGTCAGCGAGTGTGGGCTAATGCCGGGGCGTTTGAGGTCCGCCGTTTTGAGATGAAGGTTAATGCGCCCGCGCACCGAGCGCGTTGTTAGCCTGTCGCCATCGGAGCGATGCCCGTGGCTTACGAAAAGCGGGTCCTCCGGCGTTCGCTGAGGACGAGCAAGGAGGTACGCTTCGACAATTTCGCCCGCCGCTCCCTCAAGCGGAACGTGCTGATCCTTTGCCACACGACCCTTGCCCTGAACGTTGAGAAACAGGCCAAGCAGCGTCTGATCAAGGTCGCCGCAACTGGCCCGGACGATTTCAATTTCGGAGAGTCCGGCATAAACCATTAATGCCACAATGGCCCTGTCGCGCAGCACAATCAGCGATTCTCCGTCCAAAACCTCAAAAAGTCGCTCGACCTCGCTTTCCGTAAGTGCTTCGCGCGAGTGACTAGTAGGACGAGCATTCCCTTTGACGCCTTCCGCCGGATTGCTTTCCAACTCACCGGTGCTGACCAAGTAGGCGCACAACCGACGAAGTGCCGTGAGATACGTAGAGACAGACGAAGAACTCAGACCACGCTCGTTCGAGAGATAGTCTCGATAATCCTGCACATCCTGCTGACGGAAACCAAAATTCGAGTTCTTGCCCGCGAACCAGCGTTCGAACTCGTTTAGCGAGCGACGATACGTGCCTACCGTTTCAAGGCTTCTCTCTTCGAGAAGCGTCTTCTCAAAGCCCTCGATTCGCTGGGCCAGCGATAAAGGCGTAAGGTCTAGTCGGGGTTCGGGAGATTCGGCCACGCTGCGATAACGGCTATTCGAGGCCAAATGTAGCGGCGTGGAATGGGGACTCCAAGTTCGTTAGGCCTCAGTTGAGTTCAGCCGAACGAGATCTCATGGCGGGCCTCGGAATCATCGGCTGAACTCGCGTGCGTACCCTCTAAAAAAGCGCACTGTCTTTTTCGATGCCTTCAAGGCTCCCTTTGTACGCCGCCAGGAACGAAGCTGCCATCGCACCATCGATGATGCGATGGTCGTAACTCAGCGACACGTACATCATTTGACGGATCGCAATCACGTCTCCCAATTCCGGGTCTTCAATGACTACCGGTCGTTTCACGATTGCGCCCGGCGAGAGGATGGCCACTTGGGGCTGGTTGATGATCGGCGTTCCCATCAGCGAGCCAAGTGAACCGACGTTTGTAATCGTGATAGTACCGCCTTGCAGTTCGTCCGGCAGCAATTGCTTGTTGCGCGCGCGGATTGCGAGGTCGGCAACCGCGTGCGCCAGACCCGTGAGATTCTGCTGGCCCGCATTGCGGACGACCGGAACGAGCAATCCTTTTTTTCCTAATGCAACGGCGATGCCGATGTGGAAGTCCTTTTTCACCGTGATCCGCGCGCCTTCCACTGATGAATTCATCAACGGATGCGACCGCATAGGCTCAATGGCCGCATAGAGGAAATACGGCGTGTATGTGAGCTTCGTGCCCTCTCTCGCCCCAAACGCCACCTTGTTCTTCTCTCGGTGGGCAACGACACCCGTCATGTCAACTTCTGTGAACGACGTGACGTGGGCGCTCGTAGCCTTCGAACGGATCATGTGCTCAGCGATGAGCTGGCGCATTCGATCCATTTCGATGATCTCTTCCCGAGGGCCACCCTCAGCAGGAGCCGGTGTCGAAACAAGGGAGGGCGAGATTTGCGGAGCGAGGCCTGGCTGACCGGTCGGAGCAGCTGCCGGCACTGACTTTGCCGACGGACGCGAGCCTCGAATCTGGAGGTAGGAAATCACGTCTCCCTTGGTCACGCGTCCATCCGCGCCAGAGCCCGCGATGGTTTCCAGTTCGCCCATCGATAGGCCTTCCGTCTCGGCGATTGACCGAACAAGTGGGGAGAAGAACCGACCGTCCGAACCGCGTCGTTGTATAGGGGCTCCATCTTCAACTGGCGTAGCCAAAGCTTCCGCTGAAGCTCCATCGCCCGAAGCAGCAGGCGGTTGTGGTGGGGGCGACGGACGAACTGGTTCAGTCGCGGGTGCGGCCGCCTGAATGGCAGCCGCTTCACCCGAAGCAATCACGGCTATAGGCGTACCAACATCAACGGTATCACCTTCCGCGACCAGGATCTCCACCAAAACACCAGCCGAGGGACTTGGCACTTCAGAATCCACTTTGTCGGTTGAGATTTCCAAAAGCGTCTCGTCAAGGTCCACCTTGTCGCCGACTTTCTTGGCCCACGAGAGAACCGTGCCTTCCATGACGGATTCGCCCATCTTGGGCATCACGACGTTCACACGTTCGCCGCCGTCAGCCGGAGCAGCAGAAGGTGCAGCACCATTTTCGGCATGCGCGGGAGACGTTGGGTCTTCCTCAGCAGGTTGGTCGGCGGCGGCTGTTGTCGCAGGCTCTTCGGTGGGAGTTGGCGAGGCTTCTCCAGATGACGTCGCAGCGTTCACGTCTGTATCAATGATCGCGATGGGCGTACCGACATCAACAGTATCCCCTTCCTTTACAAGGATCTCTACGAGCTTTCCTGCGGACGGCGCGGGTACTTCCGAATCCACCTTATCGGTTGATATCTCAAGCAGCGTTTCGTCCAATTCAATGACGTCTCCGATCTGCTTTTTCCATTCCAGAACGGTGCCTTCCATGACGCTTTCGCCCATTTTAGGCATGACGACATCGATGCGGGACATGTTACTCTCGGTTGAAACTCGAAAACGGCGGACACGAAATATACCGCCGCCGACGCGTGACAACTGCCCCCAGCTTCGGTTCGCTATTGTTTCGCCCAGAACTTTACAACGTCCCTAGGTAGGCGTGCAGCGCCTCCAGGTCCTCGTCGCTGTAGTGCTTCGTTATGTCAACGGGCATGAACTCCTCATCGACCTCACGGCCACTTGCGGTAACACCTGTGCGCATCATAGTTCTGAACTGATCTAGCGTCCATAACCCCGCGGCCGCGAGAGACGGAGAAGGTAGCATACCGGGCGGTCCCGGAGGTGTCTCCATCCCCGCCAAATCCTCTCCGTGGCAGTAGGCGCACAACCCTCCAGCCAAGTAGGCACCGTATTCGGACGTCGGGCCCGGCTCGGGCGATTCCGGCTTCGTGGCGTCTACTCGAACCTCCATGTAGGCGTCTTCGTCGGAGAAGGTGGCCGCCATGATTTTGCCTAGCACGTGGAACTGCGTCAGAGGCAGTTCATTATCGACAGGGGGAATCTGTTGGAGATACGCAATAAGGGCGCTGGCGTCCGTGTCAGATAACTCGTGCAACGCCGAGGATGGCATAATCATAAGAAAGCGCCCATCCGGTGCTACGCCGTGGCGGATCGCACGGTCAAAGTCCTCGGCAGAAAACTGCGAACCCACTCCGCCAGCTCCCGACGTAAGGTTGGGCGCTACAAACCGAAACGGAGGCGCGTCCACCATCACGGTACCTGCAAGGTTTTCGCCGTGGCACATGCGGCAACCACTCGTGGCGACGATGTGCTCACCGCGTGCTAAAGAAACAGAATCTGTCGGAATGACAAGGCTGGCCACGGAGACGTCAAACGTGCGGCTCAGTTTAGAACTGCCCATCGCGTACATCACCACGGCAGCAACTAGCAGGAGAATGACCAAGCCGCCCAAGATGCGAGCAATCCATTTGAAAGCGCGTTTCATAGTGGTTGAAAGGATAACCTTAACAAGCGCAGTTAGATACACCTAACGATCCCAAACAAAAAAGCCCTTCCCAAAAAATATTGGGAAGGGCTTTGATTTTTCGGGCTGTTGAGGAGCGGCGCCGAAGTTTCGTCCGGCGAGCCTCCGAGTGGCTTACTCCACCGGCTCTTCGGTAAGCACGTCCTGATCATTCACTCCCTCCCCATCGACTTCGTCCTCTACCGATGGGACAAGTTCAGGAGGCTTAGCACTTTCGAAACCCGGACGAACGATCTCTGCGCCGGTGTCGGCGCCTGCCGTGCCCGTCGGGCCGACGTCGCCGGCGATCAGTGGGGCAATGACGAGCGCAACAACCGCGATGAGCTTGACGAGGATGTTCAGGCTCGGGCCGGACGTGTCCTTGAGCGGATCACCCACGGTATCACCGACGATAGCGGCTTTGTGGACATCCGTGCCCTTGCCGTAATCGACGCCGTCGAATGTCACACCGCCTTCAATTCGCTTTTTAGCGTTGTCCCACGCGCCACCTGCGTTGGACTGGAAGATGGCCATTAGAACACCCGAAACCGTCACGCCGACGAGCAGGCCGCCCAGCATCTCTTTGTCGATGAAGCCGATGACAACTGGCACGATCAACGCGAGGAGTCCTGGCGCGATCATCTCGCGGAGAGCAGCCTTAGTTGAGATGTCGATGCAACGTGTGTGGTCGGCCTTCGCGGTGCCCTCGCGAAGACCCGGAATTTCGGCAAATTGGCGGCCAACTTCCCGAATCATGTCTGCGGCGGCGCGGCCTACAGCGGCCATTGCCATTGCAGAGAAGACGAAGGGAAGCATCGCGCCGAGGAGCACGCCCGCCAGAATTTGGGGGTTGGCCACGTCGATGGACTCGATACGTGCCTGTTGCATGAACGCGGCGAAGAGCGCAAGGGCTGTAAGCGCTGCGGAGCCGATCGCGAAGCCTTTGCCGATAGCCGCCGTCGTATTTCCAACGGCGTCGAGTTTGTCGGTGCGTTCGCGAACTTCTGGCGGAAGGTCGGCCATTTCCGCGATGCCACCGGCGTTGTCCGAAATCGGCCCGTAGGCGTCAACCGCAAGTTGAATGCCTGTAACAGAGAGCATACCGAGCGCAGCGATGGCAATGCCGTAGAGCCCGGCGAACTCAAAAGCACCAATGATGGCGAAAACTAAGACAATCGTTGGAAGTCCCGTGGAATACATGCCCACGCCAAGTCCGGCGATGATGTTTGTGGCCGAACCCGTCACGCTCTGACGCGCGATCCCCATGACCGGCGATCTTTCCGTGGATGTGTAGAACTCGGTGATGAGTCCGATAAGCGTTCCCGCGGCTAACCCAATCAGCACCGCAATAAATATCCCGTTGGCCGTGTACGTGAACTCACCAACGATGGGCGTCGTAGCTGTGAATTCGCCTGGCATCATCCAGGCGATAATGAAATATGAAAGAACGGCCATCAGACCTGCTGCGCCGAACTCGCCTAGATTGAGACCGTGCTGCGGGTTGCCGCCTTCCTTCACATTAACAAAGAAGGATCCCGCAATCGACACGATAATACCGACGGCAGCGATAACCAACGGCAGCATGACCGCCGCGAGTTCCATCCCGCCTGCGCCGGTAACCGCGGGGATGAGAGCCGCACCGAGGACCATTGTACCAATGATGGAACCGACGTAGCTCTCGAAGAGGTCCGCGCCCATGCCAGCTACGTCACCCACATTGTCGCCGACGTTGTCGGCGATAGTTGCAGGGTTGCGCGGGTCATCTTCTGGAATGCCTTCGTAGACTTTGCCAGCGAGGTCGGCACCCACATCAGCCGCCTTCGTGTAGATGCCGCCACCTACGCGCGCAAACAACGCGATCGAGGATGCGCCAAGCGAGAAACCAGCGAGCACGTTGATCACTTTTGTGATATCCCAAGCCGTGAGACCATCGTAGGCAAGAAACAATCCCCCAAGGCCAAGAAGCCCCAGACCGACAACGGAGAGGCCCATAACGAGGCCGCCCGAAAATGCGACGTTGAGCGCGGGGCCGAGCCCCGTACGAGCCGCCTGGGTTGTGCGCACATTGGCCTTCGTGGCTACGCGCATACCGATGTTGCCTGCGAGGCCAGAGCAGAATGCGCCCGTAACAAACGAAACGGCGATCATCCACGAGGAATCCGCGCGTCCCATATTTGCAAAGGCCAAGAGCGCCGCGACCGCCGCCACAAATACAACGAGGACGCGGTATTCGCGCTTCAGGAATGCCCGAGCGCCGTCAGCGATATCCTTGGCGATCTCGGCCATTTTGTCCGTGCCGACATCCTGTTTCGCAACCCACTGCGCACGCAGAAAAGCGTAGCCAAGGGCCAAGATTCCTGAGGCAGGCACAAGGAGGGCAAGTAGCTGTTGGGTCTCCATAGGGAGTTAGAGGTTTATTGGGTGAAAACAGAAGTCGAAAAGTGGTGTGCTCAACTGCGCTTGTTGTGGCGGTTCATCGCGATCGTAATTCCGTCCTGAACGAAGGCGAGGGCGGCTTCAACCGCCGTCTCGACGGCCTTCTCAGCGTCAAGCCGTTCCTCCTCCAGAAACGGTTCGAGTACATATCGCACCTGACCGCCGCGCGGAAAACTATCCCCTACGCCAACGCGCAAGCGGGGAAAATCCGTCGAATTAAGGCGGTCGATTATATCCTGAACGCCGTTGTGTCCACCCGATGTGCCCTTCTGTCGCAAACGGATTGTACCAAGTGGCAAAGCGATGTCGTCGTATACAACCAGGATATCTAGCGGTGCTAGCCCATAGCGGCGGCGAAGGGCCTGAAATGCCTGACCGCTTCGGTTCATGAAGGTCATGGGCTTGGCGAGAGCAATCGGGCGACCGCGCCACCTTCCTTCTCCGATAATCGAGGCCGCCGCTTCCTCGCGCATCGTTATGCCCACCTGCTCAGCGATCCGGTCCACAACCATATACCCCGCGTTGTGCCGCGTGTTTTCGTAGTCGGGGCCCGGATTTCCGAGGCCGATGATCAACCGGTTGGCTCGCGCCATGTTGTCAGTTTCGGAAGAGTTCGACGCGCGACCCTTTCTTGCGAGAAAAGGCCATAAACGCTGAAACAGGCCGGAACGCTTTGAGCGCTCCGACCTGTTCGGGTTTTGTGGTTCGGGAGGCACGAAGCCTTATTCGTTCGAACCGTCGGAGTCGTCTGCGTCGATGCCTTCTTCGCCTACGTCTCCACCGCTTTCAATGACATTGCCTTCGTCATCGAACATCTCAAGAGCATCTTCAACCTCTGCTTCGACCTCGACTCGTGGCGCTGCCACGTTGACGAGCGTGCGAGACGGATCCGTTATCATTTCGATATTGGCCCCAATGGAGATATCTGACACGTGTACCGAATCCCCAATTTGAAGCTCGGAGATGTCGATCGAAATGTGGCCCGGGATAAACTTTGGCAGGCAACGGATCTCAAGTTCGGAGACCGGCTGCGAGAGATTGCCACCGTCCTTAACGCCAGGTGCCGTGCCTTCGAGATGGATGGGCACGGTAATGGTGATGGCCTCACCGGCCGTGAGCGCCTGAAAGTCGAGGTGGATGGGCGCATCTGTGACGGGGTGGAAATCCACGGTCTTCACGATGCAATCGTGCGCCTCTCCATCAACAGTCACGGAGACGAGGTAAGTCTCGGACGTGTGAATCAGCGGGCGCAGCTCCAGCGACTCCGCACTGAAATGCACGGGCTGCATGTGGCTTCCGTAAAGCACGCAAGGAACGCTTCCCGCACGGCGGACCGCCTTCGCGTTTTTCTGGCCGACTTCGCGCGGCTGAACGTTGAGAGTAATAGTCTGCATGGTTTTTCGTACGTCGGCGTACGTCTTCTGGCTAGCCGGGAAGTTTACGCGATACCAGATGGACGTATTGCGAAGAGCTATTCAACAAAAAGTGTGGAAATGGATTGATCGGAGTAGATACGATGGATGGCGTCGGCGAAAAGCGGCGCGACCGAGATGACGTGGATTTTGCTTGTTGACTTCTTAAGAGGGACTGTGTCTGTGACAATAAGACGGCTTAGCACACTACTTTCGATCCGTTCGAAGGCGGGATCGGAAAGCAAAGCGTGCGTGCAAAACGCCTGGATATCTAGCGCGCCTGACTCTCTGAGCGCTTTTGCAGCCGAGCAAAGAGTTCCGGCCGTATCAACCATGTCATCGATGAGGAGGCAATTTCGGCCTTTAACTTCGCCAATGATGTTCATCACCTCCGCAACGTTTGCCTCCGGGCGTCGCTTGTCGATTAGCGCAAGATCGGCGCCTAGGCGCTTCGCGTAGGCCCGGGCAACTTTGGATGCCCCGACATCGGGTGCGACCACGACCAGGTTCTCCATCGGCTGCATCTCGAAGAACTCCTCGAAAACCGCACTTCCGTAAAGGTGATCTACAGGAATGTCGAAGAAGCCCTGGATCTGGGACGCATGCAGGTCCATAGTCAACACGCGATCCACTCCTGCAGTGGTAAGCATGTTGGCAAGCAACCTCGCCGTGATCGGCACTCGCGGCTGATCCTTCCGATCTTGCCGTGCGTATCCGAAATATGGCATGACTGCTGTAATGCGGGCTGCGCTGGCCCGGCGAGCGGCATCGATCATCAGCAGGAGTTCCATCCAGTTTTCTGCCGGTGGTTGCGTGGACTGAATAAGAAACAGCTCGGCCCCACGGATGGACTCCTCGAAACGCACATAGACTTCGCCGTCCGCGAAATTGCGGATGCTCACCTGTCCTAGCTGTTTGCCGTAGGCTTCCGCAATACGTCCGGCCAAGGCCTCGTTGGAGCGGCCCGCGAAAAGGGAGACGACCTGATTGTCAGAGGAACGCACGACGGTGATTCGAAAGGGTGAGCTGCCTGAGAAGGTTGGAGCGCAGGCAAGTGTTTGAGTTGCCCGAGGGCGAACGTACTGCGTTCGCGGCGCGGGATGCGCGGGGTTTGGTCGGAGTGCTCAATCTGTTCCTCGAAGGGACGAGGCATCGTTGAGCATAATGTTGCCCGAGGAGGATTCGAACCTCCACCACCACTTCCAAAGAGTGGTGTGCTGCCATTACACCATCGGGCAATGCTATCGACAACCGCAAGACGAATGTGATGAGGCCAGCCGAGACTTGAAAAAGTACCTGTTTGAGTACGCGACAGTCAACGAACGCAGGTTCGCAAATTCCCTATCGCGGGCCGACCGACGGCTGCCTCCCGTGCACATTCCACAAAATCGCGCTTGACAGGTCGTTTCTGCCGCTTGTGCGTGCTAGGTTCTGAAAATTCCCGCTCTCGGACCGGCGTTTCTTGCCCGGCTTTTCATCCCAGCCTTGCCC
>JBBKWZ010000209.1:0-7794 GCA_037969195.1 Rubricoccaceae bacterium | reverse complement strand
TATTTTCAGCCTCCACAACTGGAGGAAGCGAGTCTCCGTGCATCGCGGGTTCCTCATTCTCCACAACCTGAGGAAGCGAGTCTCCGTGCATCACGGGCTCCTCAGCCTCTTCGTCGTTGTAAACCCCGAACTCGTCTGTGTCGGCGAGATAATTTTTCGGTTCAGCTTCGTCCTGGTCATAAATAGCGGCGAGTACGCCATCGTCGGCGGCTTCCGGTGATTCGACGGCAGCCGTTTCGGCGTTGTCATCATCCAACGAATCGTAGGACGCTTCCACGTCAAACTCGAATCGGGGCATCGCAAATTCGCTCGGCGCGAATGGAGGTGAACTTGCCGCTACGTCCGATGCCTTGTCTTTGGTCTCCACGATTTCGGATGCGTCTTCGACTTCCATCGTGGTTTCTTCCGCGATGGTAGCTGATTCGTTCTCCTCGTCTGCGCTCTCCTCTTCTGATTCCGGGATTTCAGACACAGTGTAATGCGCTTCATCTTCGTCCTCAGATCCGAGATCATCAACAAGTGCGTCCTCCGTTTCGACATCCTCGAGTGCGGTTGCCTCACTCGCCTCTTCTTCAGCCGGACGGATGATGACTGGCTCCAGAACCTTCTGATTTGACGCGCCGTCACCCGATGCAAGCTGATGCGCAGCTTCGTCGGATCGGGGCAGAATTACGGTAAACGTCGTTCCGCCGGGGCGTTCGCTCGAAACTTCAATCGTGCCTTCCAGCAAGTCTACGAGGCGCTTGCAGATGGACAGGCCAAGTCCACTGCCCAGATTCGCCGGATCCTTCCGATCCGATTCCTGGCGGTACTCGTCGAACAGATGGGGGATGAAGTCGGGGTCAATCCCCTTACCCGAATCGCGAACGACCAAGTGAATCGTTTCGCCATTGGCCTGGGTTGACACTTCGACTTCGCCTTCCTCCGTGAACTTGATTGCATTCCCGACGAGGTTCGTGATGATGCGCCCCAAACATGTTTGATCAACGCGGGAAAAAACAGGCTCGTCGGATGGCGTGAGAATCAATGTGATTCCCTTCTGATCAGCCATTGGTTGGAGCACTGCCAAAACCTGCTCGGCCTCCGCATTCACGTCCACGTCTTCGAGATCGAGAACAACGCTGTCTCCTTCAATGCGCGCGATATCTAGGACGGAGTCTAGCGTGTCCAGAAGGCGAAGGCCACTGCGTTCGACGTACTCGGCAAACTCCTTCGCTTCACCGTCGGACTCTTCCGCGAGAAGGCTTGCAAATCCAAGAACGCCCGTGAGTGGCGTACGGATTTCGTGGCTCATGTTCGCCAAGAATGCCGACTTCATTCGAGCAACCTCTTCAGCTCGATCGCGAGCCTCCTCGGCACTCTGGCGGGCTTCTTCGGCTCGGTCCCGCGCAACAACCAACTCCTTCTCCATCTGTTTGCGATCCGTGATGTCACGGCTGCAGACATAAATGATCGTCAAATCGGAGCCGCTTTCCTCGGCGACGATCGTACGGCTGGAAATCCACCGCTCCTCTCCCGTTTTGGTCGTGATGGGAAATTCGGTTTCGGACGTCCGATCCACGGGTTGCGTGGATAGTAGCGTCTTGGCTGCTTCCTTGTGATCAGGGTGGACGATTGAAATCAATCCATCCAGAGCGTCGATTTCGTCGGTCGTGTAACCTGTCACACGCTCGAAGGCCTCTGTAGCCCACGCGATTTCTGATTGACCATCGGAGTAAATGTGGACGGCATAGGCATAGTCAGAAGAAAGCTCGGAGATGGCGCGGTAACGATTCTCGCTTTCCTTCAGCGCAGCCTCCGCGAGGCTTCGCTCACCACGATCCAGAACCAGAGCAAGCAACTCTCCAACCGTTGCTGCAAAATCTATCTCTTGCGCTGTCCACTTTCGCGGGTCACCAACATGCTGAAAATTGACCATGCCCACAACCTGCCCATGCTTACGAATAGGAGCGATTAGCATCGCGCCTATTTCGTTCTTATCGATGTAAGCAGCAATACCAAAGCGTTCGATGCGGTCGTCGGATGTCGCATCATCCACGACAAGACAGCGGCTCGATTCTAAAAGGTCCAGAATGAATTCGTAGTTGGATGCTGGCTGATCGGGCTCTGTCCCATGCTCTGCCTGCTGCAGTGAGAACAAATCCATGCAATGGATAAGCTCGCCAGCGTCGTGCAGTACGGCCACGAGAACGCGTTCACAACCTGAGTGGCGAGCGGACAACTCGGTCGCCCTCCTAACCATGGATTCCGGATCGTCGCCAGGCAATCCCGCAAGTTCTACCAATGCCTTCTGGTGAGCCAGGCTTCTAAGCGAAAGGCGGGTGTCCTCAATCTCACGTTCCCGGATTTCTGTCACGTCTTCGATCGTCCCCTCGTAGTAAAGGACGTGCCCATCCTCATCCCTGACGGTTTGCGCGTGTTCACGCGTGTACTTGGTTTGATCATTCCGGTCGGTCCAACAGACGGTCAGATTCTTTACGAATCCCTGCCGGCGCATCAGTTCGAGGAATCCCGTCCGGGGATACCCCACGTTTCCAAGATCCAGATTTTCGAGATCAGCTGTAGAATCAAACCCAAGGAGTTGGATTGCAGCTTCGTTCGCGTACAAGAGCCGCCCCTCGGGCGTACTCTGATAGAGACCGATGGAAAGATTGTCTCCTACAGGTGGCATGGCGGAATGGGTTTTGGCAGAACTCTCGTCTTCGGACGGAGGAGCTTCAGAATTCTTGGCTATCGAATCTTCTGCAGGCTGATGTGGGTGCGGAACTGGGAGCGCTCTTGCCACAGTTGCTGCAAGATTTTCCAGTGCCTCCATGGCCAGAATTGCCGTCACACCAGCATCAAGTGGAGTATTCTCGTCACCTACAATCGCCACTATGGGGACATCGGGCAGCTCATCCTGAACGGTCCGGACGACATCCAAAAGCGGCATACTCTCGGTGTCCACAATTACGATCTCCCAATCCTCGTCCTCAATTGCATCGTCCAGGTCATCCAGGGAGGACACGCAGCAAATTTCCGGGTTGTATCCGCCGCGCACAAGAGGGACACGGTAGCGCGACACATCGTCGTTGGCAACGAGGAGGACCTGAAGCGGGGTAATCATGAATCGAGATGGGCTGGAGGGATATCGCGCGTAAGCGCAAAAGCAATGCCACCGTATATAATCGACGTGGCAGGCCTGCACGGGCCGTTATTTGGCAATTCTGGCGCATATGGTAGGGAAATCTGTAACCCTCCATTTTCTATTGTTACCCTCGCCGATCCGAAGAGATCAGCGTTCGTTTTGGGTGGCAGCTCTACCTTCCAGGCATGCTGGAAAAGCCGCCCGTCGCCGTTGATTTCGCACTCGCACTCCTTGATCTGGAAGGCGTGGGCCGCGTTACCGCGCTGCGGTTGCTCGAGCGATTCCCGACCTACGAGAGCCTTCTCGACTATCCCCGGGAACAGGTTCTCCTCCGATTGAAAGGCATTCCTAACGCCGAACGTACCGTTGCGCATCTTTTCGATCGAGACGCGTTTCAGACGGCGATTAAGAAAGCCGCTGACGACGTTACGGGCCTCTCTGGCAAGCATATTCAGGTCATTGCCCACGGGCATCCGCACTGGCCCGCCGGCGTGTCCGATCTGGACCGATCCAATCAACCTGTCTTGCTATACACGTTTGGTGATACAGAAGCGCTGGCCCAAACGTCCGTTGCAATGCTTGCACGCCCACCGCTCGCAACCGGCCCTTTCGAAGCCGCGCAAGTGCTGGCTCGAAAGCTCCTCGACGAGGGCATTCCTGTTAGCTCCGCCGCTCAAACCGGCTTCGACGTTGTGCTCCACAAACTCTATAGCGCCGCTCGTGTACCGTCTGTGATCGTGGCCAATTGCGGTCTCGGCAAAGTTGACAACAAGATGCGCCCGGGCATCGCGGCGGCCGTCAAAGCGGGTGGGATTCTGGTCTCCTCTTTCCCGCCAACACATGGCCCGTTTGACCACGACGACGCCGATCGTGCCCTTCTTCAAACCGCGTTGGCCGGGCCAAGCCTTTTCGTCGCGCCGAGAATGCACACGCCAGAAGCCCGTGCGCTGGATTGGGCATTGAACGCAAACCGGCCGGTTTTCGGTTTGCCCGGAGATGATGCGGATGACGCGCTTTCCTTCCCCGAACGCGTGCATCTACTTTTGCAGGATGTCGACCAGGATTGGGTTATCGCGGCGGCCCGGACGACCCCAACACCGTAGTTTTGCCGCTCACCTAACACGTTAGTTCCATCGGACCCCGGCACGTCTATTTCGTTTTTATTGATGGAATTGGGTTGGGTGGAAATGATCCGTCGAGCAACCCATTTGCCCGCTTCGAACTTCCGGGGCTGGCACGGTTATGTGGTGGCTCGCAGTGGACCGATGAAACTCCAACAGTTGATGAGCCATCTCGCGTCTTCCGGCCGATCGACGCGAATCTCGACGTCGAAGGACTCCCGCAAAGCGGAACGGGACAAGCCACGCTTTTCTCCGGAATCAACTGCGCGGAAGCCGCGGGAAAACACTACGGGCCATATCCGCACTCTACATCGAAACCAATTCTGAAGGAGCACAGCATCTTTGCGCAGCTTAAGAATGCGGGATCCGCTGTCGACGACCTCGCTTTTGCGAACGCCTACCCTCAACGATTTTTCGTCCACGCGTGGGAGCGCAAACGGTGGACCGTGACGACGTTCATGTGCCGCGAGGCCGGCATCGAGCTCAACGGGAGCGACGATCTGCGAAATGGATACGCGATCAGCGCGGGGATCACGAACGAGGTATGGCGCAATCGACTCGACCCAAGCATGCCGCCATTATCTGAAGAAGAAGCAGCAACGAGATTCTACAGTATTGGCCAACGCCACGTCTTCACCCTCTTCGAGTACTACCAAACCGACAAGATTGGACACCTTCAGGATTTCAGTAAAGCCGAGGCCACGCTCAGGTCCGTTGATCTCTATGTTGATGCGTTGCTGGACGCTTTGGACCCGGCGAAAGATTTACTGCTTCTATCCAGCGACCACGGCAATCTCGAAGACCTCTCGATCAAAACCCACACGCGAAACACTGTTCCGTTAGTCGCCTATGGGGCCGGTGCCAGTGCCTTCCGAAATGCTGAAAGCCTTCTCGACGTGACACCGATTTTGGTGACATTGATGGCCGGATAGAGAACGGGGCGCGTCGCACAAGCCACACGCCCCGTCCTTTCTAACCAATAGAAATCGAATTACATCCCGCCGTTGCGTAGTTCGCGGGCCAGGTTCTCCATGCCATATACATGCTCCAGTGCCGCGAGCATCCCGCGCACATCTACGGAAACCGTGCGGTTGTATTCGTCGAGGTAGATGTAATTGCCAGGCAAACTTTCGATGTTGCCGTCGAATGCGATACCGACCACGTTCAGGTCGCGATCCAGCATCGGCGAACCGGAGTTGCCGCCGATGATGTCGTTCGTTGAAACAAAGTTGTAGGGCGTCGAGAGATCGAGGCCTTCTGGAATCGGAAGCCATGTGGACGGGAGATCCCACGAGCCGTTCTCGGCCTCCGGGCCGTAAGAGTAGTAGTGGTCGTACAACCCGTAAAACGTGGTATGCGTCGGCGCAACGGTACCGTTGTAGTCGTAGCCCTTGACTAGACCATCGGAGATGCGGAGAGTGAACGTGGCGTCGGGTGGGATAGACGTTCCGAACACCTCAAACCGTGCGCGACCCAGATTGGAAGCAAGCTCGCTCACTTCCGAGGAGGCCGCCCGATACGCCTGCTGAAACTGCGTGAACTGCGGCATGATGGCCATGACCATCTGAACACCAGGATCGCTGGCTAGATCGCCACCGTCCAGTAATGCGGCAGTCCCTTCCGCTGTGGCGAGACCGGAGCTGCGAACCATTGTGCGAGCAGCATCTTCCGGGATGCGCCCACCGAGCGCAGCCTGCGTGATTTCAGAATCGTTGCCGAGGTAATCCAGGAAATCCTGGAAGCGTGCAGCGAGGATTCCCTGCTGCAGATCCAGAGGCTGATCCTCCATTTCAAGCATTTGCCCGCGGATTTCTGCCTGCGCTTCGGCGTCGTCCGAGTTTAGATACTGGTAAGCCATAATCGAACGCGCCGTAACGGTTGAACTCAGAGACGAACCGGCCGAGAAACCGACGAACGCGCCATACATCGGACCGAGGTCACGCGCTGCCGCACGGTTCGCTTCGATGGAGTCGAATAGGCCGCTGTACTGGGCCCGGAGGCCGGGGCGATTCGCCAGTTCGGCACGGAAATCGTTCTCGGCATCCAGGCGACGAGCGATGATGTACGGATCTCGAAGCCCGCCGACTCTTCCCTCATAGGCTTTGCGAGAATTGGCGAGCCCGAAATACGTGTCCATCAATTCCGGCGTGGCCGGGTCTTCCGGGTTGTTTGTAACAAACGCGCCGTAGGCCAGTTCGCGGGTGTGAAGCGCGTCCAGAATTGCCGGCTCGTTAATGTCGCGGCGGTACTCCAGCTCAGCAACCGTTTGCATGCGCGTGGTCGAGCCTGGGTTGCCGATGATGAAGACGAGGTCGCCTTCACTCGTTCCTTCCGGATTCCACTGGAAGAAGTCCGGCGTCTGGAGCGGCTCATCGTTCTCGTCGTATGCGCGGAAGATGGAGAAGTCGAGCGAGTAGCGTGGGAACGTAAAGTTGTCCGGATCACCTCCGTAGTAGCCCATTTGCGTCTCCGGGGCGAAAACAAGGCGGATGTTGTCGTATCGCTTGTACGTGTAGGCCTTGTACTGGCCGCCGCTGTAGAGCGTTACCAATTGAACGCGGTGGCCCTCGCCTGCCGTTTCGCCCATGCGCGTTTCGATTTCCTGAATCGCAGCCTGGCGCGCTTGCTGCCTGGCCTGGTCATCCGTCGCGTTCACTGTTGAAGCGAAAACTTCAGCGGTGACATCAACGATCGAAATCAACTGCTCCACGAAGAGATCCTCCACGGGGCGCTCTTCGTCCATCGACTGCGCGTAGAAGCCCGGCTCGTTGTAATCCACACCGTCTTCCACCGAAACTTGCGTCACACTCTGGCGGGCGCAGTGGTGGTTTGTGAGGATGAGGCCATCGCCTGACACGAACGAGGCAGAGCAATACGTTGCGAAACGGAGCGCGCCTAGCTGCGCATGAAGAAACCAGTCGTCATCGGGCGTAAAGCCGTACTCATCGCGGAAATAATCGAGTGGCGGCTCGTCCAGCGTGAACATCTTGCCGTTATCGAAAAGCCCCGCCTGAACGTCGTCTAAAACGTCGTTCTGGGCGAGTGCCTGCTGCGGCGAAGCTGCAAGGAAGAGGACCGCGAAGGCCGCAAGTGCTACAAAGTGAAACCGTTTCATGGCGGGCAAGGGTGAGTCTTTCAGCAAGGGAAGGGTTGGCGGAGCCTGGTTTGATTCACTCCAGATTTCCGCAAGAGCGCCGGATGAGGCGGTATATTCTGCCCATCCTGCGAGAGTGGCGGAATTGGTAGACGCGCCAGATTTAGGATCTGGTGGGCGTAAGCTCGTGGGGGTTCGAGTCCCCCCTTTCGCACCAGCCCGGCTCGGCGCAAGATAGCCGACGCCGGGCTTTGTCGTCTCTATTCGCCGCCTCCATTTCCATGCGTTACGCGCTCCTGCTGCCCCTTTTTGTCTTCTTTGCAGGATGTTCAGGATCGAGGTTCGCCGTGCCGGATGCGGATCGTCTTCCCGACGAAGCGTTTGGCCGACCTCCCGATGGATTGATGGATCGCACGGATCTTCAGGAGGTCGTGGATCTACAGGTCATGCGG
>JBBKWZ010000208.1:0-4722 GCA_037969195.1 Rubricoccaceae bacterium | reverse complement strand
CCGTTCCGGCGCACCAAACACGTATTTGCGATCCTCAACCGCTTCAGTGGACGCGACGCGACAGAGCTGTTCGCGCTCTCTATCGTCCGCTACGCTATTTTTTCCACCCAGTTTGTTTTGATGGTCCACGCGTTTCAAGGTGGTGTGAGTTGGATAGCCGCCTACACAGGCGTGGTGTTGGTTTTCTTCGCAAAGAGTGCGATTCCGTCGATTACACTTGGCGATCTCGGGATTCGCGAAAGCGCAGCTGTGTTCTTTCTCGGGAGCTTTGGCGTTGCAGAGGCCGCAGCCTTTAATGCCTCATTGGGCATCTTCGCTGCGAACATTCTGATACCCGCACTCTTGGGACTCACGCTGTTGCCGCGACTTCGGCTTCGATCGGCCGCCGAACGCGGACTCGTAATGGCGAACGCCTCGGAATCTCCGCCGACTCAGCTTTCATGATCGCCTTCGGGATTGCCCTTGTGGTGCTGGGCGTAGGCTATGCTCTCCTCATTGGCGCCTTCGCGCGTGGTTTTTGGAAAGTCACGCGACGGATGCAGGCCGTTGAGCCGAACGGTACCCCATTCGTAACGGTAATCGTGCCAGCGCGGGACGAAGCGAACAGCATTGAGGCCTGCGTACTGTCGATTCTGGCCAATGACTACCCTGAGGATCGCTTCGAGGTAATGGTCGTGGATGACCTTTCGGACGACGAAACCCCAGACGTGGTTAAAGAGATGATGGTTGGACTACAGGAAAAGAAGCTCCAACTCCTCCAGATGCCCGAAAACCTCGAACGCACGCGAGCGCACAAAAAGCGGGCAATCGAAAAGGGGATCGCTGCGGCTCGCGGAGACATCATCCTTACAACCGATGCCGATTGCGACGTCCCGCGCAAGTGGATTCGCACAATGGCCGGGCAATTTCACGACATCAACGACGACCCGTCCATCGATGCCGTTACCGCCTTTGTATCCGGCCCGGTCCTCTACCGGCCGAAAGACAGCCCGCTGATGCACATGCAGGCGTTGGAGTTCCTAGGGCTCGTGGCAGCTGGCGCCGGGGCAATTGGTGCCGGTCGTCCAACGATTTGCAACGGCGCGAATGTGGCCTATCGAAAAGACGTATTTGACTCGCTGGGCGGCTTCAGTGGCATCGATCATCTAACCAGTGGCGATGACGAACTGCTAATGCAGAAAATCAACGACACGACGAGGCACAACATTCGATTCTGTGCTTCCCATGATGCCGCCGTGCTTACGGATCCGGTTTATTCACTTCGCGAGTTTTTTCAGCAGCGGAAACGCTGGGCGTCCAAGGGCGCCCACTATCCAAACAAGTGGCTGATAGCGATGCTGGTGAGCATCTATTTTTTCTATTTTGGGCTGTTGGCAGGGGCGTTCGCGTTGCCATTCGTGGCTGGATTGTGGATTCCGCTGCTCCTGGCATTCGGCTTGAAGATCGTGCCCGAGGCCGCGCTGATGGGGCCCGCTTGTCTCCACTTTGGCCGGGTCAGGCTACTCGTTTATTTCCTTCCCGTCCAGCTCCTTCAGATTCCCTATATCGTAATTTTGGGCGCCGCGGGTACGTTGGGGAAGTACGAATGGAAAGGAAGGCAGGTGGCACGGTAAACTTCGCAATGCTCACCGACTTTCTCGCCACCACATTACCGCGAATCGCCGCGCCTTTTTTTAGAGATGTCGTCTGGCGTGGGCCCTCCCATTCACTGAACGGGCAACCCTGCATCTATCTCACGTTTGACGACGGCCCCCACGCCGAAAGCACTCCGCAGCTTTTGGATTTCTTTGGCGCCACCAACACCTCCGCGACGTTTTTCTTCCTCGGATCGCAAGCGGAGCTAGCCCCTGATCTCGTGCGAGCAACTGTTGACGCGGGGCACACGATCGGGAATCATGGATGGGCGCACCGAAGTGCATGGCGTTCTTCGAATACAAACACGATCGCTGATTTCGAGCGCGCCGAAACACTCCTGGAAGACGTGACGGGCAAACTACCTGGCAACGTTCGTCCGCCATACGGCCGGTTCACACCGGCGCTCCGCACGTGGTGCAGGGAGCGCGAGCGGCGACTTGTATTATGGGATGTGATGCCCGGCGATTTTTTGCCCCAGCCGAGTGATCAGCTCGTCGGACGACTTGTAGAACGCATTGTTCGGCGCACGCGTCCGGGCTCCATTGTCGTCCTCCATGAGGGCGTCCCCATGCAGGATATTGTCATTCCGGCGTTGAAGCAGGCCCTGCCCGTTCTCCGCGATAAAGGCTGGACGATCGCGGCTCTTTGATTTCCCTCGCCATGTCGGTCTTCCTGTTCGTCGCGACACTTAGCGTCTGCCTCCATGCCGGAATAATGCTGGCCATGGCGATTTCGGCAACACTGAGCCGTTCAGCAACGCCTCCTGTACCCTCCGACCTACCGCGTGTTGCCATTGTTGTTGCTGCAAGGAATGAGGAGGCGAATCTGCCACGCTGTCTTGAAGCGCTCCTGGCACAGGACTATCCCTTTGACAGACTCGACATTTTTATCGCCGACGACCATTCGACGGATGGCACGGCTGATCTCGTTCGGCAGTACCAGAAGAGTTCGGTGGGAGCTACTTCCCCTTCCATTCATCTGGTCGTCGTTCCCGACGCCAGCGGACACCTTCAGGGCAAGGCAAACGCAATTCACTCCGCGATTAGCGGAAGCGACCATGACCTGATTCTTATTACCGACGCAGACTGTGCCCCGCCTCCCATATGGGCGAAAAACCATGCGGCATACTTTTCTGACCCAAAAGTTGGAATCGTTTGCGGGCATACACTCGTGGAGCACAAGTCCTTGTTGGACGTTCTGCAAGCCCTCGACTGGACCTACCTCCTCACCTCCGCGAGTGTCCTGAGTGAGTCGGGCCTGCCCGTCACGGCGATGGGAAACAACATGGGTATCAAGCGAGCTGCATACGAAGCCGTTGGAGGTTATCCTGGCTTACCGTTCTCGGTGACCGAGGACTACGTACTCTTTCAGAGCGTGGCTCGAGAAACTGACTTTCGCGTTCGTTTCCCGCTGGATCCTAATCTGCATGCGATGACGCTCCCGCTCAAGCATTTGGGCGAAGTCTACGGCCAACGTCGGCGATGGGCGCGCGGCGGTCTAAAGGCCCCTGTTTGGGTTTATAGCCTCTACCTCATTGCAATTCTCGCCCATCTGTTTCCCATTGTCGGCTTGTTTGTAGCGCCGTTTTGGGCGCTTAGTCTCATTGGTCTCAAGACCGTCGGCGATTTCGCACTGCTGTGGGTCGGGCTGACCGTTAGCCATGAGAGAAAACTTCTGCTGGCATTTGCTTTATTCGAGGCCTATTTGTTCACTTACATGATCAGCTTGCCGCTGTCACTGATTTTATTCAGACGAACGAACTGGAAAAACAGGACCCTATGAGGGGCCTAATCGTCGCTGATTCACGTCGTAACGAGTCTAGCACGCCCATTTCCATCCTCGTAGGATATTTGTGGTAACAATCTTTCTTGGCGATCCACGCATTTGTTATCGCTTGGTTTGAAACAAATTGTTATCTTTTCGCACGCAGTGAAATCAGCCGGTTACTTTTTCCACCACAATTGCGACAGCAGGTGGCCTCCGAACTGCCAGACCTCGTGGCCAGCTACACTGCATTCTCGGCCCCGCCATTGCTAGACACTCCCCACCATGCCTCGAGCCAAAGGAGTCATTCGAATAGATTCGGACTCCACCCACGGATACCAGGTCCGCGTATATCGCCACGGAAAAACTTACTCCAAGCTTTTCTCTGACAGGAAATCCGGCGGGAAGGAGGAAGCCTTCATGCATGCCGACGCTTACCGAAAGGAATTAGAGGCTGAGGTTGCCGCATTGCCAGACAGTGCTCCACGACGACGACTCATACGGCACAACAAGAACAACTCATCTGGCGTCGTAGGAATCTCGCGAACCTTTAAACGCGACCGACGGGGCATCAAGCATGAGGTCTATGCCATTTCATGGAACCCAGAACCAGGCGTGGCCCGCGGAACATCGTTCTCGATAAAGAAATACGGAGAAGACAACGCATTTAAAATGGCTTGCAAGCTGCGATTCGAGAAAATGAAGGACATCTATGCCGATCGCTTCGGCGTGACGAGTTACATGGATCTGTACCGCCAGAAGAGCGCCGTTGATAAAAAGGCGAGTTCAAGGAAGTAGCACTGGAACCTCATCGGAAGAAGCGGGTGCGTTGTTTCAGTAACACGGACTACAATCCATGACATCGCGCCAAAAAGTTCGCCTCGGTCTCTTTGCCTTTCTCGGCCTGTTCATGTTCCTCGTCATGGGAACGGCCCTTGGGTTCTGGGAATCAGAACTCGGCGCGGTCAGTCCAAAGGGATACGTTGCCTTATCCCACGGCGACCACACGCATTACGTACCAAACGGTTGGACAGGCGAGGTCTCCATCAGTGACTTCCCGACAAACCCGCCGCCGCCAGGTATGACTGTAGGGCCGACAGGGGAGTTTGTACCAGAACAGCCCTGATACCGTACCGTGAAGGGATTCATTTTTGGCCACGGTGGGGGCGGCGTCACCGTTGGAAGGACCGCTGGGCCTAACTGAAAAACGCCCCTAGCGGAGGCGTTTTGTCAACGAATTGAAAGGAAAGACAATGTCACTCATCCGTTCTTCCCCGTCAAAGCTGCGAACTCGGAAATGCGACGATCGGGTTATTCAGGAAT
>JBBKWZ010000207.1:0-14150 GCA_037969195.1 Rubricoccaceae bacterium | reverse complement strand
GCGGCAATGATGTGAGCAAGCGTCGTTTTGCCGAGTCCGGGCGGACCGGAGAGAATTACATGGTCGAGAGCTTCGCCGCGCTGCAGCGCGGCGGTGACGAAAACCCGCAGGTTGTCCTTGATGCGATCCTGTCCCACGAAGTCGTCAATCGTCGTCGGACGCAGAGCTTTCTCAAAGTCCTCGTCGCCTCGGATGGCGTCAATTGGTCCGCGTTCGGGGAGTTCTGTCATTGTGTTTGACGGGTTTTCCGAAGGTACGGAGGAGGTACGCCCAGAGACGTCTGACAGGCGCGATTCCTGTATTCAATTGACAACCCCGAGCCATCTGGCTAGGTTGGAACCATGTTTGCGGTAGACCACGTCCTCATCTCCGATGCGGTGCTTGATGCGCCGTTCGCCTGCCATCTTGGGCAGTGCCTGGGTGGATGTTGTGTGCATGGCGATCAGGGCGCGCCGCTTGAACCAAATGAACGCGAGCAACTCGAAGCAGCATTGCCTATCGTCGAGCACAAACTCCGGCGTGAGGCGCTGGAGGTCATTGCTCGCGAAGGCGTTTGGGTTGAAGAAGAGCCCGGTCAGTACGGCACGGCAACCGTGGGAGGACGCGAGTGCGTCTTTGTTACCTACGACAAAACGGTCGCAAAATGCGCGCTCCAGGAAGCCCATTACGCCGGTCGGCTCGACTTCGAGAAACCGATCTCCTGCCACCTCTACCCGATCCGCGTGGAAACGCACGGGAGCGGGGAGGAGGCCATCGAAGTGCTCAATTACGAGCAGATCGACCTCTGCAAACCAGCGATTCGCCACGGTCGAAGAACCGGCGTCCAGCTCACCGATTTCCTCCGAAAGCCTCTTACGCGCAAGTACGGCCCTGGATGGTTCAATAGTTTTCAACTCGCGCTTGAGGGTCGACGTGAGGCTCTCTCAATGTCCGACAGCCACTGACGTATACCGCAAGGCATCGGACTTAATACATTCCCTAAACAACCGATAATACCCGCAACGCCCTCCCGCCCTTTCGGGTTCACCTCTATTCTCCCGCCATGCTCAACCTCAACCAGAGGCAATCGCTACAGCAAAAACTGTCGCCGCAGCAGATTCAGTATATCAAGCTGCTGCAGTTGCCTACGCTCGCTCTAGAGCAGCGAATTAAGGCAGAGTTGGAGACAAACCCGGTTCTGGAAGAAGGAGAGGACGAGGAAGAGTTTGAAGTTGAAGGCCACGAGACCGATTCGGAGGCTTCGACGGCCGAGGCTGACGCTGCCAGCGATGAGCGCGAGGGCAATGCAGAAGATGAGTTTGACTGGGACGAGTTTCTGAATGCGCCTGACGATCTGTACGGATACAAGGCACAAGTTGATCGTTCAGCGGAGGAAGAGGAGCGCGACATTCCGATGGAGCAGTTCAACACGATGGCGGAAAGCCTCCGCGAACAGATCGGAATGCTTGATCTGGATGAGCACGAAGAGATGATTGCGGACCAGATCATCGGTTCGATTGACGAGGATGGATACCTCAGACGCACAGTCGGCTCCATTATCGACGACGTCATGTTCAATCTGGGGTTGACACTGACGGAAGACGACGTGGAGAAAGTCTTGGCGCGCATTCAGCGGCTCGATCCCGTTGGAATAGCAGCGCGCGATCTCCGCGAATGCCTGCTCGTCCAATTGGAGGGACTACCCGACGACGTTCAAGGTCGCGATCATGCGATTTCGATGCTCCGTGATGCCTACAAGGCATTCACGATGAAGCATTTCGACCAGATCATGCGCAAGGTGGGAATCGATGAGAGCGAGCTAAAAGAGGCTTACGACCTCATCCGCAGCCTCGACCCAAAGCCGGGCGAAGGTGAGTTCTCAGCGCAAACCAACTACGTAACGCCCGACTTTACAGTGATCGCGCTGGACGATGACGATTTCGACATCACGCTGAATGGCCGCAATGCCCCCGAACTCCGTATCAACAGGGGCTACAAGGACATGTGGAACCACCTCACCGGTGAGAAGAAAAAAAGTGGAGCGGAGTCGGGGAAGGCGGGAGAGACGCGCGACTTTTTAAAGCAACGGATGGAGAGCGCACGGTGGTTTATCAACTCGATCAATCAACGCCGCCAAACGATGCTGAAGGTGATGTCGTCGCTCGTGGAGTTGCAACAGGAGTTCTTCCGCAACGGTGAGGGCAACCTCCGACCGATGATCCTGAAGGACATTGCAGAGCGCATCGGGATGGACATTTCCACAATTTCTCGGGTGGTCAACGGCAAATACGTACAGACTGAGTTTGGGGTCTACGAGTTGAAGTACTTCTTCTCTGAAGGCCTGACGACCGACAGCGGCGAAGAGGTTTCCAATAAAGAAGTCAAGGCGCTCATCGACCGCATGATCGGCAAAGAGGACAAAGCCCGCCCGCTCAGCGATCAACGCCTGGCCGACATGCTAGCCGAGAAGGGATTCCAAATCGCCCGCCGGACTGTGACGAAATACCGCGAACAACTCAACATTCCCGTCGCGCGGTTGCGGAAGCAGATCGTACTGGCCTAGTCAGAAAGTCGGCGCACAATCTGTTGTCATTCCTGTCGCACCCACGCAATGAAGTCGGTTGGCGGAGAAGTAGTCCCGGCCTCTCGGAGCGCCGCGGCCGCTTGCCCTCTGTGGTACATGCCGTGCAGGAGGACATGGTTCAGAATATCCCCAATCGTGTTTTCGTAGCGGATTCCTGAAGTTGTTGTGTAGGCTATGGTCGCCGAAAGATCCATCGAGGGCAGGAAAGCAGCGTATTTGGATTTGTCGGTATTCAGGCCCGTTCGAATATCTGCAGTGGGGATAGCCGGGAAAAGGACCCGATCGGTCCTCGAAAGACCTTTGATGCGTTGCAGCCAGAGTTCATCAGCTACAAGTGCATGGGCCAAGTAGCCGCGAGCCTTGGCGTGGCGCTCATTGTCGCCAAGCGCGGTCACGAGTTCGGCGGTGGCCCAGAAGTGACAATCGAAGCGGCGAATGAGGTCGTCAAGAGGGTTCATACTACACGAGGCGAGTTGGGTGCGAACAGGCCGATGCCAGGTAGGATTGTCGTTCTCTCGGCAGAATCGGAACGCTATGGCGACAGAACGTACGGCTCGAAGTCGATTCTTAAGCTCAGTTGAAGGATTCTTGAAGTTGGCACGCCACTTGTGAAGAGCTTGAGTACATCTCATCCAAGACACCAATCCCATGACGCCCTCTCACTCCCAACACCGCGTTAACGCAATGTCCCTCCTGCTAGCTCGCTATATCACGGGCGAGATTGCTGAAGCCCAGTTCGCCGACGTCACCGATCTGCTTGATGAAACGGACGCCAGCGCAAATGAGCGCGCAGCATTTGCACGCTTCTATCTGGATGCGCTCACATTGGACGGCGACGTCAAGATGCCGCGCACCGAGGAAGTGAGCGAGATCCTCAATATCGCCCGCGCCTAGTAACGAATTCCACGGTCTGACGCAGCCGGAAGTGCGTCGAAAGGAGTCCTCCCGATTCCGGAAGGGATACCTCGATTGGGGTATCCCTTTTTTGTTGTACCTCTCCTTGGGATGAACGATTACTGTGACGAACCGCACATCACTTGGATGCCGACAATCTCATGCACAGAAACCCCAAAAGGCATGACCAAATCTGTTTTTGTTATCCTAGTGACTTAACAAGGACCTGTGCGATGCCGATAAGGAGGATGTATATGTTTTAAGCCTGATGTACCTGATGTATATGTTTTAAGCCTCCCGCCCCGCCATGCGTTTCGCTCTTCTACTCCTCGTCGCTGTCTCATTCGGATTGTCCGCCTGCGCGAACATGTCGCCCGGACTCCGCCCCAACGGCTGGGCTCGACCTGGATCTGGAGAAGAAGTGAGTAGCCGAGCTGATGCGCCTCCGCTTCGGGTTGTGGCAAACAGTTCTACCAGTTCTACGCGTTCAGGAAATCGTGAGGATCATGGATTGCCCTCCAGCGGCAACTCCGCTACGGACGATCATCGCACTGCATCATCGTCAGGTTTGATGATTCCGGTCGTGGGTATCGAGCCTGGCGACCTGACGGATTCGTTCCACTCGCCTCGTTCAGGCGGCCGAACACACAACTCTATTGATATCTCGGCGCCAACGGGCACGCCACTCGTCGCTATTGAGGACGGCACGATAACCCGCAAACACTGGAACGGCCTGGGAGGGCGCACGCTCTACCTCACAAGCGCTGACGGGCGCTACGACTACTACTACGCGCACATGGACACGTACGAAGACGGTATCGAGATCGGCAGTGTCGTCCACCGTGGCGATGTACTAGGTACGGTTGGCTCCACCGGGAATGCTCAGGGCCCGCACCTGCATTTCCAGGTTCTGGACAAAAGAGGTTCGGGACGTGGAACGCCTGTCAATCCATACGATCTGCTGCGTCGATCTGATCTGGCCGACGCGCGGTAGGTGACCTAAGCTTCGACTTCCGCGTAATCCTCAATCGGTGGGCACGAGCAGACCAGGTTGCGGTCGCCGAAGGCGTTGTCAACGCGGCCCACGAATGGCCAGAACTTGGCATCGCGCGTCCATGGTGCCGGAAAGGCGGCTTGCTCGCGTGAATAAGGATGTGACCAAGCGTCCGAGATAACGTGAGCTGCTGTGTGCGGCGCGTTTTTGAGAACGTTGTCGTCGCGGTTGGCCATCCCGAGTTCGACGGCCTGAATTTCTGCGCGGATAGCGATCAGAGCATCGCAGAAGCGATCCATCTCGGCCTTCGATTCGCTTTCAGTCGGCTCGATCATCAGCGTTCCGGCTACCGGCCAACTCATCGTCGGTGCGTGGAATCCGTAGTCAATAAGCCGCTTCGCGATGTCCTCGGCCGTAATACCGACGGTCTGGAACGGTCGCACGTCAATGATAAACTCGTGGGCGGATAGGCCTTCAGAATCGCGGAACAGCACGTCGAAATGGCCATCAAGCCGCTTGGCCATGTAGTTGGCGTTCAGTATTGCAAATTGGCTGGCACGTTTTAAGCCCCTACCACCCATCAATGCGCAATACGCCCATGAAATCAGCAGAATGGATGCACTTCCATAAGGAGCGGCCGCTACCGGACCGATTCCCTCCGCTCCACCGACCCCATCAACGACCGGATGCCCGGGAAGGAACGGCGCGAGCTCCTCCGTGACAGCAATCGGGCCCATGCCCGGTCCGCCGCCTCCGTGTGGAATAGAAAATGTCTTGTGGAGGTTCAGGTGGCAGACGTCCATCCCGAAATCACCCGGGCGGCACAGACCGAGTTGGGCGTTCATGTTTGCGCCGTCCATGTAAACCAGGCCGCCATTTTCGTGGATGATCTCCGCCATCTCGCGGATCGTCGCCTCGAACACACCATGCGTAGACGGATACGTGATCATGAGTGCAGCCAGCACATCGGCGTTCTCCTCAGCTTTGGCGCGGAGATCATCCATGTCCACTTCACCACGGTCGGTGGCTTTCACTACGACAACCTTCATCCCCGCCATCACGGCACTGGCTGGATTCGTTCCGTGCGCCGAGGAGGGAATCAGACACACATTTCGCTGGTCGTCGCCAGTCGAGAGATGATAGGCGCGAATGGTGAGTAGGCCGGTGTATTCCCCCATTGCGCCGGAATTCGGCTGAAGCGAGACAGCGGCGAACCCGGTTAGTTCTGCGAGCCACGTCCGCAGCTCATCCATCATGGCTGAATAGCCCAGGGCCTGTTCTTTCGGCGCGAAGGGATGGAGGAACGAGAAACCTCGGAGCGTCACCGGAATCATCTCGGCTGTTGCGTTGAGTTTCATCGTGCACGAGCCGAGAGGAATCATGCTGTGCGCGAGGGAAAGGTCACGGTTCTCAAGTTTCTTGAGGTACCGCAGCATCTCCGTTTCCGAGTGATGGTCATTGAAGACCGGATGCGTCAGGAAGTTGGTTCTGCGAGGAAGCGCGCCATCATAATCGTTCCCTCGCTCGACATTCGCGTCTCCACCAAATAGTTCGACCAGGTCTGCAAGGTCCTTTGATGCCACCGTCTCATCCAACGAGATCCCGACTGTGCCGTCCTCGAAATCGCGAAGGTTGAGGCGGTGCTCATCACGGGCGCGTTTGAGCAAGTTTGTGGCATCGTCCGTCGGTTTCACTCGAAGCGTATCGAAGAAATCCGTGGTCAGAACGCTGTGGCCTGCGGTCCTAAGAGATTCGGCCAGTGTCTTCGTTGCGCCATGGACATGCTGCGCAATTGCCCTGAGGCCAGCCGGGCCGTGGTAGACCGCATAGCATCCGGCGATGTTTGCGAGGAGCACCTGCGCGGTACAAATGTTTGATGTAGCCTTTTCGCGCCGGATGTGCTGTTCGCGCGTTTGAAGCGCCATCCGGAGTGCAGGGTTTCCGTTCGAATCCTGCGAAAGGCCGATGATCCGGCCGGGCATCTGCCGCTTGAAGTTTTCCGTGCACGCAAAGAATGCAGCGTGCGGACCTCCATAGCCCATCGGAACGCCAAACCGCTGCGACGAACCCAGCGCGACGTCCGCGCCCCATCCGCCGGGGGCCTCAATTAGCGTCAGAGCGAGAAGATCTGTGGCAACGGCGAGAAAGCCGCCTGCTTCCCGAATACCCTCTGAGAACGATCGGTATTCGACAATCTGACCATCCGTATTCGGATACTGTACGAGCGCGCCGATCGTATCCGCATTTGGTTCAAATACGGCCCACTCGCCCACGACCACAGAAATCCCCAAGGGTTCAGCGCGCATCTGCACGATCGCGATAGTTTGCGGATGGCAGCGATCATCCACGAAAAACGTGCTCCGCTTCCCGCCCTGCACGCCCGCGAACATGGACATTGCTTCGGCTGCCGCCGTGCCTTCGTCCAAGAGCGACGCATTCGCCAGAGGCAGACCGGTGAGGTCCGTGATGACGGTTTGAAAGTTGAGCAGCGCTTCCAATCTGCCCTGAGAGATCTCTGCCTGATACGGGGTGTACTGCGTGTACCAGCCCGGATTCTCCAGCACATTCCGCAAAATCACGGGTGGTGTTATGGTGCCGTGGTAGCCCATCCCGATGTAGCTGCGATAAACCTCATTCTGCTCCGAAAGCAACTGAGCCTTTTTAAGGAGTTCGCGCTCCGAGAGACCTGGAGGCATTTCCAACTCGCCTTCCATCCGGATAGTCGAGGGAATGGCCGCGTTTGCAACCTCATCCAATGAGTTGAGCCCGAGGGCGTCAAGCATGGCTTGGGTTTCAACGGCGTCCGGACCGAGATGGCGATCCTCAAAAATGTCTGGGTGGTGCATCAAATTCTGAAATGTGGTTGCTCAAGGGCTTGCTATCGCGCGACGAGCATGAGGTCGACCAAAATTAGGAGGATGCTTTCTCGGCAGTTTGTGGAGTCATAGCCACTTCGTCTGGCCGAAGAGCATCGAGCGCTTCGCGGGCGGCGATCTGCTCCGCCTGTTTTTTCGAGCCCGCTTCTCCCCTACCGCGGGGCGTCCCTTCGATTACCACGTCAATAGTAAATCGGCGGTCGTGACTCGGTCCCATTTCTGCAGCAACAGCGTAGGTCGGCTGTGTCCAGCCGCGGGCCTGAACGTACTCGAGCAAAAGACTTTTGAAGTTGCTGCGTTGCGCCGCGAGACTGTGCAAATCAACCTGGTCATCGATGACGCGAACGACGAAGCGTCGTGCTGCTGCAAACCCGAGGTCCAGATACAGGGCACCAACAACAGCTTCAAAAGCGTCAGCGAGGATGGTTTGATTATCACGTCCATCCGAGCCCGCCATGTTGTCGCTCATCAGGATGAGTCTCCCCAAGTCAATCTCACGCGCGTACTCAGCAAGTGCGACGCCGTTAACCAGGTTGGCGCGCATCCGCGTGAGGAACCCCTCGCTCCGATCCGGAAATTCGTTAAACAGGCGTTCGGCAACAACGGCGCCGAGGATCGCATCCCCAAGAAACTCCAGGCGCTCGTTGGATTCTGTGCCCGTGGTGATATGTCCACGATACATGGAGCGATGCCGAAGCGCGTGTTCGTACACGTTCAGATCGCCGATCGGCATCCCCACCAGGCGCTCGACGTCCGCACGAGCAACCCCCGACGGCATCACTTCCGCCTTTTGCTGCTTCATTGGGTGGCGCAACACGCCGAACCACGAGCGAACAAGGCGTTGGCCGCGTTTCATGGAATCGTTCACAGCGGAGCGTCGTATCAGAGGTGCCGAAGTATCGGAAGGGTTCGTTGTACGCACGTCAGACCCGCCCGTTGCCTGCCACAGGCTTGGGAGTGTAAGGCGTGTGCTGGGCCGCAAGGTCCATAACGGAAGCGCGCGCCGCAAGCGATTCCCGCCGCGTGCCTATTTTTCATCCGCCATTGAAATCGCACGGCCAATAACGTCAAGTCACATGGCAACAGAATCAACGTTTACGACTATCAATCCTACGTCTGGCGATGAGTTGCGCACGTACGATCTGCTCACGACCGAGGGTATCGAACGCGCCCTAGCGGTTGCTCAGGAGAGTTTTCTTCACCATCGAGAATCGTCGATTGCAGAGCGAGCGGAGAAAATGCTTCGCGTCGCGGACATTCTCGAACGTGACAAGCGCCACCACGCGGAATTGATGACCCAGGAAATGGGGAAGCCGATCCGACAGGCGATAGCTGAGGCCGAAAAGTGCGCGTGGGTGTGCCGATACTACGCCGAACATGCCGCGGCCTACCTCTCTGATGAGAACCGGGAGACGGAAGCCAAAAGCAGCTTCGTTGCCTACCAGCCGGTTGGTCCCGTGCTCGCTGTAATGCCCTGGAATTTTCCTTACTGGCAGGTATTTCGCTTTGCCGCGCCCACAGTCATGGCCGGAAACGTTGGGTTATTGAAGCACGCCAAGAACGTACTTGGGTGTGGGGATGCTATAGCCGGGTTGTTCAAAGCTGCCGGGTTTGATGACGGCGTATTTCAGCATATTCCCGTTGAAACGAGCACCGTGAATGGCATAATCCGAGACGCGCGAGTGCGCGCGGTAACGCTGACAGGAAGTGAGGGAGCGGGAAGAGCAGTTGGCGGTGCGGCTGGGGAAGCGCTCAAGCCTTCCGTGCTGGAACTGGGTGGTTCAGATGCCTTCATCGTTCTCGCCGATGCGGACCTTGAAAAAGCCGTATCGAAAGGGGTGACGGCGCGGGTGCAAAACAACGGAGAAAGCTGCATCGCCGCGAAACGGTTCATCCTCGAAAAACCGATTGTCGAAGCATTCACGGCTCGCTTTGTGGCCGCGATGGAGGCGTTGAAGGTCGGCGATCCAATGAACGAGGAAACCGATATCGGACCTCTAGCCCGTGCCGATCTGCGCATTGAGATTCACGATCAGGTCGAGCGGGCGGTCAAAGATGGCGCAGAAATCCTGTGCGGCGGTGTCATTCCAGAAGGCCCCGGTTTCTTCTACCCACCTACAGCACTGGCAAATGTGCAGGAAGGGAGCGTGGCTTTCGAAGAGGAGATCTTCGGCCCAGTTGCTTCCCTAATTGTTGCCGAAGACACGGACGACGCCGTTCGGCTTGCCAACGCCTCGCGGTTCGGGCTCGGCGGAGCCGTATTCACTGAAGACCGTAACAAAGGCGAGTCCGTTGCGCGTAGGCTGGATGTTGGGTGTGCATTCGTCAACGAAATGACTAAAAGCCACCCGAACTTGCCGTTCGGCGGTGTGAAGGACAGCGGCTACGGCCGCGAGCTCGCCCGATCCGGATTGCTCGAATTCGTCAATGCGAAAACGATCTGGATCGACTAGCGCGGAAGACTGCCCTAGCTTCATCCAAGTAAATATCTACCGATCACAGAAACCATGGGTGCTCTCATTGCTATAGTCGCCATACTCGCGTGGGCGGCAGTCACGATCAGCAAAGGCGGATCAAAGGGAGGCGAGGATTCCAAGCGCCTAATCAAAGCGTTGGCCGCTCAGCTTGATGAAGCCACAGACGAGCGCGAGAGGTTGCAGGAACGCGTTGAAAACCTGGAAGCCATTGTAACGAGCGAACACTACGAGTTGGAACAACAAGCGCAAGCGGCGGGCCTGTCAAGAATTGATCCCGCCTTGCTTGAGTCCGATCCGCTGACTGATGAGCAGGAAGTTGAGCGACTGGCAACGCGGGCTCGGGAGCAATAAGAGCGGCGTGGATACAGGGGTTCGTCGGGAGGCTCGTTTGGTCCTTTACACCCCAACGTCGCATACCTGCTCTGGGTCCTATACTTGAGCTGCCAAGCGCGCATCCTGATTATGAAACTCCTCGTGCTTCTCACGCTTCTGCTCGCCCCGCTGATGGGCCGGGCTCAGGAGAGGGAGCGCAGGCCCGCTTATGAATACCTAAGCAACTACAAAAGTTCGGGTATTGTTGAACTCGCCGGTCGCCACTATTTCGCCGATAACTACGCGCTCTGGGTGACTGAGGCAGGACCCGACGCGTTTGTCGTTGCAGATACGCTAACGGGAGAGCCATGCCTCGATACGGACGAGACCGTGCTCTCCGGTCCTCCGATTGTTTACGATGAGGCGTTGTACTTCATCGCCGCTGAGGAAGGAGACGATTATCCATGCGCTCGCTCGCTCTGGCGCTATCGGCCTGGTGGGCGCATCGAACTCCTTGCGACGGGGCCGTTGGACGCTTTCGATCTGGCTGTGATTGACGAGCGGTTCTTCGTCGTCGGCCGGGACGATCGGTATGGACACGCAATCTTTGAGATCTTACCCGAAGAAGGAACATACCGCGGCATCTTGGGGGCCGACCTCGACAGTCCCAGCATGTTGATTCGATCGCTAACGGTGCTTGACGGCGAGATCTACACCACGGGATCGAACAGGGAAAGAGTAGAACTACTTTGGCGATACGACCCCGACACAGAAGAAGCGAACCCAGTCGGAGAAGGTGTCGGCACTTTTCTCACCCCATTCAACCACCTGCTCCTGTTCTCGACGTGGGAGGAAGAAGCCGGAGAGCGTGTTTCGAAGCCGTGGGTATACGATCCGACGACGGGGCAAACGGAGTCTATTGCTCGCAGGTTCTCCTTCGTCCACGATGGCCGCGGCTTTGTTACCCGTGCGGACAGCCTTCTCGTATTCGAGGGCATCGCCGAAACGCACAGATCGCATTCCTGGCCGGGAGGCGTGGCTTTACACTTTCAGGGTGCGACAGATCAAGGCTTGCTGTTCGCGGTCAACAGTCGGCCGCACAGTTCACAGCCATCCGAGTTCGAATATTGCCTGTTCGACGATGCGTTTCGTCGCTGTCTACCGGCCGATCCACAGCAACGATATCATGAACACGTAGTGCTCAGGGACGTGATTTGGGCGCGAACGTGCCGAGGCTCCAACTGCGCCTACACTGAGATCGATTTGGATACCTTTGAGCCCGTCCGGTCAAACGCGACAGAGCACTGAGGGGCGAGCGGGATGCGGAGTCAGTGGCGCGTCGAATACGAGAACGGTAGCGAACGGGCACATTTCCGTGACATATCGGGTCTGAGAACGGATCTGATGGCGAAGCGCAACTACGTTCACGCGGAATCGCGACAACTCTGTAACATCCTGAGGGCGCGATTGGCGATTACTTAGCGGAGAACGCCAAGGATTCCATTTACAATCCCCCCAGTATCATGAAATCGATTCGACTCTCCGTACTCACAACGTTCTTCGTTGCCCTTGCATTCGCTGGCTGCGATAACGCCAACCCGGTAATTGAAGCCGGCGTTTCCTCGACCGAGGACGCTGCCGTCTCAATCGCTAACGCCCTGTCGCTCGAAGGCGGCGGCGCGTTGGACATTGTAGCGGCTGCGGCTGAAGTCGCCGCGGACGCCCAGAATGCCCACGGCGATGATAGTGGCTGCATCCGGGAAGGCTCCTACGACGAGACAACGTTCACATGGACGCGCTTTATTGAATGCGAACGTGGTCGTCGGGATGGGCTGTTCTATGCACTGTTCAGTCGGACCGGAACCTTCCAATTCCTGGATGGCGACATGCCGGTTCAATTCCCGGAAAGCGCTGACGCCGTAAACTTTGACATCGTGGATGGGGAGGGCATTCGCATCGCTCCCGGTTTCACGCATGAGTTGTTGGATATCGGCGCCGATCTACACGTGGCCGACATCCATGGTGAACTGCTTACGGTGAACGGCACGTATGATCGCGCGGCAACCGACACGCTCTACACGCGGAGTTCGGAGCGGACACTGATCTACGAGCTCGCGATGACACTCACGGATCTTCAGGCGCCTCCGGGCGACCGCCGTCATTGGCGCGAAGCAGTGAGCGGTACGATTGAAGGCACGTTCCACGCAATCATCACATTCACGCGTGGAGACTCCTACTCGGAAACTGAGATCACAAAGACATTCACGATTGTCTTCGGTGATGGCGATGGTGATGTCCGCGACGCCCTGATCACGGTGGATGGACGCACCTTCCGCGCCAACGTCGAAACCGGGCAGGTTCAGGGGGTCGACTAATCGACCGAATGCCAAACCCTTGTTCAAGGCCGCTTCCTATGTTTGGAGCGGCCTTTTCAGTTGAGACGTCGGCCTCAATGAGGTGAAATCCGAGAAGCGATGCAGATGGTCGATGGACTGTGTGAGGGGAGATCACCCATTCTTGATCGGCGCTAGTTTAGGTAAGCAGATACATCCTAGTAGCCGAAAACCTGTACATGAAACTCACCTTCTGGGGAGCCGCACAAACGGTCACGGGCTCGCAGCATTTCCTCGAGCTCGACAACGGAAAGAAGATGTTGCTCGATTGCGGACTCTTCCAGGGGCGCCGCGAAGAGGCAAAAAAACTGAATACGGAGTTCGCCACAGATCCGCGAGAGATTGATTTCGTACTCCTTTCGCACGCCCACATCGATCATTCCGGGCTGCTGCCCAAACTGTATCGCGACGGATTCCGGGGCACGGTGTATTGCACGCATGCCACGTACGATCTATGCGCGCTGATGCTGCGCGACAGCGCCTACATCCAGGAGAAGGACGCGGAGTACTTCAACCGTAAGAAGCGTCGGAATAACCAGCCGGAGGTTGAGCCGCTCTACGAAATGGAAGACGCGGAAGGCGTGCTGGACCTCTTCGTTTCAATGCCATACGACTACCCATTCGCGCCGTGCGAAGGCCTGGAGGTCCGCTATCGTGACGCGGGACACATCCTAGGCTCGGCTACCATGACGCTTACGGTCACGGAAGGCGGCAAAGAGAAGCGACTCGGCTTCACGGGTGACATCGGCAATCCTGGCCGACCAATTCTAAAGGATCCGGCAAAAATGCTGGACGTGGATTGGCTCATCTGCGAATCCACTTATGGTGGAAGGACGCATGAGCCGGTTGCCAAAGCGAAGGAGGCATTGGTTGATGTGCTCTCGCGCACGACCGATCGAGGTGGCAAGGTCATCATCCCGGCATTTGCGGTTGGCCGCACGCAGGAGTTGGTCCACGCCCTCGATCAACTTTGGAATGAGGATCGCATTCCGCGCATCCCTGTTTTCGTCGATAGCCCACTCGCGGTCAACGTCACGGGTGTCTTTCAGGCGCATCCCGAATGCTTCGACCGCGAGCTTCTAGACTACATGCTCACGGATCCTGATCCCTTTGGTTTTGAGAAGCTGGAATACGTACGCGATGTGGCGAGGTCCAAGGAACTGAACACAATAAAGCTGCCGATGGTGATCATTTCGGCAAGCGGGATGGCGGAAGCGGGGAGGATCCTCCACCACCTGCGCAACAACATTGAGGACGCCAAGAACACGGTTATGATCGTCGGATTCCAGGCTGAGCACACGTTAGGACGGAGGATTGTCGAGAAGCAACGCGAGGTAAACATCTTTGGCGAATCACACAAGCTGAAAGCCGAAGTGGTTGTGTTGAACTACTTCTCCGCCCACGCCGACGAACCTGGCATCCTGGATTTCACTTCGAAGCTGGACCAGGAGCGCCTTCAAACCATCTTCCTCGTCCACGGCGATCTGGACCGGCAGCATCTCCTGAGCAGCGCAATGAACGGCGCGGGATACAAGGATGTGCGTATGCCTGAACGGGGGGAGACCGTTCATCTCTAGCCTGCCGGAATAGCCACCGCCGAAATGATCCAAACAGTTGTTTCGACGCCCGTGGCTAACTTCG
>JBBKWZ010000206.1:0-15093 GCA_037969195.1 Rubricoccaceae bacterium | reverse complement strand
GCATTTTTGAGGCCAGTTCCCAGGTTGTCGCAAACAAAGCATGCACTTCCGATGAGTGCTTGCGCAATAAGCTGGTCGCCGGAGGAGAGAAGAAGTGCGGGTGAGGCTGGACGGATTGGTTCGGAGCTACTTCCATATCTCTTCAGCTAGTTGGTCGACAGCCTCTTCGTCTAGGGAGTTTAGGTATACCTCCGTAGTGTGAAGGTTTCTGTGTCCCAGAGATTTGCTGACAGCATAGAGATCGTTCGACTTTCGCCGAGCAAAGTCTGCGAAGCTGTGGCGAGCAACATGTGTAGTCAGCCCTTTGGGTTCAATTCCAGCCTTCTTAGCAAGACGCTTTAGGATTGTATTGGCCTGAGCATTTCGACTCGCGATTCGTCTACGGAGCTGAACGTCGTTTTTCTCGTCGCTAGGTCTAAGGAAAGGGAAGAGATACCCTTCGAAAGGGTCGCCCTGTTGAGTGTGCTTCTCTGAAAGTCGCCTAGCCAAGTCATGAAGTGGAAGAGACATTGGGTTGCCTGTTTTTAGCATCCTGTACCGAACATGGCTATCTGAGATGTCCACCCGCTTAAGTCGGCAAATGTCGCTGAACCGCATACCTCCTATGTAGTAGGCAAAAAGAAACGCATCTAAAACGGCCTCTTCGATAGAACCATTCTCAATCTTGCCATCTGCAGCCAGCGACTCCAGAGCCTTGATCTCTTCGTCGGAAAGCTTTCGCCTTTGAACACGTTGCCCCTTTGGCATTTTGTAAACAAGAAACGGATCATCGGAAGGTGCGATTTCTCCGTCGCGCATGGCCTGCTTATAGACACGCCGCAGCCTGACCAACTCTTTGCGGACCGTATTTGGGCTGTTTCCCCTTTTCTGTCGCAGGTACACTTCAAATTTCGTCAGCGCGGGGCGGTCCAACTCCTTCCATGTGAGGTCTTTGCCAAGGCACTCTCGGAGCTTGCCTAGCGTGACGCGGTACTTCTTCCACTCCCAAAAGGCTTCCTTCGCATCCAACTCTTCGATGAACTGTTCCATGTAGCCAGTTAGACTTCCGCCATTTCCGTCGAGGGCGGATATGACCGCTGACGCTGAAGTCGATTCGAGCGCAATCGTTCGTGCTTCGTTGGTGAGCCTTTGAAGCTTGGCATTAAGTGCGGTGGCAATATCGTGGGATGCTCGGACTTGCTGTTTTGCGGCATTCCAGTCCTTTGGAGCAACATATACACCCGTAGACTTAAACCGGCTCTTACGATTGGCCGTAATGCGGACGTAGACGGGCGAGGTGCCATCAACACGCGCATTTGGCGTGCGGTGGATCAGTTTTACAGATACAGACAAAACCGTAGGAGCAAGTCAGTAGGTACAACAACAGGTACAACAATCTTAGGTTCCTACTGCAGCCCCGCCCAGCACAACATGCCTTTTAGCGCACGATAACACTATTATTGTAGTTTCTTGCAGTTAGAGCCTGCATCGAACCACAAGTCTTTGAATCCCTCACCGCCCACGTTAAGCTTCTGCTGCGTTTGCAGCAGGGGTTCTTTGTTTCTGGCCACTATCTTTTCGCCTCCCTCATCCATCACTTCTCTCTGAGGCACCGCCATGATGCGCAAGCTTGTTACTGAGTTCATCGGCACCTTTTTTCTTGTTCTTACCATTGGATTGACCGTTGTTGGCGGATCCGAGTTTGCGCCAATCGCCATCGGCTGCGTACTCGTGGTAATGGTGTACATGGGCGGCCACATTTCGGGAGCTCACTACAACCCAGCCGTTTCCCTGGCAGTCTTAATGCGCGGCAAGATGGAAGTAAAGGATTTCGGACCGTACGTAGGGGTGCAGGTGCTGGCTGCATTTATTGCGGCGTGGGTCGTTTTCGCCGTCATGGGCGACACGCTTAACGTTGCTGCTGCACCCACGACGAGCCTCACGACATTCCTGTTCTTGGAAGTGCTGTTCACTTTCGCGCTTGCACTCGTCATCCTAAATGTGGCGACGGCAAAAGCAACCGAAGGCAATTCATACTACGGCCTCGCTATCGGCTTCACGGTTCTTGCCGGCACGTATGCTGTTGGCGGAATTACGGGCGGTGCCTTCAACCCAGCCGTTGCAATTGGGCCCATCCTGGCAGACTCCGTCTTTGGCGATGGCAGTTCACTTGGAGGCCTCTGGGTGTATGTGGTAGCGAACTTCGCAGGAGGCGCCCTTGCAGCAATAGTCTTCAAGATGCAGAACCCGGATGACGTGTAGTGCGCATTGAAGAAGTCATCCCTCGCGGATAGGCATGTGCAGGTAGTTTGGGCCGGTCATTCTCGCCCTTAGCTGCCCATGCCTGAGCCCTCCTGGATCTCCCTTCTTCCGCCGCTCATCGCCATTGGCCTGGCGATTGGTACCCGACAGGTGTACCTCTCGCTCGCTGCCGGTGTTTGGCTTGGTTATACGATTCTGGCGGGATGGAATCCGTTGACGGGGCTTGGAGATGCCATCCAGGCTTGCGTAGACGTCATGGGCGACGCGGGGAACTCCCGGGTCCTTCTGTTCACGTTGGTGATCGGCGCCCTCATCGCCACCGTGGAAGCGCTCGGAGGTGTGCGCGGCTTTGTCAACTGGATCGAGCGGAAGGGGCTGGTTACGAACCCACGCGGAGCCCGCCTGCTGGCATTCCTGACTGGCGTCGTCATTTTCATTGAGTCGAACATTACGGTGCTGGTTGCCGGGGCCGTCGCTCGGCCGTTGTTCGACCGCCACAAGCGTTCGCGCGAGATGCTTGCCTATCTCATTGACTCCACGAGCGCATCCGTTTGCATTCTCATCCCGCTGAACGCGTGGGGTGCCTACGTCCTTGTTTTGCTCGCGGAAGGCGGTAGCGTGGAGAATCCGCTAGGGCTGTTCATCTCAGCCATTCCACTCAATTTCTATGCGATTGCCGCCGTGCTACTTGCGGGTTTTGTAGCCGTGACAGGATGGGCAATCGGACCCATGAAACGTGCCGAAGCCCGCGCGGCCACAGGACTTCACTTCGACGAAGGGTCTGAACCCATGGTGGACGAGGCGGCGCTCGTCCCGGAACCTATTGGCAACATTCCACCGCGCGCCATCAACATGCTTTTGCCGCTCGGAACCATGGTGCTGATGATGCCTCTTGCACTCCTCATCACCGGAGGCGGCGACCTCCGCGCTGGCTCTGGCTCCACGAGCGTTCTCTGGGCCGTGCTGACCGGGCTAGCGGTGGCGTGGGCACTCACGCTCGCCCAGAAAGGAATGAAAGTCGAGAAGCTCACATCGGTCGGTCTCAAAGGGGCTGGCGGCATGCTTGGGATGGCGCTGGTTCTGTTGCTCGCGCTGGCGCTTGGTGGAGTCGCGAAGGAGCTGGGCGCTGGCCCATATGTAGCTGGTCTCGTCGTTGACCGCCTGCATCCAGCGGTGCTCCTGCCGCTAGTCTTCCTGACCGGCGCCTTTGTGTCGTTCTCTACGGGAACGAGTTGGGGGACGTTCGCGATCATGGTGCCCATCGCCGTTCCTGCCGCTGCCGCCATGGGATTACCGCTTGCTCCGTTTTTGGCCGCAGCCTTGGCGGGCGGCGTTTTCGGAGACCACGCATCGCCAATTTCGGATACGACGATAGTGTCTTCGTTGGCGGCAGCTACGGATCACATCGCACATGTTCGGACGCAATTGCCCTATGCATTGCTGGCCGCTGGGGTAGCGGTCGTATGCTTTGCTGTCGTGGGGATGGTGATTTAGGAGGCCTGATTTGAATCTCAAGATTTTCTGATTCGATAGAGTCGGAACGGATGAGTCGTAGTAGAATCGAGAGTCCTTGATGGTGGGGGTATGTGACGAGACAAATGTCCTACCTATTGAGTGCTAGTTTTCCAGCATATAATAGAATGGCGGAAGGCGCCGTTGAACTTTCGTCCACGGGCACTTGTCGGCGCGCGCGCTCCCGGCATCCCATCCCACACCTTGTTGGATGGGGCCCGTGGCATTTCGTTTTCAACCACGCAACGTCAATTCGACCATGAAACGTCTTCTAGCATTTGGTACTCTCTTCGGCGTACCGCTCGGCGTTATCCTGCTCGCCTTTATGCTACTTCGCGCGCCCGCCGCCACGGGCAACGGATCAGGCAACGGCGGTGGAATATCGACCCCACCCATTCAACTAATTGGCATCGATCCCGTCGATGTCAAACCACTACCGCAGTATCTCCATCGCAGCCTCGAATGGCTTGCGGACGCCCAGTTTGATAACGGCGGCTGGGGTGCGGGATCGCATCAGCAGCAAGGCGTAAACGATCCGCACGCGGTCCAGATTGACCCCGCAACCACCGCCTTTGCAGCGCTGGCTTTGATGCGCTCCGGCAGTACAACGGAAAGCGGACCGTATGCAGACAATGTGTCGCGGGCGCTGAACTATCTCCTGACCTTAGTAGAGGAGTACGCGGCAGATGGGCCTCGAATCACCAATATCGAAGGCACCCAACCACAGGTAAAGCTGGGACGTAATGTCGATGCTTCGATGGTTTCGCAGTTCTTCTCAGGGATCCTCCCTTCACTCGACGGTCGTCAAGAACGCCGCACGGAAGCCGCGATAGACAAGCTTCTGCTGAAAATCCAACGCAGCCAGACTGCAGATGGCTCTTGGGCAGACGGAGGTTGGGCACCGGTGCTGCAGTCAGCGATGGCAAACCAGGCACTTGAAGGTGCCGCCCGTGCTGGACGTGAAGTAGACCAGAGCGTCCTTGATCGCTCTCGTGACTACCAGGAGAACAATGTCCAGATGCGTCCTGGTTCTGAAGGCGCTTCAATGGATGCCAGCGCGGGTGCAGGTGTTGCGCTGTACTCGGCGTCGAGCAGCCAGCGCGCAACCGCTGTGGAGGCCCGACGGGCAGAGGAAGCGGTCGGAGATAATCAACCCGTAACGGTTGACGCGCTTCGCAGTTCGGGGAAATCGGACGATGAGGCTGCGGCGCTCTACGACTCTTATAGGCGCAATCAGGCGACTACAGAAATGCTGGAGGGCGAAGAGATCTGGAGCGGCTTTGGCAACAACGGCGGAGAGGAGTTCCTCTCCTACATGATGACCAGCGAAGCCAGGGTGATCACGGGTGGGGAGGCATGGGACCGTTGGCACGGACGCTTGGTCAACCTGTTCGGTTCAATCCAGAACCAGGACGGAAGCTGGAGTGGCCACCACTGCATCACGAGCCCCGTTTTCTGCACGGCAGCAGTTATTCTTGCTCTCACCGCAGATCGCGACCATAGCCTGCACTCAAACAACAACAATCATCATCATTGATAAATGGCTGGAACTCGGTGGCGTGAAACGGCACGTCTTAATGCCGCTGACTCCTACCTTGTGACGGCTCACTCACGCCGAGGTTGCTTGTGCTACCTCGGCGTCCTCGTATTCGATTCCCATGCGCAGATTTCTTATCCCGTTCGCAATTGTTCTGTGCTTTACAGGATGTGATCGTCCTGAGCCTTCGCCCGCAGATCGCCTGGCCATGGCAGCCGAGTACCTCTGGAGTCAGCAGGCAGAGGACGGTGGCTGGCACAGCGAGACTCATGGCTTGCTCCGCGGCGGCCAGGCATGGACTCCGTTTGTACTTCATGCACTCTTACAGGTACCTAAAGGTGTTTACGCGGCACCGGAAAGTGGCGTGGAACGAGGCCTTCAGTTCATCCGCGACCACGTAAACGAGGAAGGTGTCCTGGGACTTTCCGATCCGGTTGTTCTCGAGTATCCGAACTATGCAACGGCTTATGCACTCCGCGTGTTTGCTGAGCACGGAGCGCCAGAAGATTCGTCGCTGATTAGGCGGATGTCTGATTATCTGGAGGCACAACAATTCACAGAACAGCGCGGCATTCCGCCTTCGAATCCCGCGTACGGTGCTTGGGGATTTGGAGAGACGAATCTGGCGAGCGGGCAGATCGGACACATTGACCTATCCCATACACGACGAGCGTTGCAAGGACTTCGCTCGGCTGGATTGGCCGATTCTTCTGCGTTTCTGAACGTGATGACATTTCTCCACTTCATTCAGAAACACCCGGACGACCGACGGCCGCAACCACCTGGTCAAGTCATCTCAGACTCGTCTATTTACGACGGTGGATTTTATGCCTCGCCAACTGCGGAAGGGATCAATAAAGGTGGGAGCATCCACAACGACGAGGGCGAGCCCATGTATTTCCGCACGTACGCTTCCACAACTGCTGATGGTATTTTAGCGCTCCTGGCTGCTGGTCACGACCGCAGCGGCCAGGTCGTTCGGGACGCCGAGGATTGGCTCCTCGGTCACCCCGATTGGGAGACACAGGCTGGAATACCATTGGATGATCCAGGCCAGTGGCACCGCGTTATGTTCTTCTATCACATCGCCGTCCGGACGGAAGCCTACGACGCCCTTGACGAACCCGGCCCGTGGCGCGACGAAGTGTTCCAGCTTATCGCTCCTCACCAACACAGCAACGGATACTTCGCTAACCCGGAAGGTGCTCCGAACAAGGAAGACGATCCGCTACTAGCTACTGCGATGATGGTAGAAGCCCTCGCTAGAATTGCCGTTCGATAGCACCACATAGGCGATACCAATCGGTCGTTACGGGAACGCGCATAGGACCCACCGCCAGCTTGAATCTTCGAGCGAGGAAGACGGTCTCGTTTGCGCTTTGCAGTCCCATACCTAGCAGGTACGCGCCTCAGCATGGTCCGGAAGAGGCTCGATGCCTTGCCTCGTATCGGTTCCAGTTCGTAACGTTAGGTCCCGGTTTGCGCTTTTGTTCTGATTCTGATAACGCGAACTGTCTTTTTCTCTCCCCTTGAATTTTAACTCCTAGTACAATGGCTTTGCGTGAGATTAGCGGATTTACGACGCGGTGGCAAAAGAACGAAAGCCGTGGGGAAGTCTCCGTTGGCTATGAAGTGGATGGGCGTGAAGCGTGGAGTGTCATCCATGTTGAGAGTAGCTCGGAATTCTGCTTGTTGGTCAATTTGGCTTGTGGGCAGGCACCAACGATGTTCGATGATGAGGAGAATTACCTTCGCACACATTCGCTTGATGTTGTGAATGAAGGCGATAGTGTAGAAAGCCTAGCAGCCCGCGGCGCATCGTCAACCGGGCGCAAGCGTGCGTCTCGCTCTGCGACGGATCTAACGGATCCTCGTTGCCTTCAGGATCCCTCTGCCGTATTGGATACGAAAAGACGATGGGAATGGTCGAAAACGCGTCAGCGCAAATGGAAGCTCGGACGGTAGCGCCGCCTGCCACCACTCGAATTCAATGATCATCATTGGGACGCGAAGCTGAGCAATCGAACTGCTCGTTGGCTTGCTTCCGCGCTCAGACTCGAAAGACGTCAGAGTAACCAGCGCGCCCAATGGTGTCCTCTCCCCAAGGACGCGGATTCTTGCTCCCGAGTGACTCCCGTTCGACCTCGTAGTTGCCCCGCTAGGAATCGAACCTAGAACCTCCAGATCCAGAAACTGACGCTCTGCCAATTGAGCTACAGGGCATTGTGTGTTGACTGGCGAATTTAAGCGATTGCCAGACAGGGTATCAACCTGAAGACGCTGTAGCTGTAACCTCGATGGCACTCTTTGCATCTTTTTCGCCCGAGAGGAGATTTCCATCCAGGTCCTCTGGCGGGACCCCGCGCCATTCCGCGATCTTTTCGATGATGCCACGCCGGACTTGATTGCGAAGTGCCGCAACATCCGCGACCATGAGTCCGGTCGTTGGAACAGGGTCAAAGACATGCAGACGTAGATCGGCCTGACCGAACTTCCACCCGTGCTTTGGAAGCGTGGCCGCCGTGCCATCTAGGGCAATAGGAAGAATGGGCAATTTCATTTCAATAGCCAGTCGGAACGCGCCATCCTGAAACCGGCGGACGCGTCCATCCTTCGACCGCGTGCCTTCCGGCATAAGCATGACGGAGCACTTCTTATCTAGCATCGACCTCGCCTTAACGAGGACGGCCGCTCGGCTTTTCATGTCAGTGCGTTCCACGGGGATGTCGTCGGCCAGCTTCATCATCCAACCGGCAATCGGCAGTTTGAACAGGGAGGCCTTCCCAACCCACTTCATTTCCCACGGCAGTGTCGAGACTACAGGCGGGTCGCTGGTTGATTGGTGATTGCAGACAACCACGTACGGATTGCGCATGTTCTCAGGAATGTTGCCGCTCCGATGGACCTTCCACGCTGGGTTGACCTTCGTTATTGTCGCGCCGAGTATGCGCATCATTCGGCCCGTGGCATAGTGCGCCGGGTCGCGGTCGAATAGCCGGACAATGGCCATCAACGGCAGAAAGGCAAGAATCAGCAGGCCGATGGCGACCCATGTCAGCGCGGAGCGAATCGCGTTCATAGCTTGAAGCTACCATTGGCTGAACGACAATTTTCAAGACCGCGTTTCGCCAATTCACCCAACAGAATGGTGATGGACATAGAACTTTGGATGCAACGCTGCCTCGACTTGGCGATGCAAGGCGCTGGATTCGTGAGCCCGAATCCCATGGTGGGTTCAGTCATCGTAAGCCCAGAAGGTGACGTCCTTGGGGAAGGATTCCACGCGCGATTTGGCGGCCCACACGCCGAAGTCGAGGCAATCCGAGATGCAGACGAGTCCGGCTTCGCAGATCAGTTGAAGGACGCCACGCTCTTCGTCAATCTGGAACCGTGCAGCCATTACGGGAAGACCCCGCCTTGCTCGGATCTCATCCTTGATAAGCGCATCCCCAGCGTCGTTATCGCAATGCGAGATCCGAATCCGATAGTGGCGGGACGTGGTTTGAAGCGGCTTCGAGACGCGGGGGTTGACGTCGCCATTGGCGTGCTGGAGACAAAGGCGAAGCGCCTCAACGAAGCGTTCTCTCAGCATATCACATCCGGGAAACCACTTGTCACGTTAAAAATCGCGCAGTCGAAGGATGGCACAATCGCCACACCCGAAGGCGCGCCAACGAACATCACATCCATTGAAAGCCGAACACTCGTGCACAAATGGCGCTCGGAATTGGATGCCGTGCTGGTTGGCTCCGAAACGGCACGGACGGATGACCCTCAACTAACCGTTCGGCACGTTGTGGGGCGGCAACCCTTGCGTGTTGTGTTAGATCGCAAAGGAAAGCTTCCGCCTTCGCTTAAACTCTTCTCGGACGAGTTTGCATCAAGAACTGCGGCTTTCGTTGGAGAGGGCACGACGCCTGCCTACGAAGGTGGAGTTAAGAGACTGGGCGGTCGCGTGATTCGAGTTTCCGCGCAGGATGGTCATCTCGACCTACATGCTGTTCTTCAGATCCTGGGCTCCGGCGAAGGACTTGATCAGCCGATTCAGTCAGTGCTAGTGGAAGCCGGACCGAGCCTCGCGACCGCTCTGCTTGAGCAGAATCTCGTCGATCGTCTGTTCCTCTTTACGTCGCCTCACGCGCTAGTTGACGGGAAGCAAGGCCTGGACGCAAGCAGGATTGAGCAACTTGCGTTCGCTGAAGTCAAGCGAGAAATGGTCGGTTCGGACGAGCTCTTTCGTGGGTACGTCCGCTCGCTCTAACCTTCCAGTGCGGAAATCGCGGCCGCGTAGAGTTCGTCGAATTCCTCTGTTGCGGTGACAGTCGGGCCAAGATCTCGCAATAGCCCGTCGCCGAGTTCGTAAATCCAACCATGGATGGAAAGCGTCCTTTTGCGTTGCCACGCTTCCCGCACAAACGATGTGTGGCATACGTTCGCAACTTGCTCGATCACGTTCAGCTCACACAACCTTCGAGCCTGCGCATCTTGGTCAAGAGAATCAATCGCGGTGCGGTGTTTCCACCGCACATCCTTGACGTTCAACAACCAGTTGTCGATCAGGCCGAGACGTAGATCGCCAAGCGCGGCCTGAATTCCTCCACAACCGTAGTGCCCGCACACGATGACGTGCTCAACCTCCAGGACTTCTACAGCATATTGGAGCACAGACAGTGCGTTGAGATCGGCGTGCCCAACAATGTTGGCGACGTTTCGATGGACAAAGACCTGGCCCGGTTCCAAGCCGGTAATCTGGTTGGCCGGCACCCTGCTGTCCGAACAGCCAATCCAAAGGATGCGTGGAGTCTGCTGCTGAGCGAGGGCCGCGAAAAAGCCCGGACGCTCCTTTTCCATGTCCTCGGCCCAAAGACGATTGTTCTCCAGCAAGTGAGCCAATGTGCGCATCGTAATTCTGTCGTTATCGGAGGGAGACGAATACGTTCAGGCACAGCACTTCGAATTCTGTAATCCTGATTGCTGGTACCTTTCGAAAGACAAACTAGCGACAGCATGTTTACTGGCATCATCGAGGCGGTTGGAAGAATTGAGCGTCTCGAGGAGCTGGAAGGCGGACGTCGATTGACGATCTCTTGTCCTTTTGCCGACGAGTTGCAAAGCGACGAAAGCGTTGCCGTAAACGGGACATGCTTTACAGTCGTGGTTCAGGATGCTTCTGGATTCGAGGCTGTTGCCATTGAAGAAACGCTCGCGAAAACCAGCCTCGGCGACGTTCTGCAAGGCGATCGTGTCAATCTTGAGCGGGCGATGCCTGCCAATGGGCGGTTTGACGGTCACATCGTTCAGGGCCATGTTGATGCAACCGGAAGCATCACGGCCGTCGAAGAACTAGCCGATTCGTGGCTCGTCACGATTAGCTATCCGTTGGATTATGCCTCCAATCTGATTCCCGTCGGGAGCGTCACTGTTGACGGGATATCCCTCACCGTGGCCAGGCTGGACGACGCATCGTTTGCCGTCGCCATCATCCCACACACGTGGAAAAACACGACTGTCCGCGATTGGAAGCCTGGTTGCGCGGTCAATCTCGAATTTGATGTCCTAGGGAAGTACGTCGCGCGAATTCTGGCGATGCGATCCTAGAGATCCGTCACGGAAAGCGTTGAGACATGGACGTTGACACGGTGGTTCAGGCGAAGGCCAAGCACGCCATCCGTATTGACGTTTTCTCCGGATAGTCGCAGCACCTCAGCATCATTGACGAAGAAGGCAACCTCGCCGTCGCGGATCTCCACGGAAAGTTTATTCGCCACAGTGCCTTCTGTGTCTGGGCCGAAGATGGCAACCGCTTCGTGGGCAGTCCAGGGATGGATAACCGACGTGTCGTCGCCAGTCCGACGTTTGACGAGGAACTCACCACGGTTTCGAACGACGAAGTAATCGTAGGTGATGTCGTCGCCATCCAGGTTTTGTCCTCCGAAGAAAATGCCGTACGCCTCCAGTCTGTCTTCCGGGTCAAAGAAGTAGATATTAGATTCGATGCGTTGGTTTCCGTTTACAGTGCTAGCCGGATGGTAGAAGATCGCCGCCGGTCCCGTCGTTATGTGCCAGCCCGGCGTCATGTTGACGAACCACACGTCCGCTGTCGAATCTGCGCCAACCGTAGCCGTGCCCGGATGATCAAATCGAACCGTCCACGTTGGTGGTGTGGCCATGTTCTCGCCCTGCGGATTTTGGGGATCCGGGCGCATCGCCAGCATGTCGTCTTGCGCCATGACCGGCAAGGCAGCGAAGAGAAGGATGAGAAATAGGGAGAGAAGACGCATGGCAAAGGTGTTGAAATGGGCCGTAAAGCTACCCAACTACTTCCGATATGCCTTGCTTCGATGGTCAATCACGATAACCAGGACGATTAATTCCTTGTCGCGGATCTCGTAGATCACACGGTAATCGCCGACCCGTATGCGGTAGAGAAAATCCGAATCAGACAGCTTCTTGCAGTTCGTAGGTCGCGGTGTCTCTGCCAACGAATCAATCGAGGACTTGATTTTGTCTCGGCGATTCTTTGGGATGCTCTTGAGTGACTTGGCGGCACTCCGCTTGATCGAAATCGAGTACGTGGGCATGTGGGTGAACTACTAGAGATCACGAACCGCGTCTTCCCAGTCCACAAACTCGTCCGATTTGTCCGCGAGCACTTTCAGCGCGTCTTCCAGATCAACCTTGTCTTCCATGTCCTCAAGCAGTTGCTCGAAGAGGTGGAGGTGCTCGATCGGGATGACGGCGGCGATCTCCTTTCCCCGACGGGTCAGGATCACGTGCTCGTGGCCGTATGCGGCTCGGTTCAGGACGTCAGAAAACTGGTTGCGCGCCTCTGCTGTTGAGAGGGCAATTTTCATGTCTATCTATCTATCCCTCCCTGGCTGCAAGCGCCTAGTGTTCTGGAGGGTCTGTCTAATTTTTGAGGTCAGCTTTAGGCTGATTGCTCTAATGTACATAACGGACGTTTGGTCTGTCAAGTGCATAATGCTCCGATCCACCAATTCTGCTCGGCAACAGCCATCGCAAGCGTTGTAGCTTGAAATCAATCGATTCTGGTTTCTAATGCAGCCTCTCATCGACCTCGACGTTCTCCAGCCCACCTCGTCCGCGCCGGACGTGGCAGAGGGAATTGATGCGCCGAAAGTGCTACCGGCATCCGAGGACGCACCGAATGGCCGGCGCGTTTTTATTGAGACGTACGGCTGCCAGATGAACGTTTCTGATTCGGAGTTGGTAGCCTCGATCCTTCAGCAAGATGGTTACGGGTTGTCGGCAACGGAAGACGATGCGGACATCATCCTCATCAATACGTGCGCCATCCGCGAGAAAGCCGAAGACCGCGTTCGTGGCAGATTGGCCCGATTCAGAGGACGGAAAGTCAAATCCCAGCCTGACCTCACGATCGGTGTTCTCGGCTGCATGGCCGAGCGCCTCCGCACAAAACTGCTGGAAGAAGAGGCGTTGGTCGATGTGGTTGTAGGTCCAGATGCCTACCGCGATCTGCCGCGTCTCCTGGCGGAAACCAAGGAGTCGGGCCAGGCCGCCGTCAACGTGCATCTCTCCCGCGAGGAGACGTACGCCGACATCGCGCCGGTTCGGTACGACACCAACGGCGTCTCGGCATTCGTGTCGATCATGCGCGGTTGCGACAACATGTGCGCCTTCTGCGTCGTGCCGTTCACGCGTGGACGTGAGCGCAGTCGACCCGTCACCAGCATCCTGGCCGAGTGTGCCCAGCTTGTGGACGCCGGTTACAAGGAGGTCACCGTATTAGGACAGAATGTGAACTCGTATCGTGTCGGCGAGAACGGGACCGCCGTCAGTTTTGCGGAATTGCTCTATCGCATCTCGCTGCTATCGCCTGAACTGCGCATTCGCTACTCCACGAGCCACCCCAAAGACTGCTCCGACGAACTGCTGCACGTTCACCGCGAACGGCCCACGGTCTGCAACTTCATCCACCTGCCCGTCCAGCACGGCAACACGGATGTGCTTCGCCGGATGCGACGCACGTACACACGCGAGCAATATCTCGACCTCATCGAACGGGCGCGTGGCATCGTGCCTGATCTAGCGCTCTCAACCGATATCATTGCAGGCTTCTGCCACGAAACGGAGGAAGAGCACGCCGATACACTCTCACTCATGGAAGCCGTCGGTTACGACCACGCGTTCATGTTCATGTACTCCGAGCGGCCCAACACGTTTGCAGCGCGCAAGTTCTCGGATGACATTCCCGAGGACGTCAAGAAGCGCCGACTCGCCGAGATCATCGAGATCCAGAACCGCGTGTCCCGCGAGAGGAACGACCGCCGTCTCGGTAGCCGCGAAGTGATTCTCGTGGAAGGCCCAAGCAAGCGTTCAGACGAACAACTCTGTGGGCGGACCGACTCCAACCACATGGTGGTCTTCGACCGCGTAGATGGCCTCACGAAAGGCGATTATGCCGAAGTAGATATCACGAGTTGCACGTCGGCAACTCTTTTCGCGGATTTCCTGGGAAAGACAACGTTGGAAGAGGCAACGGTGGTTTTAGCATGATGTGGCTCGCCGGTTTAGATCCCGGAGGAAAGGACAGATTCGGTTGGTGTCTGGCGGAAGGAAGTGAGGATTGGCCCGTATGCGTGCGAAGAACTGGAGTTGTCTCGAATGCCACCGAAGCAGTCAACAGTATTGTCGACGCTCTTCCGCTTGGGGCAGAATTGGTCGCAGCCGGTATCGATAGCCCACTCTACTGGAACAGTTCTTCAAGAGCCGTCGACGTCCATGTGCGTGACCAGATTCGCGCGCTTGGCGCGCGCTCATCTGGAGGGACAGTACAACACGTTAATTCCCTTCGAGGGGCTTGTCTGGTGCAAGGAATACTTGTCGCGAACCTACTGAGACAGAGGTTTTCTGACATTCGCCTTACAGAGGCTCATCCAAAAGCGTTGCTCTGGCTGCTCGGGATTGCCAACAGAGAAGTACCACTTGAATCGATCAGTCTCCAAGAGATGGGTAGCTACATCTCAACTGTTGCTTTAGACATCTCGGAACATGAGCGAGACGCCGCGTTGGCCGCCGTCGGCGCCTTCGCGATGCATGGTGGTTTCCTAGGTTGGCGAAACATCGCGCAGAGGGCTGATATCGAATTCGCTCCAGCTGGATCCATTGAGTATTGGATGCCGCAATCCTAACTGAATTCGCTATGACCATCTACGAAGTCAACCTCACCGTAGACGCAGAGGTCGCTGACGACTACGCCGCGTGGCTTGGGCCGCACATCAAGGAGATTCTGGAGATCGACGGCTTCCTTTCGGCGGAGTGGTTCGACGTTGAATCCGACGATGCAGCCCGGGTTCGTTGGTGCGTCCAGTACCGCGTGGCAAGTCGTACGGCGCTGGAAACCTACTTCATCGAACACGCTGAGCGGATGCGTGGTGATGGACTCAAGCGGTTCGCTGGGCGGTTTTCGGCTGAGCGAAGGATCCTGAAGCGCTCGGCGTCAATCGGGCGAGAAATCAGCCTTAATTGAGCGTGGTGGCATCCGATATGCTATTATGGCAGCCCCATCGGCTAGACTGGCAGTAAGCAACTTCGCATGGATCGGCAGGCACTTCAGGAGAGATTCGGCTTACTTGGTGATGCGCCTGCATTCTTGCGCGTAATCGAGCGCGTCCGCCAAATCGCACCGGTAGACATCACTGTTCTCCTGGAAGGCGAAAGCGGTGTAGGTAAGGAGTTAGTCGCCGCGGCCGTCCACGGCATTAGCCGGCGGAAGCACAAGCGGATGGTGGTCGTCAACTGCGGCGCGATTCCAGAAGGCC
>JBBKWZ010000205.1:0-10832 GCA_037969195.1 Rubricoccaceae bacterium | reverse complement strand
GGTTCGCGGGAATGATCGTACTCAATAGGACTCACGCCAGATCCATACCAAGTGTGTTGCGCATGACAGCATGGCAGCGCCAGGCTGCTGGGCCTCTTGGTATTCAAAGAGAGTCGGCTTACTCTGTAACCTTTGCGAGTGCTAAAACGTTAGCACCTTGGTCTGTCGGTCTTGTTCGGCCGAATCTTCCTCCAATCGATTTCCCTGTGATCATGCGCCTACCTCTCCTAACCACACTCGCACTCGTGCTTTTCACGGGCTGCTCTACGTCCTCCATCGCTCAACGTTCGCGGACTATCGACGGTTCGGGTTCGCCTGGCAGCCGTACGGAGTCGGTCAACGGTGTCCACGAAGTCAGCCTTTCTGTGCCTGGAACCCTCGTTATTGAGGTAGGACGCGACAGCCCACTTCGCATTGAAGGCGACGACAACATCGTCGAAGCAATCGTCATTGAACGCGACGGCAACGAGCTCGAAATCAAAGCGCCCCGCCATACCAACTTCAATACCAACCGACCTCTTCGTCTATCTATGGGCGTGGCCTCGCTTGAAGGTGTGAGCGTCGCAGGCAGTGGCCAAATTGAGGCTGAAGGCATCAGGGCAGGGTCATTCGACGCGAATGTTGCCGGTTCGGGCGATATCATCCTTGGCGGACTCAACGCCAGTTCGGTAGACGTTAGTATCGCAGGATCAGGTCATATCATTATCGATGGCCAGGCCAATCACCTCGACGTCAGCATTGCCGGCAGTGGCAATGCGGAGATATCCGAATTGGTTGTTCACGACGCCGACGTCAGCATTGCAGGTAGTGGCGATGTGACTCTGAACGTGAGCGAACGCCTCGACGTGAGCATCGTTGGTTCGGGAGACGTGCGGTACCACGGCAATCCTCAAATCCACAGATCGGTGATGGGTTCGGGGAATGTGGAGCCGACTCGCAGCCGATAACTGTCCGCCGTATATCCGTACCGCCGGTTCGTCCGCCACTGGTAGGTCGGATGAACCGGCGAACTGTTGCGCGCCTCCGAGTGTGGCAATGATGTGGATCCACGAGATTCGAAAATGAGCATCCAACGAAGTTGGATCTGGCGCGGCGAAGAATGGTAGATGTAGCAAACAGGCCCAAACTGGGCGTGCAGCCGCTCCTCCTTCTAGTCGGATTTTCAATTGAACCTTTCTAAGCAGTCCATTGCGCTCCGCCTACTCGTGGTTGTCTTCGTCGTGGCCCTGGCTTCGAACGCGATCACGTCCTTTCGCACGGTGGAGACGCTTCGACAAAGCGCAGAGCCCGTTGAGGTCTCCTTCGACGTTCAACGGACTATTGACCGTGTTCTGTCCACCGTGCAGAATGCGGAGACAGGCCAACGGGGCTACATAATTACGGGTGATATCAATTACCTCGATCCTTATGCTGATGCTGTAAGCAATATTGATTCACTCGTCGCCAGGATCCACGAGCTTACGGAGTGGAACCCAAATCAAGCAGCGCATTTCCCAGCGCTTGACTGGCTAGTCAATGCAAAGTTGGCTGAATTGCAATCCACGCTGGAAACTCGGACGGACTTTGGTTTCGATGCTGCGCTTGCAGCTCTTGCAACTGAGCAAGGAAAATTCCTCATGGACTCACTGCGCACCGAAGTAGGTGAGATGCAGGTTGAGGCAAGGAGAGTCCGCCTCGAGAGGGAAGCAGTTGCAACCTCCGCGGGAGAACGAGCAAGGTGGTCTCTTGTTTTCTCAAACGCAGCGCTGCTTGGATTGCTTTCCGTCCTCGGTTTTCTCGTTAGAAGAAACCTTTCTTTGCGCGCGCAGGCTAACGCCGACTTGGAAGAATCAAACGTCGCGCTGTCTGAAGCATTATTGGAAAAGCAGGATGCCTTGACGCGAATTCAGGCAATGCAAGGTCAGCTAATCCAACAGGAAAAGCTTGCCGGGCTTGGCAGAGTCATCGCGGGTGTGGCTCACGAACTCAACAATCCCCTAAACTTTATCAACAATTTTGCGGAGCTTTCCGCCGAGCTTGTCGATGACCTTGGAAGGTCGATAACATCCGACTCGGTGGAGGAGTCTGAAAATATCATGGCCATGCTTCGCAAGAATGTTGAGATGATTCAAGCTCACGGCAAGCGGGCCGACGACATCGTCCGCAGCATGCTTACCCACGCCCGCGGTGTCTCAGGGGAACGAGAGCCTGTAAATCTGCACACATTGATTGATCTCGCGGTAGAGCAAACATTAGGAGACCCGAGCAATTCTTCCGCCGTCACCATCGAAAAGGAATACGACACTTCACTCGACGGGGATCAAATCCACGCAGTTGGTTCCGCACTCACCCGTCTCTTTCTAAATCTGGTGGAGAACGCCTATGACGCGGTGGGTGAGCGTGAACTCGGTGGGGAAGCGGGGTACGAGCCTAGAATCCGCCTTATCACGAAGCGTGAAACCGATGAGCTGGGTGCGAATCACGCTGTTATTGTGGTTGCAGACAATGGTCTCGGTATTCCAGAGGAGACTCGCAAACGCGTTTTCGAACCGTTCTATACGACCAAAGCGTCGGGAGACGGAACTGGGCTGGGGCTGTCTTTGGCTTTTGATATTGCCGAAGGCCATGGAGGCACCCTCGTCGTGAACCCTATAGAGGAGGGAAGCGGAGCCAGCTTCACCGTGACTCTTCCCTTCGATCAGAAGGCAGCACTTGTCACTGAAGCATCGACGACGGGCGCAGAATAGATCGGCTCAGAGTCGCTCAGCAAGCTCCGCCCACCTTTCGACGTCACGGTCCAGAGCTGGTGTAAGTGCGCCGAGCTCTTGAGAAAGGGTTGAGACGAGTTCAAAGTCGCTGGGGTTGGCAGAAAGCGTGCCTTCAATTTCTTCCTTGCGCGCTTCGGAAGCTGTGATTCGTTCCTCTAGTTCGCCGAGTTCGCGCTTCTCCTTAAAGGAGAGCTTGCCAGACCCGTTCGTCGATGGTGCAGCAGGCGTGGAGGAAGACTTCGACGTGGTCGCGGATGCTTTTACGGGACTTGCCGCTTCTTCCTGTGCGCGGAGTTCGAGATACGCACTGTAATCGCCCGGGTAGTTCCGAATATTCCCTTCGCCGTCAAAGCGGAGGATGCTGTCAATCGTCCGGTCCAGGAACCAGCGGTCGTGTGAGACCACAATGAGGACACCAGCGAACGTGTCGAGGTACTCTTCGAGCGCGGCGAGTGTCTGGATATCGAGATCGTTGGTTGGTTCGTCGAGGAGGAGAATGTTGGGTGCCTGCATCAGCACAAGCAGCAAATGCAGGCGACGCCGTTCACCGCCGGAGAGCTTTGCGACCGGAGTGTATTGGACCTTGCCCGGAAACAGGAAGCGCTCCAGCATCTGACTGGCTGTGATCACGCTTCCGTCGGCTGTCCGGACGTTCTCGGCCACATCCGTGACCGTGTCGATGACGCGTTTCTTGTCATCCAGCGGGAGGCTTTCCTGATCGTAATACCCAATCACGGCCGTCGGGCCGATCTCGATCCTTCCAGAATCCGGCACGACGCGTCCAGCAATCATGTCGAGCAGCGTTGTTTTGCCTGATCCATTCGGTCCGATGATGCCGATGCGATCCTCTCTTGTAAGGATCCGCGAGAAGTCATTCACGAGCACAAGATCATCGTATGCCTTCGAGACACCCTCCAGCTCGATCACTTTCTTGCCAAGCCGCGTTGACGCGGCGGCGAGTTCGATCGCGGCATCTGGTCCGCCTCTGCCTCCTTCCTGCAACTCCTTCGCGCGCTCGACTCGGTATTTCGCTTTCGACGTACGCGCTTTCGCTCCTCTTCGAAGCCAGGCGAGCTCGCGGCGGGCCAGATTGCGCCTCGTCCGTTCGTTCGCATCGGCCAGCCGTTCCTGTTCTTCCTTCAGTTCGAGGTAGCGCGTGTAGTTGCCTTCATATTTAGTAACCCCGCCGGGCTCTACTTCAAGCATTCGGTTTGTGACCCGGTCGAGGAAGTACCTGTCGTGCGTGACGAGCAAAAGGGCTCCTGAATATCGAGCGAGGTAGGTTTCAAGCCACGCAATGGTTTCGGTATCAAGGTGGTTCGTTGGCTCATCCAGGAGAAGAAGGTCGGGCTGCAGAAGCAGCGCTCGAGCAAGCGCAACGCGCTTTCGCTGGCCACCAGAGAGTGTGCCCACGAGCGCATCGGTGTCCGTGAGGCCAAGTCTGTCAAGAACAGCACGAGCGCCGGCCTCGCGGTCCCAACCGCCCGTTACATCAAGCTGGTGGCTTAGATCAGCCATGCGGGCAAGCAATCGCTCGTCGGTACCGTCGCTTGTGGCGAGCTTGTGAGATGCGTCCTCGTAATCGTGCAACAGCCGCATCGTTGGATCTCCCTGATCGAAGACGGCGTCGAGCACAGACTGATCAGCGTCGAACGGCGGATTCTGAGGGAGGAAGGCCACACGGGAGGCATTCGGAATCATCACGCGACCGCCATCGGCCGTTTCCATCCCCGCAATGATGCGCAGAAGTGTTGTCTTGCCAGAGCCGTTTGCTCCGATGAGGCCCATCTTCTCGTCGTCGGCCAGCCCGAAGGTTACAGCGTCGAGTAGCGGCTTCATGCCGAAGCTTTTTCGGAGGCCTTCGACGGTGAGGATGTTCATGGGGGATGAGAATAGGGGCGTGGAAGGTACCCTTCTGCCCCAGCCGCGACTTCAGTTGCTAACAGGCATCCGGTACCATCATTTCGTCAACCGAAATCAGGCGATCCAACCGAATGATGAGGCCAGAATCAAGCTTCAGATGGTCCGCGCCATCGCGAGCGAATACGTCCTTGATGCGCTCGTTCGCCGTCTTTCGCTCATCTCCGTCTTGCCAAACAATTTCAACCGGCGTTCGACGGACTGCCCAATCTTCCAACCTGTCATGGAAGGAGCAAGCGATGGGCTGGTAGTCGGAGTTCGGTTTGTCCATCACTCGGCCCAGAACTCATCAACAAATACCCACGATGGGTTGCCAGCACCGAGGTGCCACTCCGGGAGCGACCCGAACGTGACGGCGCGCATTTGAATGTAGCGGGCCATTACCAGAACATCGCCAATGCCGCCTCCAAAAACAGCGGTAGTCGCATTGGTGGAATCAGGAGGCAGCGGTGCCTCAACGCTGAGGAACGGCTCAAACGTAATTCCGTCGATCGACGTCTCGAAGATGACTTCACGCGGGAAGATGATCCAAGGACGGGAGTCCTGCAGGAAGCTCGCATAGATGTTGGTGATCGACTGCGGCATGCCCAGGTCAATCGTCGCTACAACATCCTGATCGTAGAATCCTTGCCAGTCGCCTTTGCGCCACTCCTCGTCACCGCGGATGCCGTCGATGAGGGCGTCGGAGCCGCCACCTGAGTATTGAGGAGCGTATTCGGAGTCAAGGGTAATCGTCCAATCGTTGGGTCGTTCGATGAACTCGGCTCGGGTCTCGGCGCTGGAGTTGCCGGACGCATCAACCGCCACTGCGCACAGCGCCGTCGTCGTGTCAATCTCGACGGGTCCGCTGTATTCCATCCACGGGCTCTCGGGTGATCCTCTCTCCAATAGCCGATACGAAATCGATTGGGCCGGGCCCAGGCTTTCGATGGCAACGGTCTGAACACCGCGAAAGGAGCGCTCACCTTCGGAGACCACTGGTGCTGAAACGAATCCGCTCGCGTCGACGATCGGGACTTCGCTGACCTGCCCCCAGTCGCTGGCTTGCGTGCCGACTCGAAAGGAAAGGACGCCGCCATCAGCAAGGAGCGTGTGGTCCAAGGTTAGGAAGTCGTACTCCATGCCCTGAAGTGTCGCCAACTCGATATACGGACCACTTCCCCGCGAGGATATCTGAAAGTCCCCACCTTCCAGATGCAGCGTCGCTTTCTGAAAAAGCGGACTCGTAAGAGCGTACTGCGTCGTTCCAGGCGTGACTGGATACAACCCGAGGGCACTCATTACGAACCAGGCGCTCATCTGGCCGCAATCTTCGTTGCCGGGGAGGCCGTCGGGCGTGGGTTGGAAGAGCGTCGTCAGAATCTGCCGGACGCGCTGCTGCGTTTTGTGCGGCGCGCCCACGTAGTTATAGAGATAAGCGAAGTGGTGGCTGGGCTCGTTGCCTTGGGCATACTGACCGATGAGGCCGGTGATATCGGCCTGATTGCGGCCGGTCGTGCTGGTCGGCGCAGTAAACAAGGCGTCGAGGTGTCGTTCGAGAGCGTCCGACCCGCCAACGAGATTCGTCCACCCGTCGATGTCGTGCGGCACGAAGAACGAGTACTGCCAACTATTGGCCTCCGTGTAGTGGTTGTTGACCTCCCGCGGATCGAACGGCGTGAGCCAACCACCGTTGCGGCGTGGCCGCATGTAGCCGTCTGGGTCCAACAGGTTGCGGTAGCCAAGGGAGAGCCAGCGTTGATGCTCGGCAACATCATTTTGGCCAAGCCACGTTGCCATCTGCGATACGACCCAATGATCGTAGGCGTATTCCAGCGTCTTCGAAACAGACTCCGACTCGTCTTCGATCGAGAGATAGCCCCTTTCGTTAAATTCCGACTGGCCGAACTCATCGTGCTGTGAGGCAGCGAGCATGGCTTCCAACGCCAGTTCCGCATCGAAACCACGGATGCCTTTCGCGTAGGCGTCCGCGATGACTGGCACCGAGTGGAAACCAATCATCGTGTCGGTTTCGTTCGCGGCTAGCTCCCACACCGGGAGTCGCCTGCCCTGTTCGTAGATGAGGAGCATTGTTTTCACGAAGTCCAGCGTCCGGTCGGGGTCGATGAGAGTCAGGAGCGGATGGAGAGTCCGAAACGTGTCCCACAGCGAGAAGACTGTGTACACGTCGTGCTCGGCACGGTGGATTTCTCCGTCATGGCCCCTGTAACGACCATCCACGTCGCTCCAGATATTCGGGGCGATCATCGTGTGGTAGAGCGCCGTGTAAAAGTTGGTGCGCTCCTCGTTTGAGCCACCTTCGATTTCGATTCTGCCAAGCTCCTCATTCCAGTTTGATTCAGCAGCCAGCCGGATTTCCTCGAAGTCCCAGCCCGGCATCTCCTCAATCAGATTCCGTAGCGCACCGGTCATATCGGCGCTCGAAAGGCCAGTTTTGATGAGGAGCTTCTCTCCTGCTTGCACCTGAAAGCGGAAGATCATCTGGCGCGTGCCCTCGGGGCCTTCAAACGCCGTCGCCTCATCGAACGGACGCGAGAACTCCGTGTGGTAGTAAATGAGCTGGTCTTCCGCCCATCCTGACGACCGTCGCAATCCCTGAACTCTGTCAAACGTGTTTTCGATCAGCGCCTGGCCTTCTACAAGACGATCACGATGCGTCAGATCGAGAATGACGTTGATCCAGCCGGCGCGGGAGAAGGTGTATTCCTGCAAACCCACGCGGGTGGTAGACGTGAGGCGAACGCGGATGTCCTCGTCGTCGAGCGTGACAGCGTAGTAGCCGGGCGAGGCTTCCTCTGTTTCATGCCGGAAGGCCGAGCGGTAGTGCTCAGGATCCGTCGAGGGTTCACCGTAGAAAGGCATGAACATGATGTCGCCGTAGTCAGAGATGCCCGTGCCGCTGAGGTGCGTGTGCGAGAAGCCGTAGATGTGCGGATCGTCGAAGTAGTAGCCTGCGCAGCCTTCCCACGACGAGTCCACACGGGTGTCGGGACTCAACTGCACCATCCCAAACGGAGTCGTTGCGCCGGGGAAGGTGTGCCCGGTCCCACCTGTGCCGATGAATGGATCGACGAGGGACGTCCATTGAGCGGAGGCAGGGGAAGCGAAGGGGGCAGAAAGCGCAACGAGGAGGAATACTTTACTTATTATTGAGCCATTCATTTTGCTTAATCGTTCTGAGAAAATGTCATCCTGACGACCGCAGGGAAGGATCTATTTCCAACTTGCCACCTGGTAGATCGTGGCTAGATCCTTCGCTTCGCTCAGGATGACTTCGCTCGTTATCCAGGTCGGTTGGTAACGCGTGCCGCGCAATCAAAAACTCCTCCACAACCCTACCGCCAATCAAGTGCTGCTGGATGATGTGCTCGAGGACGTCGGGCGTGCACGAATGGTACCACGCGCCCTCGGGATAGACCACGGCGATGGGGCCGCGGAGACAGATCTGAAGGCAATTGGCCTTTGTCCGGTAGATACCGCCAGCACCGATCAGATCCAGTTCGATGAGGCGCTTCTTGAGGTACTCCCACGACGCCAACCCCTCTTCCTTCGCGCAGCACTTCGGCTTGGTCTGATCTGCGCAGAGGAAGATGTGCCGCTGAATTTTGTCCACGCCCAGCTTCTCGACTTGCTTCTGGAGAGCTTCATCTTGACCGGCCGTATGGTTGTCGCCGAGCATCAGTCTCGTTGGAGGTCGAAGAGGGAGCGGACCGTTACGTTGTCGCCGATGGTTTCGTAGGACCACTCGGCACCCTCGAACTCGCGCGGGAAGACATCGAAGTAATTCGAAGTGAAGTTGCCGCCCCAGTCAGGGGCTTCGAGCCAAACGCTGATGGCAGGGTGCTCGGAAGTGACCATGGCGTAGCCGTTTTTCAACCGGACAGTGAGTTCGGGATCTCGAAGCTTCAGATCCCATCGCGACACCAGCGAACTCGTCACGCGATAGCGCATCCAGTTTCCGTCAAGGAGACTTGTGCGAAAGAGAAGTCGGTCGTCGGGAACGTCTAACGCCCCGCGAGCGATCCACGCAGAGTCTACAGTGCCATTGGCCGGGATGATGACCTGCAGCGTGTCGTCTCGGACGAGGCCATCCTGCGTGTCGAAGGCTTCGATCAGAATCGACGCCTCCATCGCAAGGAGACTGTCGCTTACGAGGTGGATGCGAAGATTGCCTTCTTCCTGATATACCTCGGCAAACAAGGGCTGGTACAACTCGCGGACGCGGTAGTGGAGCGGCTTCCATCGCCCAAACACGTCCATGCTCGACCACGAAACGACGGGCCACACGTCATTGAGCTGCCAGTAGAGCGTGCCCATTGTGCGGGGCTTGTTCGCGCGGTGGCCGGCAATGGCCATCCCAACACCCTCGGCTTGCATTACCTGCGTCATGTATCGCCAGAGGCCGGGATCCTCGGGGACGTGGCCGAACGTCATCATCGCGTATTCGCGCAGCCATTCTTCGCCATGTGGGTGCTTCTGGTGGTTGCGGAAAGCGGCTGATTCCTCGTCGAGGCTGTCCGCGAAAGTCCGGACGGTCGCCTCAACCGGGTACGCTTGAAACCCGTACTCGCTGTTGAAGCGCCCGATCTTCTCACGGTAGCTCTCGAAGGGCGCGCGACCCCACCACACGCCCCAGTAGTGCACATCGCCCTGCTCGTACGCAATGTCGCGGCCCCAGCCGTTGGAGGGCGACGACGGCCAATAAGGAACGTCCGGTTGGCTTCGCTCCACAACGTCCGGAAGCACCTCTTCAAACAGTCGTTGGTAGCCCTGCCAGAGTGCCGTCGAATCGGTTTCCGAGTAGCCCAGTGACTCCTGCCAGCCCCAGTTGTGCCACCCCTCGCTGATCTCGTTGTTGCCGCACCACAGCACGACAGAGGGATGCCTCCGGAGCCGAGAAACCTGTTCCGTAACCTCCTGCCGGACGTTGGATAAAAACTCCTCTGTGTCCGGGTAGAGCGCGTTGGCGAACATGAAGTCCTGCCAGACCATGATGCCAAGCGAATCGGCGAGGTCGTAGAACAATTCGTCCTCGTACACGCCACCGCCCCAGACGCGGAGCATGTTCATGTTGGCGTCGGCGGCGGATTGCAGGACGGTTCGGTAGCGTTCTTCTGTGGCCGGGTAGAAGCTCGTCATGGGTGCCGAATTAGCGCCTTTCGCAAAGATTGGCTCGCCGTTGATAACGAAGGCGAACGCGCCATCGGCCTGATCGAGCTCGACAGTGCGTATGCCGACGCGCTGGGCTTGGTGGATCGTCTTGTTGTCAATCTTGACCTCAACCTCCAGGTCATAGAGGACCGCTTCTCCCGAACCGCGCGGCCACCAGAGGCGTGGGTTGGAAACCGAGAATGGAATCTTGATTTCCTCCTGTCTATTCCTCCGCACGGTGCTTCGACTCATCTCCTCGCCGTTCAGCCTAATGACAATATCTGCGGATGAGGTTGTCGTATTTCGGATTGACGTAATCAGTTCTACCTCGGCTGCATCTTCTGAAATGCTCAGGGTTCGGAGGTACGTGCCTTCCATCCGCGGAACTGCGCCATCTTCCAGAAACACGCCCTTCCACGGCCCGGCGGTTACAAAAAGTGGGCCCCAGTCCCAGCCGAAGTGGTAGGCTGCCTTCCGCACGAACATGCGCGGGCTCTCTGGGAGCGTATACGGATACTCAGAGGCAAGCCGTTCAGCCTCCAGTGCGGCAGGATGAAAGACGACGCGCACATCAAAGGCCTCGATTGTTGGGTCAAGCGGCACGCGCCACTGGCGAAACATGTTGTCGGCCGAGAGGACGAGCTCGTCGTCGATGTAAACGTCGGCGATGGTATCCAGCCCGTCGAAGACCAACTCCGGCCGCTCCATGAGCGGTGGGATGTAGAGAACAGTTTCGAAGACCCACGTCGTCGAATCGACCCACGCAATTCGCTGCTCGTTGTCGCCGAAGAACGGATCGGAAATCAGTCCTGCGTTATGAAGCGCCGCATGAACAACGCCCGGCACTGGCGCCGCTATCGGACCAAACTCTCCATCCAACGAACGAAGGGTCCAGTCTTCTACAGGAAGGCGATGCTGCGCAAACAACGATGTTGCGGACAGCAGGAGCAGCGTGGTGAAGACAAAACGCATGGTGGAAGATCCGATCAGGCGAGCACGTCAACCAACCGCTGA
>JBBKWZ010000204.1:0-26904 GCA_037969195.1 Rubricoccaceae bacterium | reverse complement strand
GTGAACAGTGCCTGTCCGTCAGCAATTGCCCCGAAAAACCCATACCCGTTCGTCACGTTTGAGAACACGCCCGGCCTCACTAACGTCGCCGGGTCGGTGTCTTGCGGAATAACCCACGCCGCGTCCGTTGCAACAAAGCTTACGCGGATCTGCGACAAATAAACGTCGCCAACGGAGTCTTTGGGTCCGAGGTCTTCACGCTCAACGATCCAACTCAGAATATCATTGTATGCCCGAGTCAAATCAATCTCATAGCGCCAACCGGCGGGATTCAACTCGCCAACGTATGCTGGATCATTCGGTGTCGGGGCAATAGTCCCGTTCGGCGTGGCGAAATAGCTTATCGCCAATTCAACTTTAGCGACGTCTGCAAACCGAGGTACGGACCAGATCGTTGGCTGGATGGCGTGTTCGTCACGCACAAACCCAGGAAGAACCGTTGGTTGCTGAGTTGGGTTGGGGACAACTGTTTGCGCCCAGGTTTCGCGACCATCCGTCATCCGACGGACAACGATCTTATACCCGCGGCCCTCCACAGGTCGAAAGTTTGCCCTGAACACAGAACCGTACGTTCCGTCGTCAAACTGGACCACGTTCTGGCGCCAGAGAATGCTGTCTCCCACGGTGTCCACCGTGTGCACCTCGGTATCCGTCAATAGAGCTTCATCTTCATTCGTCGGACGCTGGTAACCCCTTCGAAGAGCTACAACGCGGACGACTTGCTCATTAACCCGGGAGTCAAGAAATCCGTACAGAGAATACACCCCGGCGTCGTCTGTGAACGGGTCGAACCCAAACACTGGGTCAACTTGCGTGGGGTCGCATCCGGCCAAATTCAGACACGCCGATACGCAGAGACACGCGACGACGGCAAGGCCTGTTTTTCGTGTGAGGTTAGTCGCCATTATCGCGTCTGGATCTTGATTCCGATAGTTGGCAGGATGGGGAGTTGATCTACTCGCCTGAAAGTGAACAAGTCGAAGTAGAACAGATTGTGGCGGTTGTACGCGTTTACAAGGCCCGCGCGTAGTGTGATCAAGTACGCGGGGTGTTCGATCCTGCGTTCGCCATAGACATCTATTCGGTGATAGGCGGGCAACTCTGCACCATTGCGTTCGCCGTACAACCCGCGAACTACTCCGGGATCAGATGAGACATCCACATCGGGGTCGTCGAGAAGAATCCAATCGTCAAAGCCGGCCGATTGCGTAAACGGATAGCCTGAGCCGTAGTGCCATTGCATAGAGAGAGCGTAGCCGCCTTTCTCCAGGCGGCTAACCAGGCTCAGTTGATGGCGCCTGTCGTAGGAAGGCCGGAAAGTCTCCGTAGCCGTCTTCATTTCAACTCTTCCAAACCCGTATCCGATGGCTGCAGTTAGTGTCGTACCGCTCCAGAATGGCCTCGAACCATCAGCGCGCAGATCCATTCCGTACGCTGTAGCCTCGGCGCGTTCGAACGAGAGCGACGGCTCGGGAAGAACGCTTAATTCAGGCACGAGGAGATCCGGGAATCGTTTGAAGTACCCCTCAGCAGCCATGCGAATGCCAAACCCGGGGGTTCCTTGCCATCCCGTTACCACGTGGAATGCACTAGGAAGAACTTCGCCCTCACTAACCGGCACGTATGCAGTAAACACATCGCCCACCTCTCTCTCATCGCGGAGGCCAAGCAGCCCTTGATGATAAATCCCGGCGGCAAGACTTATTTCCTTCGTGAATCGACCGATTCCGGTGGGTGGAAGCGTCCACACCAAACGCGCGCGCGGCTCCGCCACAAGTCTTTGGGCCGGATCAATGTGCAGCACACGAAGCCCGCCAGTAACCAACAGGTTTTGCGAAGGTCGAAGTTGGACTTCAGCGAACCCGCCAATCTCGGAGTAATCGTGATCTCCCGTTGAATCCGGGCTTGCGATGCCCAAAACAGACAACCCCGGCTGCAAGTACTGGTGATTTGCCTGAAGGTAAAATCCGCCCAGATTCATTGAAAGGCTACGCGAAATGCGCGACGCGGTCACTCTGGCGTCCCAACCTTTCGACTCGGATCGCCGAGTTACAGCGTCATCGGAGCCCACGCGATTTCGACTCCAAGAATAGGATCCATGGGCATCGATTCTGACTGGAATGCGTCCAGGCGCAATCAGCAAATTGCCACCCGCTCCCGCATTCTCCCATCGAATCAAATAGCGCTCGGTCTCTTCCTCCGATAAGGGAATGTCGTTACCGAAAATGTCCGTTCGGGTACCCGCAACGTCACCCCGATCGTGCGTGTGAAAACCGGTCACGCCCAGCGATACCCCACTCCCTGGATTAATGGTGAGTTTGGCGAGTTGATCGCCGAATCCGTACGGAAATCCCTGGCGATACCACCGTGGCATAACGCGGTCAACCAGTGATTCCCGCCCACTGACTAGCAGCGTCGCTCGGTTTGGAATTATTGGACCACTGACCTGAACTCCCGTTAAGAAGGGGGCTACGGAAACAGTGGCATCGAAGTATTTAGTGTCTCCACGCTGTGCTTCCACGTCGATGACGGACCCCAATCGTCCGCCAAACCTCGCGGGATATCCTACCGCGTGTACATCAACATTGCGCGTAGCCTCTGCGGGGAACGCCGAGTAAAAGCCGATGATATGAAACGGCCGATACACACGAATGCCGTCGATCATGGTGAGCGTTTGAGACGGCGTTCCCCCACGAATAAAGAGCTGACCTCCTCGGTCTCCTATGGACGCCACGCCTGGAACGGTCTGCAGGTAGGAGGCAAGGTCTCCAGAGACACCCGGAGCGGCCACTCGCAAGATCGGAAGCGCGAATTCGCTCAAGCCCAGCACTGACTGCTGCGATGCCCGACTCGCCCTCCGATTCGACAGCTACCTCGCCGATGCGTTCGTCGCGGGGCTCAATCTCGACGACAGTTGTTTTTCGCTCGCCTGGAGTCAGCTCGACCGACTCCTCGTACGGTCGGTAACCCACGTATGATGCGCGCAAATTGTAGGTGCCTGGAGGTACTTCGAGCGAGAAGTGTCCCTCTCTGTCCGTCGCGACGCCAGACTGGGTCAGGTTGCCTTCGAGTATAAGATTCGCCCAAGGAAGGGCGACGCCAGATTCCGCATCCACTACCGTACCTGACAATACCGCGTCTTGCGCGTTCGCAAAACAAAATCCCAGCGACAAGACGAGCACTACGCCGGGCAGTCCTCGAACGTATCCAAGCGTCATATCAAAACCCGTCGACAAGATCAATGCGGATCAGCCAAGTTCTACCTCACCCGCGCAACTAGCAAGGTATCCCGATCTGCCCTTTCCGATTTAGCCTACAGAATCTGAAGAAGCCTCTTGGCCCTGCGTCGACTGTATCCTTTGTTTTGGGCGGACAGCAAATTTCCCGATCGTCCACAGAATTTTCCACGACGCTTTGATGGTACCTGAAAGCGTACCCGAAATCTTGGATACTCCGATTCGGCGACGATAGCTCACGGGAACTTCTGTGCACCGAAGGCCTACTCGAGCCGCTTTGATCTGCATTTCGACAGTCCATCCGTACGTCTGGTCTTCCATTCCGAGGTCAAGCAGACTTTGGTAGCGAATAGCGCGAAACGGGCCGAGATCCGTGAAGCGCGCGCCCCAGAACATGCGCATGAGGCCACATGCAAGGCGATTGCCAAACAGCGCCTGAGGAAACATCGCGCCGGGTTCGACCATTCCGTTGCGTTTCCCCAGGATCCTGGAGCCGATGACCATGTCGGCCTGATCGTTCAGAATTGGTTCCACGAGTTTGGCCAGTTCATCCGGGTGATCGGAGTAGTCGCCATCAAGAAAAACGAGCACATCGGGAGCCTGGCCATTCGTTTCTAACTCGCGTGCGTAGGCAATTCCGCGAAGACAGGCCGAGCCGTAGCCCTGGCGATCCTCGCGAAGAACTGTAGCCCCAGCCGCCCTCGCGTTGCGTTCGGTCTCGTCGGTGGACGCGTTATTGACAACGATGACCTCATCCACCAACCTTTTGGGCAAATCTGCGACAACGTTGCCTATCGAGCGGGCCTCGTTGAATGCGGGAATGATGACAAGCGTGCGCAAAAAGACTACCAGAAGGACGATCCGCAGAGTTTAGCCAAACCAATCCGGGCCAGATGTCACGTCCACTTCATCCCTCACCCAACTCGACGTCCACCCCGTACCTGCGCTTGGCCTCGACTTCCAGCGTATTCGCAACATCGGGATAAGTTGAGACGATGCGTTCGAACATGGGTTTGTCGAGTTCGTAAAGGTCGCACGCTGTAACCGCGCGAACGCTGGCTGAGCGGGGCTAATCGAGAAAGAGGGCGATTTCGCCGAAGAAATCGCCGTCGTTAAGGGTATTCACGATCGTTCCGTCCTTCGCGATGATCTCCACCGAGCCTCGACTTAGGAAGAACAACTTTCGGCCAGATTCGCCAGCCCGAACTATCACGTCGCCGGGTAGGGCAACGAATGCTTCGAGGTTGAGTGCTACATCGCGAACGAACGCATCACTGGCAGCATTGAAGAGCGGGACATTCTTAATGAGATCGCGCTTCAGAAACAACGCAACGTCCTCACGCAAGCTCGGCGGAAGCGACTGCATCAACTGGGATTCGTCCGAGACGAGTCGCTCTTCCCATACGTAGTCGAAATAACGCTGGATTCGGCGGCGTAGCGGTATCGGTAGCGCGCGGTAGTGCATGAATGCGTAGATGCCAACCCCGAGCATCATGACGCCGATCCCATACACCTTTGGCCTATGGTAACAGGCACGATGTCGCCATAACCGACGGTCGTGATCGTTGAGGTGGCCCAATAGAGCGCATCCACATAAACAATCTGGGCGGACTCTGGCGCAACGGTGCCTAGCAACTCGATCCATCCGCAGGTTATCCAATGAATACCGATCGCCAACCAGTACAGGAAATAGGCGAGCTTAAGTGCAGTTCCCTGGACAATGTGGAGGCGGCTTAGCCGACGCATCCCCTGCCCGACGCGATACAGCTTTAGAAGGCGCAACAGCCGGAGATGGTGGCCTCCGGGAATCAGGAAGAAGGGTAGGGCCGATAACAGATCCAGGGCAACGCCGAAACGGGAGCCTGGCTTCTTTGACCGTCCCTGCCCACGACTTTGATATACCTGAATAACAAAGTCTAGCCCGAAGAGCGCGGTTAATACGCCTCCTACGGCCGATTCCGGACCCAATCCCTTGAACGCTGAGACTTCTGTAAGTGGGATGTAGAGGGCCACTGCGGTAGCGGTTGCAGCGATCAACACATTCCAGCTGTGCAGCAAAAATTGGGGTCTGGGAGGGGTCTCGTCCACGGCCATCAGATTCGTCGCCCGAAAATAGACGCGTGATGATTCACGCGATGGGCGTTCTCCACCTAAGTACCACCACATAACCAATGGCATTGCTAAACAAGCCGCCGGGATTCTGCATCGCGAGGGCAAACAAGAGCGCATCGCCATCACGGTGGATGGCGAGGTCCACCGGAAAAGCATTGGGCATGGCCTCGACATCGGTATAGGCGAGAACGCGTTCAAGTTGCCCCTCAACGTCGTACACGTCGATACGAAGGCCATCCGCCCGGAGGTTGAGCAGGAAGAAACCGCTCTCGAATGATGCGCCGGAACTAATCAGGAGCGGCGGCTCGTCCACCTCGCCCAGCAGATATTGGTTCGAACGAACGAGTTGAGGTGAATCAAACCCGAGCAGAGTCAAGGAGTCAGTCGCCGTTCCATCAGGCGCGTCCGACGTGAGGAAGTCCACAACGGGCCGATAGCCGGACAGTGACCAAACCGAGTTTCCCCAGGCTCTCAGGAATCCAATGTGACGCCAATATGGCCCCGGCAGATTGTAGCTCGCGTCGATAGCGCCGCTCTCCGTTAGCCGAAGTAATCGAATCGCTTTCTCATCAGATCGCTTCACGAAGATGGTAGAATCCGTGACGAGCGCAGTGGACAGGCCTTCTTCCGGCAGCGGCAGACTTCGGACGATCTCGCCCTCGCGAACAAAGTCCAGGCGGTCTTGCCCTCTGTTCAGAAGGACGAGCGTGTCCCCCCGAATTCCAGCTGCATAGGGAAATTCGAGCCCCTCCGGCAGCCATTCCTCCAGGTAGCCCGCATCACGATCGATGACATGCAGACTACCTCTACGGGTATCGACGACGAAAATCTCACCATCGAGGGAATCGGGGAGCCAGAGCAACGAAGTCGGCAGCTCCATCGGCGATTCCTCGGTGCCGTAGACGACCGACACCATCTCAAGCGAGTCAACCTGAACCTCTGAAGCGATCTGACGCGAGAGCGAATCGCCCGGCGTCAACTCGTTGGTGTTCTTCTTTTGGCTGGATGGAAGGCATGCCGATAGGCTGAGCGCAAACGCTGCCACGACAACGGTAATAGTGATCGTCCTCTTCTGCACGGTTTAGTCTGGATTAGGCTTGGTGAAGCTATTCACTCCTGTCTTTCCTCACACCCATACGCCCAGACTTCACGGCAATGCGTCAACCTCGCGCAGCTAGCAAGAGCGGAACGTCCAGCGTACTCCCATCCCGCACGATCGTCACAACTACAGTGTCGCCTGCTCTGGCATCAAGCAAGTGTTGGCGGACGTCAGCATTTGTGGAAACGCTTTCCCCGTTGATCGCAACCACCACGTCGTAAGGCCTGAATCCGGCGGCGTCCGCGGCAGACTGCGGCTCGACGCTCTGAACGATGAGCCCACGAGCTTCGGGGAGATTAAGAACCTGAGCGAGGCGATCGCTCACAGGCTGCACATTCAGGCCTGTTTCAAACGTCCGATCCACAACTCCATGCTCTCGCAGCTCGTTGGAAACACTTTCTACACGCCAGGCGGGGACTGCAAAACCGATCCCCACTGACCCGCCCGAACGAGAGTAGATGAATGTGTTCATACCGATCACCTTTCCCAACGCGTTCACAAGTGGCCCGCCGGAATTCCCTTGGTTGATGGCCGCGTCAGTCTGAATCATATCACGGAAGATGCGTCCTTCTTGGGGAGCGAAGTCACGGCCGATTGCACTCACTACGCCGACGGTTACGGATGGCTCGGTTGCTTCAAAGAGCCCAAACGGATTGCCCAGCGCAACGGCCCATTCACCAACAATTGCGTCGTGGTCGTCGTCGAACGCGAGGTAGGGTAGTGGCGACTCCGCCTCAACTTTCACGAGGGCAATATCCGTTTCGGGGTCGGAGCCGATCAGTACACCTTCTCGTTGTGAGCCATCGGGAAAGGCCACAGTGATCTTGGCGGCGTTGCCTGCCACGTGATCGTTCGTGACGATGTAACCGTCAGACGAAATCACAAATCCTGAGCCCACACCTTGAACCTGCTGCTGGTAGACGCGGTCCGGGCGGCGACCAAAGAAACGCTCAAAGAAAGGGTCGCCGGCGAACGGGTCGCGGTAGCGTACCTCTCGGACTTCGATCACATTGATGGATACGACGGCGGGCGCGACGGTCTCTACCGCGTGGGTTATCGCAGTACGTCGACTTACGTCCAGCTCAGCGCCTAGATCGTTCAACGCGCCGGAGCGAACGCCCTGCGGCTGAGGCATCGTGGCTTGATTCTGCGATTGAGCAGGTTGCTCGCATCCGGTGAGGAGGAGGATGGCCAGAAATGCTACTTTCTTCATGGAATTGAAATTGGGTTATGCGTCGGACCATAACAAACGTACGCCGTCCACAACCCCTACGGTAGGAACACGACGCGGTTTCTGAAAAGATCTGCGTGCATGTAACGCCTACCGCCACTAACCAATTGCCCTCGTCGTGCGGACTTCTTCCACCGCTTTCTTCGATTCGCGCTGGCTCCAAAGGAGCTCGGTTGGAGGCGGAATTTTGTGGGTAGGATTGCTCTTCGCGCCACTCTCTGTTGTCGGCCCCATGGCAGATGTTGCGATGCTTCTTCTGCTGGGGATACTCGTGGTCGTGCCAATTGCCCTAGACGTTGCAGCCCGACCCAACCTAGATGGGCGTAACGCCGCTCCGTACAGCGTGGCCGCTAAGATCCAGCCTTTCGCCGCCCTCGGTGCCGTTCTTTCCTTCTTCCTGCCAAAAGGGCCGCCGAGTGCATTGCTCGTCGGGCTATGGCTGCTTTTTACGGTCTTCGTCGCGATAGAAGGTATCCGCCGCCTGTTTGACGACATCAAGGGCAGAACGCTTTCGACATACGGGCTTGTTACGGCTTTCGGGTTCGTTTATTTGCCTGGCGGAGCAAGCTGGCTATTCATCAGCCGACTTGGCGTTGATCCCGGTCTGTTCGGCGAACTGATCGTGCTGCTCACGGCGGTTCACTTTCACTTCGCCGCATTCGTGGCACTGGTTTGGGCGGGAAAGCTTGGCAACGTCCTCTCCTCCGATCAATCGAAACTCTATCCGATTTTTCGCGTCGTTGGGATCGGCCTCGTTGCCGGAACGCCTCTGGTTGCGTGGGGCATCGCTGCTTCAACGACTATTGAAACCATCGGCGTGATGGTGTTAGCTGCGAGCGCGTTCGGGCTCGGGCTGCTCGGAGTGCTGCGTGCGTTCCACTTCCCAGATCGAATTGGCGCGATCATGCTTGGCGTGTCGGCGGCGGCGCTCTGCCTAGCAATGATATGGGCCTTTGCTTTCAACCTTGGACCAGGATTCGATTGGGCATCGCCGGATATCGTTGGCATGATCCCCCGTCACGGCTGGTTGAACGGCGTCGGATTTGGGTTGATGGGAATGCTGGCGTGGCGGCGCTTGGGGGGAACGTGTAATTGCTAACAGCAACTCCCTGATCCAGCCGTTTCGCTGGCAGAATCCTCAACGCATCCATCGAACAACCCATAGTGCGCACTACGGTCGCCCACCACATTGAAATAGGCACCGTAGCGTGTTTCCTCGACCATGGCCGCCGAGTTGCCGCAGATCAACATCGGGCGGCCTTTCTCAAATTGGTGATGATCGTCGAGCCGAAAGGTTGACTCGGCGCCGTCAATGCCGCCGAGGTAATAGGCCACTTGCCCGAAGTCTTCGCAACGGTCTTCGAGCGAGTCCAGCTTGAATGCTCGAATCGTTTTGGAAGTGAAGCGTGCGTTACCAACCTTTGCCTTCAGCGCGACGTCCTCGACCGTGATCTCGTGTTGGGTCACGACGCGAAAGTCCGGACAGCCGATATCGAACAACAAGCGCCGGAAGTCTTCATCGTATAGGGCCCCACCCAGACACTCACCCAACAGAACGGGGTCGGTTCTCACGTCCTCGGAAAGCCGACGATCACAGAACACGTCGGAGAAATACAACTCGCCGCCCGGTTTTAGAACACGGAAAATCTCCTGAAACACCGCTCCTTTGTCGGGCGACAGGTTGATGACGCAATTTGAGATCACAACATCCACACTTTCATCCTCAATTCCGACCGAACGTAGATCCTCAATGGTTCCGAGGCGAAAACTTGTGTTAGGCTTCTCGTATCCAAACTTTTCGGCATGCTCCTGCTCGTAGCGAACGGCGACGGCAAGCTGCACCTCCGTCATGTCCAAGCCGATCACGGTTCCTCGCTCGCCTACGAGTTTGGAGGCGAGAAATACGTCGCGACCCGTGCCGCAACCGAGGTCGAGTACAGTGCAACCATCCAGGGCCGGAGGAATCGGTGAACCGCATCCGTAAAACTTGCTCAGCACCTCATCCGCAATCTGACTGAGTATCGGCTTGTGATGCGCTGGGATGACTTCTTCCGTGCAGCACGCGGTGGTTTTCAGGTCCGCTGAAGAAGTGAGTTCGCGGCCGTAGTAGTCGCGGACCTGATCGTGCGTCGCCTTTTCAGGCATGGTTAAGACCGTTGTCAATAGCGTGTGCGTTTGGAGGACGTTGATGCTACGCCGATTCGTATCGCGATGCCGTCACACGCGGCTCACATTTCACTCACGTTGCGGCGTGGAAGTCAACGTAAAGGCAGAGGTCACCGCCATTTCGTACTATCCAAAGAAATGGCCCCAGGCCGATTTCTATTCATCCGATTCTCCAAAAACGATGTCCATCGCAAAAACAATTGAGGTTTCCTCGCAGTCTCCTGCCGGATTCAGTGAAGCAGCAAAAGCCGCCTTTACCGAAGTAAGCCGCACCGTCAACAACGTGAAGCACATCTGGGTTGAATCCTTCGAAATGCTCGTGCAGGACGACGGGAGTTTCCTCTACCGAACGCATTGCAAGGTCACGTTTGTCGTTGGTGCCGACGGCGCCGCCTGATCTCCGTGGCTCAGCCCAATGCACTCCAAATCATCTTCGCGGCGACCGTTCCGGCGAACATCGCGAAGCTGTAACGCACCCATCGCACCGCAACCCGATGGGCGACAAATACGCCGATACGGGCGGTAAGAATTGCCGGAACGCCCAGCAGAAGGGCGTTCCGCATGTCCACGTAACCCGCTGCTGTCGCCGGAACGTCGGCACCAAGACCGCGCAAAGCGTAGACCAGAACGCCCGTAAGCGTGATGAGGGTGATGGCGGCTGTAGAAGTGCCAGATGAGACTTTGAGCGGTAGGCGAACCAGTCCGTTGAAGGCCGGAACCATTATCACACCGCCGCCAACGCCTGCCGCCGCCGCGATGGCGCCCGCACCCGCTCCGATCAGTGCCAGGAAACCCGTCTTCCGCCGCGCGCCCTCAACTGAAAGCGAGCTTCCTTGTCGGTCTGTCTTCAAGAGCATCCGGACGACTACAGCAACCAGGACAACTCCAAGCACAATCTGGAATTCCTCTTTGCTGTACCACGGCTTCGTTGTCACAAATAGCGTTAGAACAGTAACTGTCACCGCAGCAAAACCACCGGCGACTCCGGCAGTTCGCCAGTCGATGGCCTTCATTCGGTGCTGCGCGATTGCCCCTGAAAGAGCCGCAAAGAAGGTGCAAAGGAGGCTGGTGCCCAAGGTCAATGGCGTCAGGATTGGATCGTGAATTCCCTGTCCCTGAAAGTAAAAAAAGAGGACTGGCCCAAAAATTATTCCTCCCCCAACTCCCACCAATCCAGCAATGAATCCGCCTACCGCACCAGCGAAAAGCAGTAGAAGGATGTCCATATTGCTGACAGGGGCGACTGTGTTCGTTTGAAGATAGACGCATTTACCCCAGCTTCATGAATGACCGAGACCGAACGAAACTGGCGAATCCACTTCGCCAATTGATGAACGTTAGTTCGGTTCGAGTACCGCTAAATAGGCTTGGTTGTCACCCAGCAACTCAAGCGCTTTGGCAAGCTGTGGGTCCGTACCAAAGGACGCCCGAATCTGATCAGACTCGCCAACGAACCGCGACAATATCTCGCGCCGCAATCGCTCTCTCAGTCGTGGCGCATGGTTGTCGAAGTCGTCTTCCTTTTCGTCGGCGATTTCGGTCCTCAGATCCTCAAGTTCATCGAGGGCGTCCGTGTAGCCCGCTTCGCTCAAGGAAGATGCGAGTTCGTCAATTATGCGCTCAGAGCGCGTTTGGTAGGTGAAGTCTTCTGCGTCCAGGTAACCTCTGAACTCGTCAAGCAAATCATCGTCCACTTCAAAAGGCGTAGGAAGCGTCGCGTGCTCGGCGGCATAGTGATTGGCAAACAGAAAGAAGGCCGCTGTTCTGGTTAGCGCCTCCTCCAAATCGCTGTACTCGCCGAGAGACACGGTAACGTCGGGCTCTATTCCATGGCCATCGTAAACTGTCCGACCACCCATTGTTTGGAAAGGATGCCGGAGCGAGTCCGGAATGCGTTCAGCTATGCCTCCCCGCGCATCGCGACCATAGTTAATCGCCTGGATAAGACGCCCACTTGGCGTGTAGTATTTCGCCGTCGTCATTTTGAGTGACGTGTTGTATGGGAGCGCCTGAACAATCTGCACGAGGCCCTTTCCAAACGTCGTTTCGCCAACAATCACCGCTCTGTCGTGATCCTGCAGAGCTCCGGCGACGATCTCGGATGCTGAGGCACTGCTTCCATCCACTAGTACTACAAGCGGCACGTTTGGCGCGACAGGCGCACCTCGCGTTGTGAACGTACGCTCTGTCTCCGCCGCTCGCCCACGTGTCGACACTACTACTCTTCCGGTCGGTAGAAACATGCTCGTCACATCAACGGCCGCCTCTAACAATCCTCCTGGATTCCCACGAAGGTCCAGGACAAATCCCTCAAGGCCTTGCTCACCGCTGAGCCGTTCGATAGCAAGCCGAACTTCATTGCCCGCTTCTTGAGTGAAACGCTCCAGCCGCACGTAGCCAATCCCATCGCTCTGTTTTCCGGCCCAACCGGAGTACGTCACGTTGTTGAGGTGGATTTCTGAACGCGTCAATACGAAGGTGATCAATCCGGACTCTCCTTCGCGATCTATTTCCAGAGATACCGTCGTTCCCGGAGCGCCTCGAAGCAGGTTGCGCGCCTCGAGCGATGACATGCCTTCCGCGCTCTGCCCTTCGATCTTTGCAATCACATCGCCAGCACGGATACCCTGTTCATAGCCGCTGTATCCTTCAAAGGGAGCCACAACGACCAGCCGTCCACCACGTTCATCCACACCGAGACCAACACCTCCGTAGCGACCGCGGGTGATAATTGCGATGTCCTCGTTGTCGGCTTCGTCGATAAAGACGGTGTATGGGTCGAGGGTTGCCAGCATCGCGTCGATGCCTGTGCGCATGAGCTGTTCGGCTTCAAGCGGATCGACGTAACCGGCAGCCAGCTCTTCGTACAGCCGGCCAAAAATGGTAAAGTTCTTTCGGACGGAGAAATAGTCGTCTTCAGGCTGACATAAACCGGCGGGGGCAATCAGTCCAGAACCCGCGAAGGCAGCGATCAGGACTGCGAGGAGAACGGGGCGTTTCATAATCATGTTTGGAAGGCTAACATTTTAGCACATAACCATACAACGGGCCTAGCTATCATTCCGTGCCTCCGCCAAGGTTGGGCAGGGGCCTACTTGGATGCCATCTTTTTCTTTCGCTTCACTCCGCGATCGACGAACGCCGCAAGTCCGATCGAGAGCTCGTAGAGCAAGAGAAGGGGTATTGCCATTATTATCTGACTCATTGGATCGGGCGGAGTGAAGATCGCAGCGAGCACCAGAATCCCGAGGAGCGCGTACTTGCGAGCTTTTCGCAAAACCGGCGCAGTTACAAGGCCAATTTTCGCTAGGAAGTAAACAACGACAGGAAGCTCAAACAGTGCTCCTGCGCCAAATGACCACGTCAGAACCATTGAAAAGTATCGCGAGATATCGAACTCGTTCGTGATCTGTTCCGAGATAACAAACTGCGCGAAGAACTGAAGTGCTAGCGGCGTCAAGATGAGATAGCCGAAGGTGACCCCCAGTACAAAAAAGAAAGTGGCAAAGAACGACGCAAAACGAAGGCCTCGTTTCTCATTTGGGTACAGCCCCGGCTCGATGAACTTCCAGAGCTGGAAGATGACAAGGGGCGAGCTGATAATGAGTCCTGTCGCGAGTACCGTTCCGAAGTACGCGAAAAACTGCCCGGTCACTGTCCGATTCTGCAACGCAACATCCACGGCGTCAATGCCAAATCTGGTGTACATAAAGAACTCGGCTCGGGTTGGCCCAAGCAGCAGTACGTCTACCACCCAGTCTGCAAAAAACAAACAGGCCGCTGCACTCACGACAACTGCGGCAATTGCCTTAAACAGCCGCCAGCGGAGTTCTTCAAGGTGATCTAGAAAGGCCATCTCGCCTTTCTGCGACACGTCTTGACCCACCTCGTCCGTACGCGGCCCAGTCGACAACCCACCGGCCATCGGCGAACCAGAGCTCGTCCCATCGCCCGCTGAAAACCGTAAGCGGCTTTGATCGAGCTTGTTTCTAAGGGCGCGGAGCATGTCTTGAGCGGACGACGAAGACAGAACTGAAAACTACTTCCGCAACCAAGGCGCGATGGCTCAAGCCCGAAAGGCATACCCAGAAATACTGCCCAAACGAATCAAGGGGATCGTCACCCCGAATTACATGGCGCCGGTATCACCGGATGTCCCGGCAGCCCGGGCTCCTTCGCGGAGGTTCAATTCAAGCAACGATTCCACCCAGAGCCCTTCACCCTCTAACCTTGTCCGTCCACCACTCCATGTGAAGTTGAACAAGGTCAACACGCCTGCAACCTCAAACCCGTCAGAGCGAAGCAGCGACGCCGCTCGTGCAGCGCTACGACCACTGTTGAGTATGTCGTCTACTAAAGCGACTGGCTTGTTACGATCGAGTGGGCCTTCCACCAAGCGTCGACGACCATAGGGCTTTCGCCGGTCTCGAATAAACCCACCCTTGAAGATGTGTTCGGGGCCGCTCGCCGTGAGTACAGCACAAACCATCGGGAACGCGCCGTACCCAAAACCAGCAACTTGCTCGACATCCCTGGCAAGCAACCGCTCAGAAATCACCGAGCCAATCTCAGCGAATATCTCGCCGTCGAGCATTGGTGTGCGTGTGTCAAGCAACCAGCCGATCGGTTGCCCGCGCGGATCGGTGATGGACTCGTCCTCGCGGCGGACGAGGGCCCGCTGATAAAGCGCATGGCCAAGGCGAGTTAGCGCAGACTCAGTTACCGTGCTTAGATCGTTGGCCATGATTTGCGCTGGTCTGCGAGTGCTTCTCTAGATGAAGGGGGTGAAAACACGGCCGGCTAGTCTCAGTTCCAGTCAGGCAGGAGCGCGTAAACATACGGGGAAACCGAATGCAAGTGGCGTTCCAAGACGCTAAATGCCATTGACTGGTGCTGTTGAGGGAATGATTCCATTCACGTGCACATTGAATCAGGTCGTTTCGATAGGCGACAATCCGACATCTTCTGGGGTGTACAGGGGGAAGGCGCCACACAATGAGCGAACATCCTGCTTGACTCTCGTCCGAACGGACTCGTTCTCAGGGTCGGAAAGAATCTGGTCCATGAGCGCAACTACCTCACGGAACTCGGTTGGGCAGAAACCGCGTGTAGTCATAGCTGGACTGCCAATTCGAATCCCGCTTGTCACAAACGGACTTTCTGTATCGAAGGGCACCATGTTCTTGTTTACCGTGATGTCTGCGTCGCCAAGAATTGTCTCCGCAAGTTTGCCAGTAATGCTTCGACTACGAAGGTCGATAAGGCAGAGATGATTGTCAGTCCCGCCCGAAATCACTTCGTACCCGAGCTCCGTAAATGCTGCGGCCATCGCCTGCGCATTCTCGATGACCTGCCTGGCGTAAATCTCAAACCCCGGCTGTAGTGCCTCGCCGAAAGCCACCGCTTTCGAAGCGATCACGTGCATGAGCGGACCGCCGATAATTCCTGGGAAAACGGCCGAATCGAGCACCTGCGTTATCGATTTGCGCGCTCCGCTCTTGAAGGTCTCTCCGGTCGGACTTTCTATGTCATTACCAACCAAAATCATTCCTCCGCGCGGGCCGCGCAGGGTTTTGTGGGTAGTTGTCGTAACGACATGCGCGTGAGGCAATGGGTCATTCAGGAGCTTCTTGGCAATCAGACCGGCCGGATGCGCCATGTCCACCCAAAGCAGTGCGTTCACTTCGTTGGCAATCCCGCGCAGCGTGGCGTAGTCGAAATCACGGCTATAAGCTGAGGCGCCGACGGAAATCATTCGCGGAAGAACTTCCTTGGCCCGATCCCGCACTTTACCAAGGTCGATCCGTCCGGCGTTCGGGCCTTTCTGATCCACGCCATAGAAATGCGCGTCATACATTCGTCCCGAAAAGTTTACTGGGCTGCCATGGGTAAGATGGCCTCCATGTGCCAGATCGAGGCCGAGCAGTCGTTCACCGGGTTGCATAAACGCTAGGTAGACCGCGTGGTTGGCCGTGGCTCCCGAGTGTGGCTGCACGTTAACCCACACGGCACCAAATAGCTCTTTGGCGCGCTCCCGGGCGAGCTCCTCAGCTTCATCAACAAACTGACATCCGCCGTAGTACCTCTTGCCCGGCAAGCCCTCGGCGTATTTGTTGGTTAGCGGGCTTCCCAGCGCTTGGAGAACGGCCGGAGAAACGAAATTCTCCGATGCGATCAGCTCGATGCCATCGTTCTGGCGATCAATTTCGCGGCGAATAGCCCCGAACACCTCGGGATCCTGTTGTTGAAGGGCGTGCATGGGCCTCAAACTAATGGAGGCCGCAAATGTACGTCCTGCCCTCCTTCTTATACCCTAGGCTTCGGTTTCTTAATCTGGAAGAACTGGCCGCCGACGCCCATGTATCTGTAGTCCACGCCTCTCGATGTGCCATGTTCGTCCAATGTATAGGTGCTGAACACGAGGTAGCTACTCCGTTTGTACTCGCCGGCCGTTTGGGCCTGGCTACGACCTGTTCCGCTGCTTCCCAGATAGCTGGTGGGTGCCTGGCGGGCATTATCAGATACGGCCGTCTGCGCTCTTTCGGCTAAATAATTCGCAAAGTCAGCCTGGTCTGGATTGAATAGGCCCAGCGTGCCAATCACGATAAGAGCAAGTAGGAAGAACTTCATGGCGGATTCGAGAAGGAAGGGATTCTGCACTTCGGAGTGTCAGCCGATCCGAATACAATTGAATTAGACGCCGCACTAGGAACCTTTTCGACCCGAAACCATCGCGTATACGAGCAGATTGACCCCCATTCTCAGTGCAGCCTGCCTTGCTTCGACAGGATCGTTGTGAACGCCCGCTTCCTCCCAACCGTCTGCCAAATCGCTTTCGTGGGCATAGAACACGCATAACCGGCCCTCATGAAAAAGCCCAAACCCGCGCGCGGGTTCGTTATCGTGCTCGTGGATTTTCGGTAGCCCACGTGGAAAATCGAAATGAATGGAATAAATGTCGTGCGTTACCGGTAGTTCAGCGAACCCTTGGTCCGAAAACACTTTTCCCATCTCGCGACGAATGCTTTCGTCCAGACCATAGTCATCGTTTATGTAAAGAAAGCCACCTCCCTCGAGGTACCGCCTTAGACGATCCGCTTCGCGTTCTGTAAAGAAAACGTTTCCGTGTCCATTCAAGTAAAGGAAGGGGTAACGGAAGAGGTTGTCGTTGTCTAGTTCGACTGTCGCGGGCTCAGGTGCGATGTCCAAAAGGCTATTCGCGCGAGCAAACGCAATCAGATTTGGAAGTGGGTCTCCACTATACCAATCACCGCCTCCACCGTACTGGACCCGCGCAATCGTTACTTCGTGCGTCTCTTGGCCGTTCGCGATCGGAACCAACACCGTGGTGAAGAGGGCTATTACGATGATCGTGCGCATGACTATTTGTAAACGGAGGGATCCAAATCCAACACAATACTGCTCCGACAACGGGCGAGCGGGACAATTATGAGCCGTCCTCGCTTTGCCGGACTACGAGACCATAATTGATTCGCCACATTGCGGTTCGAGCACGTAAAGATTGTTACCAACAATGTTGATGGCCATGTGGACACTAACGGGCGGAGCGATTAAAACTTTTTGCACCTAGGCACCCTCCAAATCAAGCGTGAAGTCAAGAGATGGCGACCCACTTCCTTTACCCTTGTCATCCACACTCGCACGATGTGGACGACGACTCCTCTCTATTCTTGCGTGGGGTTGTGAGTGCACGTGGATACGTGGGTAAGGTAACGTGAATGGCATGTTGAGGTTCACCAGCATTCTTTTGCTTTCACAAACATTGTGGGTCGTTTGCTCGCAACTCTTTCTTTTCCCCACCGGCATCCACAATTTCGGAGAGCGTCTTTGCTTTCCACATATCCACAGCTCCAACAACAACCTCTTCTTCTTATTTCTTAATCAAGATGATTGTTATTAGAGAACGCCTAACTCGGGCCCGTTACGCGCTTGTATGCTTTTGTTTTACAACTCTGTACCCAACGAATGTACTCGTTGACAGGCGATTGCAGCCTAGGTGCCGGCGCTCCTACCTTGCGTCGCCTTCAGCCACATCCGCATACCCATGACCAAACGAATACTTGTTGTCTTAGACCCGGGCCACGATACCCAGGTTGCCACGCAGTATGCAATTGAGATCGCTAAGGCTCACGACGGCGCTGTAACTGGGTTGGCTTTGGTCGACCGAAAGCGCATCAACGAAGCCTCGGCAGGAGGCGGAATTGGTGCGATGTACTACGCCGAAAAACTTCGCCTGGCCTTGTCCGATGAGGTTCGAACGGAGGCCCAAACATTGCTGGCCGCCTTTGTCAAACAGGTAGAAGCAGCAGGGGCGCGCCACACAGATGACCACATTGCCGAGGATAGCGTGGTTCAAGCTATTACGGACGACATGAAGACCCACGATCTACTGATTGCGGGACACGAATCTCATTTCTATTACGCTGACCCCGAACGTCGAACGCATGCTCTGGCGGATATCGTTGCTAAGGGAGCTGCTCCCACACTTGTGACCGAATCGGAATATCGGCCAATCAAGCGGGTATTGATCGCATACGATGGAGGCACGGCCGGTGCTCGAGCACTTCAAAAGTTTGCGCATCTGCAACCATTTGGAACTGATTTAGATCTGGAGATTCTCCACGCTAGGGACGGTGGCCGCGAGAATCAACTGGAAAGTGAACGGCTTCTGAACGGCGCAGCTTCTTTTCTTGAAGGCCACGGATTTTCTTCCATCACCAAGAGCAGTGTGGAGAGAGGCGATCCTCTCGAGCGCATCCTGGAGCGGTGTGAAACATCGAATGTGGACCTGACCGTAGCGGGAGCCTACTCCGCAACAGGAATAAAAAAACTCCTCTTCGGCTCAACCGCAAAAGGCCTTATTGAGAAGAGCGGTGTTCCGTTATTCCTCTATCACTGAGCTAGTGCCATTGGACTCGCTCAATGCGCTCGCCATCGGAGCGTAACCAGATGGCTCCTTCCAATGCGGTTTGGAGGACATCTGCGCTTGCGGCTTCCCAGCGAGAGAGCGGTTCTTCATTAGGGAGACCATAGCGGTTTCTGCGCGCCACAGACACCACGGCATAAGCTGTGGAAGAGTCTGTCGCAGCGTCGACGAAGGCCTCCGTCGATGAAGTACGCGAGCCGTGGTGTGCCACCTTGACGACTGTGCCTGCGAGAAGGTCACCGTATCTCCCGACAAGTTCCGCCTCTCCGTATGCCTCAACGTCTCCAGTCAGGAGGAACGAAGTTGAGCCATACTCCAACCGTAGTACAACAGAAGCATCGTTGCCATCTTCGGATGGCCCTGGCGTAGACGCAGGGTGAAGTACTCGAATGCGAACGCGTGGGTCAAGATCTAGAACATCGCCTGCACGAACAATTCGTTGCGGCACGCCAAGTGAATCTGCCACGTGCAGGGCCGCCTGCCATAACTCATTTTTTTTCTGATGGCCGTTATAGACCAGACTCTGAACTTCGACGTCTTCCATCACCGTGAATACGCCACCGTAGTGATCGGCATCGGCGTGGGTGAGAACTATAGCATCCAAACTGCGAATACCATATCGACGAAGATGGGGCAGTACCGTGCGCCTTCCTTGGTCGGTATACGGATCGTGGAAACCGGCATCGACCAAAACGTGATGCCCATTGGGAAGACTAATCAGGGTGGCGTCACCCTGTCCGACATCCAGGAAAACCACGTCGAGCTGGGGAATGGCAACGCGACGCGCAACGCCAAGCCACAGACTGATGGAGAGAGTGACGAGGGCGCCAGCGAATAGCGTCCAGCGCGCCCGGGGGCGCGCCCACAACGCGAAAGCTCCAAGGCACAGAACCAGGCTCATAACTAGCCAACCTTCTCGCACGAATCCCCCTACGAGCGCCCATCCAAGGTATTGAGCGCCTGTTTGACTCGTCATCAACAAAGTCGCTGATCCGAGTTCCGCGACCGCGGCAAAGGCATCGGCGGCGAAAGGGATCCAGGCGAAAAGAACGGTGAACAAACCTCCGAGCAGCGCCACCGCCGTCGCCGGAATCGCTACCAAGTTCAAGAGAAGGCCGGCAAGAGGCACTCTGCCGAAATGGTAGAGCAGTACCGGAGCGGTTCCGAGCGTCGCGGCAACGGAGACTATAGTCATATTTGAGACCCATCGGACAACTGGCCGACGTTGCCAGGAACCTGGGAGGTGGCTACTCATTCGTTGCGTGATCGTGACGAGCGCGCCAACGGCGGCGAACGATAGCTGAAAACCAACATCGAAAAGGGCCGCGGGACGAATGAGTAGGATGATGACGCCGGCAACACCGAGCGTGTTCAGTGCATCGGCTTGGCGTTGCAGTAGCGTAGCCCCAATCCAAACCGCAGTCATTATGAAGGCACGCTGGACGGATATCGTCCCGCCAGTCACCAGCAAGTAGAGAAGAAGCACGGCCAACGTGACGATCGCACGGGTCAATTCCACCTGCGTCCAAGAGAGGCGGAACCGCCCGAGGACGGGTTTGAGCAATCGATACAAGAGCAGACCCACGAGCAGGACATGCAGACCTGAAACTGCCAAAAGGTGCATCAGGCCGGTTTCAGCAAAGGTCTCCCGAGTTTCGGAATCGATGCCGCGTCGATCTGCGAGGATCAGAGCGAAGAGAACGGCTTGGTTGCTCTCACCGCGCACAAACCTCTGGATGTTTCGCCTAACGTGCCTGCGAGACTCGGTGACGAGTTCATCAATTAGCCCGGCATCCGAACCAAGAAATGCGATGGCTCCCTCATCATAGATGCCCACCGTCCCACCAATGCCTGACCTTTCCAAATAGGCACCGTAATCGAAATCAGCCGGGTTGCGTTTGCGGGGGACAGGGCGCAGGTCGCCGGTTAGTTCGACTCGATCGCCCGTGTGGAGCTCAGGGAATACGGCCGATTCTCCGTAACGGGACTTCCCAAGAAGCACCTGCACACGACCACGAACGTTCTGACTATCTCCGAGACGAGCCGCGTAGTCGACGGCCAGTACAAACCGAGTTCCGTAGTCCAGGTTCTCGGGTGGCTCGGTGACATACCCCCAAAGCGTGATAGTCGCTTCTCCCGTGCTGTCTTCGTGAGCTTCCGCTGCATCGGCAACGATAGATATGTCGTTGGTTGGGAGATCTTGCCAAGCGGACATTCGAAGTCCACCCGCGGTAACCATAGCGACAACAGCAATGATGGCTAAGCCTAGCTGCTTCAACGAAACGATCCTGTCCCTCGAAACTCGTTCGACAACGAAAGCCAATACGGTTGTGCTGACCATGGTCGCAGCCCAGACTCCGAACGACAGCCGATTCAACTGTTGGGCTAGCACGATCCCAACACCCAACGCCATGGCAAGCACAAGTGCCGGACGCGAAAACGGACGAAGCGGTGGCTGCGGCGGAGTGATCGGCATAACTGACTTTGCGTAGCCACCGACTAGACACATCTGTGCGTTGATTTCTAACCTCTTCGCTTGCCTTTTGTGAAGCAATTGGGGAAGCACGCTGCGCCCGATGACGTATCTTCGCACGTCCTTTCACCCCACGCGCAGCCTCGCCGGCAGCAGTTCTTTACGTAATGAGCAAACGACGCCAGGTTCGCGAGCGCGTGCTGCAGGCCCTCTACGCACAGGAGATCAGCCAGGACGACGCTAGCCACGTGCTGGCAACGCTCATCCGGCCCGTGTTTAAGGACGACCCTACGTATCTCGGATTTGCAGAACGGCTTTTCCTAAGAGCACTTGATGCTCGGGAAGCCTCCGAGGAAATGATCTCTCGGCATATTGAAAACTGGGAGATTGGCAGGCTTGCCATGACGGATCGCCTCGTGCTTCGGATGGCCATCGCAGAACTGCTGTATTTCGAGGATATTCCACCCAAAGTGACACTTAACGAAGCGTTGGAAGTAGCGAAGATCTTCTCTACGGAGAAAAGTGGAGCGTTCGTAAATGGCGTATTGGATGCTATCCTAACCGAGATGAGGGAAGGAAACTTGCTCCAGAAATCTGGTCGTGGCCTCGTCGATGTATCCATTGATCCTCCCGGGACGGGCTGAACGCGCGAGAAAGCTCCGCGATTAAACACTATGGCTGTCTTTGCCATCGGCGATATTCATGGCTGCGTAGCCACTCTGGACGCACTTCTGGAGCAACTTGGGCCAACGGTACACGATCACCTCGTCTTCATTGGAGACTACGTCGATCGCGGACCCGACTCTAAAGCGGTTCTTGACCGGTTAATAGAATTGGGGTCAGACGCTGACTCGGAGTCGGGGCCTCGGTGCACCTTTCTCCGCGGCAACCATGACCAGATGATGCTGGACTATGTTGATTACCCCGGCGACCCGGACGTATACGAAATCTGGTCCATCAACGGAGGACTGGCAACACTCAACAGTTACGTCGTGAATGGAAATCTCGTGCTCCCAGAAGCACACATTGCGTTCTTGCGGCGAACTGAAATTGTCTACGAAACAACGGACTTTGTTTTCGTCCATGCTGGATTCGACCCAAAAAAGACCATTGCCGAAAACCTCGAGCCGGTCGATCCTCAGGTCGCTTTGTGGACACGTGGACATTTGAAAGCGAATCTCAAACGGTGGGAGAAGCCCGTTGTTTGTGGCCACACGCCCCAACGAGGACCCCTCAACAGCCCGAAGCTCATCAACATCGATACGGGTGCGGTTTACCATCATATACCCGGGCTTGGCTTCCTAACCGCCGTGCAACTACCCGAGCGCGAGTTCACAAAGGTTGAGTTCGTGGGCTAGCGACCCCGTTTGGTCGTGGAAACCTGAGGTCAGTTCCGAGCCCGGAGACCGAGGGAGATACCAGCCCTGACATTCGGTGCCTGCGTGCCGAGTTCAAGGAACAACACTCGACCGCCTCTAGATCGGTACGTTCCGCGAACAAACGGATCGAACATCACGCGGAACGAACGCGCATCTTCCTCCGCTGTGATCTCCGAGATGGCATAGTAGAAACTTGGTCCGATGCGCATGCCGACATCCATCCCTAGCAAACCCGCCTCGCGGTTTTGAACAAGCTCGAGAATGCGAGCCAATTGAATGCCCCCGCCGACGCCAGCCGCTACAAGGATTCCGTCGTTGCCAGCAAAGAGGTAGTCAGCATAAAAGGAGATATCCCGTGTGAAAACGAAGAGCGTAGGAACTGAGTGCACCGCCACGACGCCCACTCCCGGCGAGGCGCCAACCGCCAACTGCAACCGCGCATCTTGTGCAGAGCCAATGGAGACACAGCACGCCAGGAACAGAAGCGCAGCAACGCGCACTGCCCATTGGGCAGCATTTCTTGTAAGATTCCGCACCAGTCTTTCTTGAGAGGGGTAGAATGGTTGATGATACGCGAAGGCGATCGAGCTTGCGCAATTCGCAAGATGAGTCGCAAGCGCCCTCTCTGGCTACATCCAAACACAGATCTAATTCCCCCGATTCATGGCTCTTCGCGTCGGCATCGTTGGGCTTCCGAACGTAGGCAAGTCCACACTATTTAACGCACTCAGTGAAGCGGGCGCCGAGGCGGCGAACTATCCGTTCTGTACCATCGAGCCAAACGTTGGAGTGGTGGGCGTTCCCGACGAGCGACTGGACAAGCTGGCCGAGTTGGCCGGATCGAAGCAAGTACTCCCCGCGACCATTGAGTTCGTCGACATCGCGGGGCTAGTCGCGGGTGCATCCAAGGGGGAAGGCCTCGGCAACAAGTTTCTCGCCCACATCCGTGAAGTGGATGCCATTGTCCACGTGGTGCGTTGTTTTGAGGACGAGAACATTGTCCATGTGGAAGGCGCCATTGATCCGATCCGGGATATCGAAACCATAGATACCGAGTTGATGCTGACGGATCTGGAGGCGATATCGAGGCGAAAAGACCGCGTCGCAAGGCAGCTGAAGATTGGAGATAAAGATGCGAAGGCGGAGGCTGCGTTGTTGGACCGACTTGACGTGCACATTGGTGAGGGGAACTCCGCTCGCTCGCTCGAGATCTCCGATGCGGAAGCCCCTTTGCTCCGCGACATGTTTCTACTCACATCCAAGAAAGTGCTCTATGCCGCGAACGTCGGCGAAGTGGACCTGCCCGATGGCAACGAGTACGTTGAGCGTGTTCGCACACGCGCCAAAACGGATGGTGCAGGCGTTGTTGTGATTTCTGCGGAGTTTGAAGCACAGCTGGTTGATCTTCCCGAAGAGGACCGCGCAGAGTTTCTGCAATCGGCGGGAGAGGAAGAAAGCGGCTTGGCTCGCCTTGTTCGCGAAGCCTATTCGCTGCTTGGGCTCATCACGTATTTCACGGCCGGGCCCAAGGAATCGAGAGCCTGGACGATCACGCGCGGCACCAAGGCGCCCCAGGCTGCGGGCGTTATCCACACAGACTTTGAGAAGGGCTTCATCCGGGCGGAAACCATCAAGTTCGTCGACTACGAACGGCTTGGAACGGAGTCTGCCGCCCGAGAAGCTGGCGCGATGCGTTCAGAAGGAAAGGAGTATGTCGTGGCTGACGGGGATGTGATGTTGTTTCGGTTCAATGTCTGACGAATCCCGCAGAGACTCGAAATAGTGTGTTGCGTAGAGAGATGATCGAGCGGCCTCTTTCTGCGGCGATAACTCATTAGGGTTGGTGGCCGAGAAATCAGCTTGTTTGTTGGTGCTTGTGGTCTACCTTCCGCGCGAAAATCTGGACTTCACTCATCTTAGCCTTGACGTCCGAGCAAATTGCTTAGTCAGACTTCCGAGCGTCACGTCCAGAGTGTCTGAATAAGCTCCACGACGACCGAAATCGCGGTAGTCAATTGCTACAACCTATCCAACGCTCTAATGGCCCGCCTCATTGTAGACGCGGTTTCGCGGATTTTCTCCGGAGACGATAATCAGCTCGAACTCTTAGTTTCGGTCTCTCGAGCCGATACAGGCTGGGCCGTGACCGGGCTAACGTCGCCGAACTTCCAACTAAGCCATCGCCTCGGCGCGAACTTAAAATTGGAAATCAGGATGGTTGAGGAGGCTCGTTGGGAGACCAGCGACACGACTCCCTCCGGCTGTTATTATCTCCTCACTCAAGTCACGCGCGAAGACGGCAGAAGAATGGAGGCTTGGGAGGTTAACCAAGTGCTCGAACATTCGTTTGGGCTCCGCGTCCGAAAGGCCATCCCGGCAGCGGAGCCGCCCGGCCAAGCTGGGTCTGGAGGTCGGCCCGGCGAATGGAAGAAGGCAGGTCCGACGCCTCAGGCTATCCAATACGATCAGGGTCAGTCAATCATCCGTTTCGAGAAATTTAGAGAGTTCGATCCGCAGCACTAGACTGCAAGCTGGTTAGAGGCGCCGACCATTCCTCAACGGATCCTCAGGCTTTGGAAGCCCTTTTTAGGATGTGATGAAGTACTTTCTTGCCCCTTGGCAGGACTGTCCCCCGAAACACAACCAATCATGAAGTACACCCACCACATACTTTACCTCGCGTTCCTCCTTGCCGGATGCGATGCTGTCGGTAGCCCCATAGCCACGATCACTGGTGTGGATGTCGCTGTTGCCGATGTCGATGAGTTTGTCGAGATCCAGGATGTTTCTGGCCGTTCCTACGCTCGAATCGAAGATTTCCCGGCCGATGTCGATGTCCAGTTGTTTTCCGAGGGACGAGACTACTTCATCGTCCTCCTGAGCATTTCCAACGGCGACACCGCATTTGTTGCCGCTTCGGAGTCGTTCAAGGCTGGAGATCTAACCGGTAGCTCCTTTACAACTTCCGGCGATGTCGAGGCTATTCTGACGCTTGAGTAGCCGAGAAAAGCGATTATTGTGATTCGTTGGGGGCGCGCCGTATCGGTGTGCCCCCAACGTGTATTTGGCTAAGGGCGTGGCGCACTGAACGTGCGAGGCGGCCTCGATTTACGGCCTCGCAACGCGGCGAATTGACGTGTACTGCACGCTTCGCTGTGGACCTTGGTAAGAGATTGCAGCGTAGACAGGTGTTCGCAGCCGCTCCAGTTCGGCGACGAACGTTTTATTCACCATCGCGCTGAGGCGCAGCAACATGGCCAAACAAGAACCGATCAAACAGTCGGGAGTCGTTACGGACGCTCTTCCAAACGCACAATTCCGAGTTGAACTTGAAAACGGACACGAGATCTTGGGCTTGCTCTCAGGCAAGATGAGGAAGTTCTTTATCAAGATCCTTCCCGGTGACCGCGTGGATGTTGAAATGTCGCCCTACGATCTCACAAAGGGCCGAATCGTCTATCGCTACAAGTAAGATGGGTTGGCAACAGGGGATGAACTCTGAGAACCCCACTTGCACGATGATGGGATGTTTTACCTGAACGCCACGGTGCTTGTCGGATTGGTTGCAGTCTGTGCCTGCTCAGTTCCGGCGCAAAGGTCCACCACGTTATCGCCTGATGGGCTCGTTGGTCGGGAATATCGATCAATGGAGGAACGTGAAGTTGGTTTGGGTCCAGAAGGTGCAATCGGTGTGGTCATGGGCCACTGGCACCTAACATTCACCTCTGCAATCGTCGTGGAATGGCACTACTCAGATGTTTTCGAGACCGGTGCCTACGCGCTTGCACCGGATGGTGCTCTGCATCCGTTGGGCTTCTTGTCATCCGTACCAACCGCCCGCTACGACGTTGATACCGACCGTATACTCTGGGATGAATTGTGGTACGAGCGAGTTGAGTAATCAAGCAAGGCGCTGAATTAGACAGTTGTAGGTGCGCATGCAACTATTCTGGATTAGAGGTTAGACAAGCAAAGAAGTCATTTAACAGAAATACAGGCGTCAGGCGCCTCACAATTAGACCAAAGGAGCTTTTATGAAACTGGCCATCCTATCCCGCAGCCCAGGTTGTTACAGCACGCGACGTCTCCGCGAGGCCGCCGCCGAACGCGGGCACAAGGTCAAGGTGCTGGACACAGTAAAGTTTGCCATCGACCTGCAGAAGGGAGATCCCGATCTCTACTTCCGGCAGAAGCAACTTTCGCATTACGACGCCATCTTGCCACGCATCGGAGCTTCCATTACGTACTACGGCACAGCCGT
>JBBKWZ010000203.1:0-10107 GCA_037969195.1 Rubricoccaceae bacterium | reverse complement strand
TTTCCCAAAGCGGTCGTACCGGGCGCGTTTATCTGGATTGGAGAGGACTTCGTAGGCCTCCGCCGCCTCCTTGAACATGCCTTCAGCCTCGGCATCATCCGGATTCCGATCCGGGTGATACTTCATGGCCATCTTCCGGTACGCCTTCTTGATCTCGTCGGCCGATGCCGTGCGAGCTACGCCAAGTACGTCGTAATAATCGCGAGTTGATGTGTCGGTTGGCATAGTTGGCGGATCTATTCAGCGAACGTTGCAGGCTCTAGGTGGATTTACTCCGCTACGGAAACTCGTGCGTGGCGCAGAACGCGGCCGCCCATTCGGTAGCCGGGTTGAATCTCTGCAAGCACTGTGCCCGATGGGGTTTCGTCGTTTGGAGCCGGTTGTTGCAGCATGGCCTCGTGCACTTCCTCGTTAAAGGGCTGGCCAACAGCCTCGATGGGTTCTACACCAAAAGAAACGAGGGCATCGGTAAACTTCTTGAACACAAGCTGAATGCCGTCATTGAGCGAATCAAAGGCAGGTCCCGTCTCATCATCTTTCGCAGCCTGCGCAGCTGCGCCCAAAGAACGACGCATATCGTCGAAGACATCCAACATCGCCAGAATCACCTCTTCCCGACCACGCTTTGCCGTCGTCGCGAGTTCTGATTCGGTCCGTCGTCGGTAATTCTGGAACTCCGCAGCACGCCGAAGTACCTGCTCCTGAAGGTCTTTGACCTCTTGCTGGAGCTCGTCTACGTTGGTTGAGAGCCCGGCTAACTCATCGACGGCCGCGAGCGCGACATCGGCAGCTTCCGTATTCGTATCCATCTGCATGTGTTGCTTTACCTGCTCCAGGGTTTCCTGCGACGATTCCGTTGGAGTATCGGCAGATGTGTCTTGAGGTGTAACGGGGGACGACTCGGTCATCAATCAGTGTTCGCCTGTGTGGTTGAGAATATGGGCAACGTGTTCTACTAGGGCAACGGCGCGCGAATAATCCATGCGCGTTGGCCCGATAACGCCGACCGTGCCGGTTGCATTACCGTAGTGATAATTGGCTTTTACGATGGAAAACGACGTGCTCGACGCGTTTTCCCTCCCAAAATTCCTACCGATGAAAACAACGGCGCGCTCCGGATGTTGCGGGTCGATCACCTGCGGACTTTCCAGGAGATGAACCACTACGTCCTCACTCTCCGCGAGTTCGATCACATTGCGAATCTCCTCGGGCTCTTGAAATTCAGGCTGAGAGACGATATGGCGCGTGCCCGCGATTGTCGCTCTGCTCGCCTCGTCGGAATCGTTAAACAGCACGGCGGAATCGCGAAGCACGATGCGGACGATGCCCGTTTGATCCAATGTACCGAGGTCTTTCACCCGCTCAGCGCCTGTCTTTCGGATTTCCTCCAGCGTGAGGCCCGCCAGGCATTCGTTGAGGCGCTGCACGATAGAGTCCAATCCGTGCGAGGGCAGTTCGCCATCCACTTCCGCGATGAGGGTACGTGCAAGCCCGCTCTTAACCGCGATAACGAACATCACCCGGGAAGACGAAAGTGGGACGACGTCCAACCGCTCAAGAACGCCCGAAGAAAGACTCGGAGTGAGCACGACGCCGAGTAGCTGCGTCAGCCGACCGAGCAGCCGGCTGGTTTCTCGAGCGATGGCATCGAGGTCTCCCAAACGACGCTCAACGCCCGCCCGTAACAATGTGGCTTCGTTGTTCGATAGCCCTGCCACGTCCATGAGCTCATCCACATACGTGCGATAGCCCTGCTGGGTGGGAACGCGGCCCGCCGACGTATGGGGATGATTCAGATATCCCTGCGCCTCCAGCGAACTCATTGTGTTGCGGATCGACGCACTGGAAAGCTCTATCTCGGATTCCCTTGAAAGGGACGTGGACCCAACCGGCGCGGCCGTATGAATGAAACGCTGCACAACGAGGCGCAGAATGTCACGCTCGCGTGCCGTCAGAGAATCGTCTTTATGTAGTCCCGCTCTTTCCATTAGCTGTGCCGTGGCGCCCGTATGGTCGCCAACAGCCACTTCCAACAAAATAGCCGCACAATGAGTTCTTCCATAAAAGCCGTCTTGACCGATTCCATACGAAAGGTCCGGTCCATCGAAATTGCTGGCTACGATCGTTCACACTCCCCAAACCATCACGCCACCAATGTGTGCGGTGTAGGCCACGAGCAGCGCTGTCGTTCCAACCAAGAGCAAGAGCACGAGTCGCATCCACAGTGGCTCTGGCAAGGTTTGGAGAGGCCTAGTTGTACTGGCAGCCTTCCGTCGCCACCACAATGACAAGCCGATACCCACCAATAAGGCCAAAAAGCTCGCTCGAACAGTCCAGTGCGCTGCTTGTTGGTGGAAACCGGCCAACTCCTCGACAATCGGCGTCCCTTCCATGCTCTCCTCTAAGGCCTCACCGGTCCGCTCGGCCCAGAACGCCGCGGCGGCCCCGAGAGCCAAAAAGGTCAGTAATGCATGCCTCCACAACGCTGTTCCTCTGATTGCATAGACAAGCGCCGCGCCACACGCTAGCAACAACAGCACGAGCGGGAAATGCACCGCAAGCGGGTGCATGTACGGAATGGAATACTCGAAAACGGAATCGAAGCCCATGCCTTGGTTCTGAGTAAATCGGAGTGTAAAGGTTGGGACGCCCGCGGGGCTCAAGCGACCCGGGCTGGTTTCGCGAGGATGTCGCCCGTCATGGCGGCTGGTATCTCAATACCCATGAAGGTCAGAATCGTCGGAGCGATGTCGCCGAGCTTGCCGTGTTGTATAGGTACGGAGAATCCATCACGAATGATGAGATGCGGGACGAGCGCCGTAGTGTGGGCCGTGTTGGGCGAGCCGTCGGGGTTCCTCATTTTGTCTGCGTTGCCGTGGTCCGCGATGATTTCTACCGTGTAACCATGCGCCAATGCCGCCTCTACCACACGTTTTACGCAAGCGTCAACCGTTTCAACGGCATTGACAGCCGCGTCGAACACGCCTGTATGGCCCACCATATCGGGGTTTGCGAAGTTCAGAATGATCAGGTCAGGTTCATTTGCGGTGATGAACGCCGAAACTTCCTCTGCCAACTCCGGCGCGCTCATTTCGGGCTGGAGATCATACGTCGCCACTTTGGGACTCGGGACGAGGATGCGGGACTCCCCCTTGTACTGAACTTCTCTACCGCCATTAAAGAAGAAGGTGACGTGCGGATATTTCTCGGTCTCGGCCGCGCGAAGCTGGGTTAATCCGTGAGGGCTGATGACTTCGCCGAGCGTATCCTTCAGATCCAGCTTGGGAAAAGCGACCGGGTTGTGGAAGTCTTTGTGGTAGGACGCGAACGTCGTGTAGTGCAACTCGAGTTGCTTTCCTCGCTCAAGACCATTGAAGACCTCGTCTGTCAGGGCCCGCGTAATCTGCCGAGCCCGATCCGAGCGAAAGTTGAAGAAGATCACGGCGTCGCCGTTTTCGATACGCGGCGAATCCGCAACGAGAATCGGTTTGACGAATTCGTCGGTGACGCCTTTGGCATAGCTCGCTTCCAGAGCAATGACTGGATCTTCAAACCGTTCGCCCACACCCTTCACTAGTAAATCGTAGGCCATTTTGGTGCGCGGCCATCGATTGTCGCGGTCCATGGAGAAGTAGCGCCCGACGATGGATCCAATCCGACCGACGCCGATCTCGGCGGCTTTCGCCTGAAACTGGCGGACATACTCAACCCCGCCGTGCGGATCAGTATCGCGGCCATCCGTAAAGGAGTGAAGCACAACCTGATCCTTGCTTAGTCCCTCCCGCCTGGCCAATTCCAACAGCGCAAACAAGTGGTCAATGTGCGAATGGACGCCGCCGTCCGAGAACAACCCAAGCAGGTGGAGGACCGTCCCGTTTGTTCTCGCGTGGTGCATGGCGTCTCTCAGCACCGCGTTGTCGAAAAAAGAGCCGTCCTCAATTGCCTTGTCGATTCGCGTGATGTCCTGATCGACGATCCGCCCGGCACCGAGGTTCATGTGGCCGACTTCGGAATTCCCCATCTGACCGACCGGCAAGCCAACAGCGCGACCTGACGCCTCCAGTGTCGAATGCGGGTAGGCAGAAAAAAGATGATCCAGATACGGTTTTCGCGCCGCATCAATGGCGGAAACCGAAGGATCGTCGGCAATTCCATAGCCGTCGAGAATAAGGAGGAGGTGCTTATGCAATGCTGAATGAAGAAGGATGAATGCCAGCGTTCAAATTACGCGTGTGCTTTGCACTTGCCGCTGACTTGCGTCTCGGGCATGGATATGTCTTCAAGATGATTGCGCGCTCGCCAAAATTCCATTTCCCATTCTCCATTTGACATCTCACACCCGGTAGTCTTTCACCTTCTTCGTCGTCTCCCCCGTTCTGGTGAGAAACACGTTCATCGAGTTTGTGCCTGGCTCTGCGATCTGCTCCACACCGTTACGATCGATTTTGACGACGGGCTCGTCGAAGTAGCGGCCGGAGGTTTTCGAAAAGTACTTACCTCGTTTGGAATCAAGTCCCTTCATCGCTCCCGGAAGTTTTTGCAGCGCTGCGTAGTAGTCGCAGTGCGCCGCAATGGGACATTTCGTGCATGCCGGACTCCGGGCTGTGCAGGTGTAACGTCCATGGAGAATGAGCAGATGATGAGCTTCTCCCCATTCGTCTCTGTCAATGACTCGATGCAATCCCTTCTCTACCGCGTGAGGTGTCGTCGCATCATGGACTATTCCAATCCTGTTTGAAACGCGGAAAACGTGGGTATCTACGGCGATGGCTGGTTCGTCGAATGCCACCGCCATCATCACGTTCGCAGTTTTTCTGCCGACACCCCGGAGGCGAAGCAACTCCGCATGCGTTCCCGGGACCTTGCCGTCGAACTCTTCAACAAGCATCCGGGATGTAACCGCCAACGCCTTGGCCTTGCTGTTCGGATACGAAATTGACCGGATGTACTCGAGAATCTCGTCCGATTCAGCCGCAGCCATCACGTGGGGCGTCGGGAAGCGTTTCATCAGTTCGGGCGTGACCATATTCACGCGTGCGTCCGTGCACTGTGCCGAGAGCATCACGGCCACGAGTAGCTCGAAGGGATTTCGATAGTCGAGTTCCATTTCAGGCGCTGGGATCACCTCCCTAAGCAAATCGAGAACGATGCGGGTCTTTTCTTTTCGGGTCACGTGTCGGTAGCAAATTGGACGGTAACGAGAAGCTAGCCAAACCCTCACGGCTATCTTTCGCACGCTATGATGCGTACCACTGTCATCCTCTTCATCTTGCTCTTATCGAGCACGGCGACGTACGCGCAGCCCACGGATTCCCTATCCGACTCCGCATCGGTTTCGCTACTAACGATGCTGCCTGGTAACGAGGTCTACAGCCAATTCGGGCACAGCGGTTATCGCATCTACGACCCGGCGAGCGGCCGCGACAAGACCTACAACTACGGCACGTTTGATTTCCAGCAACCGCTGTTCATCGTCCGATTCGCTCGGGGCCAGCTCGACTACGTTCTTGATACGGCTCCCTACGAGCTGGAACTGGAAAAGTATGCGTACCTGCGGCGCCCGATGATTGAGCAACGGCTTGCGCTTTCGCCGGAGACCGTGCAGACGCTGTTCGATCTCCTCGAGACGAATGCTTTACCGCAGAACCGCGCCTATCGCTACGACTTCTTTTTTGACAACTGCTCAACCCGGCTTTTGGAAATCCTCGACGATGCGCTAGAAGTAAGCGGCCACGGTCGGTTGGAATTGCCTTCTGAAACGGCCACTGAAACATTCAGAGAGCTCATTGCACCGTACATCGGCGACGCGCCGCTCCTTCGCTTTGGGATCAATCTCGGGCTCGGCGAGCCGTCGGATGCAGTGGCAACGCCGCGACAGCGCTCCTTCCTCCCGATTGAGTTGATGAACCAGTTTGAAGCGGCGACGACCGATGGCCAGCGACTTGTCGCCGCAACGGACACGGTCGTCACGGTTACAGAATATGATGGCGAACGCGCCGTAACAGATTGGCCCAACCTGATAACGTGGATCGTTTTTCTGTTTGGACTGGCGATGACTTTTTTCGCCGCGATGACCAAGCGATTCAACTCCGCCTTCGGCCGGCGTGGCGATGCATTTCTTTTCACAATCACCGGTGCTGCAGGATGCCTGATCGCCGTCCTCTGGTTTGGAACGGAGCACGCCGTAACGGGTCCAAACCTGAACCTACTCTGGGCGTGGCCAACACATCTGCTGGCCGCACGCTGGTTGCGAAAGGCGACGATTCCTCGCTGGATGCGCCTCTATCTCGGGGCCTTTGCGCTCACCACCATAGCTACACTTTTATTCTGGCGTGTACTCCCGCAGGCTCTGCCCGGACCCGCCATTCCCCTCATCATGTTGCTTACCGTTCGGTCGTTCAGCCGCCTGTTCGCGCCCGCCGACTCACAACTCCCAACCTCATAAAATGCCCGCCACGTCCTCCGTCCTCGACACCCTGCACATCGGCAACGGCCATGCGCCAACGCTCCCTTCTACCCTTTCGGCGGAACGGCTGCGGGCGCTGGCCAGCGTCGCCACATACCACGAAACGACGCAAGAACGGGCGAGTCTGATCGTCAAAGCTCCGTTCACAGGTGAAACCGTTGCGTCTCTACCAGCAGGTGCTCCGGTGGATGTAGAAGAAGCGTTTCGCCTGGCGCGCATTGCTCAGAAAAGTTGGGCGGCAAAGCCCTTTCGCGAGCGCGCGAAAGTCTTTGAACGCTACCACGACCTAGTTCTAGAGCGCAACGAAGAGGCTCTCGATCTCATCCAGCTTGAAAGCGGCAAGACCCGCTATGACGCCTTTCTGGAGGTCGCAGATGTCGCCCTCGTGAGTCGATACTACGCTTACCACGGAGCGGCCGCGCTCGCCGAAAGACATCCTCTCGGCTTCGTTCCTTTTCTGACCAGCGTCGAAATCAACCACCCGCCTGTTGGCGTCGTCGGAGTCATCGCTCCATGGAATTACCCGCTTACGATGGCCATTTCCGATGCCATTCCAGCGCTTCTGGCAGGGAATGCCGTCGTGGTGAAACCAGCCGAACAGACGCCCTTCACGGCTCTTTGGGCTGCCGAGTTGCTCTACGAAGCAGGTTTGCCGCACGACATCCTTCACATGATTCCTGGCGACGGCCCCACGCTCGGGCCAACGCTCGTTGCGACCGCGGACTACCTCCACTTCACAGGATCGACGGACGTTGGCAAACTCGTCGCGAAGCAGGCTTCTGAGCGGTTGATCGGCTGCTCGCTGGAACTCGGCGGAAAGAATCCGTTCATCGTTCTAGACGACGCCAACATCGAGAAAACCGTCAACGGAGCCCTGCGCGACTGCTTCTCTTCGGCCGGGCAACTTTGTATCGCGACGGAACGGATGTACGTTCACGCCTCGCTGTTTGAGGATTTCATCGCGCGGTTCAAGTACAAGATCGAGGCCATGAACATCGGTGCCGGGTTCGGCTGGGAAACTGACATGGGCTCGCTGGCCTCGGACGAGCAGCTTGATAAGGTCAACGAACACGTCGAGGACGCCAAGTCGAAAGGCGCAACCGTGGTCGTAGGAGGGCATCCCTTGCCCCACCTCGGCCCATTCTTTTATGCGCCAACCGTCCTGACGGGTGTGACGTCGGAGATGAAACTCTTCGCTGAGGAGACGTTCGGTCCGGTCGTATCGATCTACCCTTTCAACACCGACGACGAGGCAGTGGAACTCGCCAACAATACAGCGCACGGGTTGAATGGCGGAGTTTGGGGTGAAGACGTGAGTCGTGCCCGTGCCGTAGCGCGACGCCTGGAATGCGGCACAGTGAACGTGAACGAGACCTACGTGGCCTCGTGGGGATCAACGGCCGCGCCGATGGGCGGGCGAAAGCAATCCGGTCTCGGCCGGCGCCACGGACCAGAAGGCATCCTGAAATACACGGAAGCCCAGACCGTAGCCTCGCAACACGTTCTCCCGATTGCCCCGATTGCCGGTATGGCGGTCGAAGCGTTCGCCGGCGCGACGTTGACGGCTCTGAAAGTTTTGAGGCGGTTGCCGGGTTTGCGGTAACCGAGCCTTTGGGAATCGTCGGGGTGCATTGCTAGATCGGCTTCAAGTCCGGCCTGCTTGGAGTGAGCAACGGGGATAACTCCCTCCGAAAACAAATAAGGGTATTCCCCTCAGCAACCCTATCCGTTTTCGTGCACTGAGATATAAGGTGCTGTGGTAATCGTCGTGTAGACGGGATTTGCACTCTGCATTCGGCGAGTGGATTTCAACTCATCGAGGATACCGATATGACCACCCTAGCTACCGCCAAATTTGTAACCCTGCGCCTTTTGCCCGCCGCGGCGCTCACCGCCACTTTTGCGTTGCTGTTCATGGGCTGTCGTGGTGATGAAAGCGCTCTACCTCACGCTACGTCCGGTGGTCCGAATGTGGTCGAATTTAGCGTCAACGACCTCAGGTTGGAGGGGCCCGATGAAATTGCTTCCGGCTGGACGACGATCAGGCTGAAGAACACCTCCGGAATGACGCACTTTGCAGTTTTGGAGCGACTACCAGACGGCATGGGCTTGGAAGAACAGCAGCACGAGATCGCGCCGGTTTTCCAGCAAGGGATGGACCGTATCAACCAGGGTGAGGCGGAGGCTGCGATCGAATCCTTCGGCGCACTTCCTGAGTGGCGCAACGATATCATATTCATGGGTGGGCCCGGTTTCGTAGCACCATGGCACACCAGCGACGTTACCGTCTTGCTCGAACCAGGTACGTACCTACTCGAATGCTACGTCAAAACGGTGGGAGTATTTCACTCCTTCAATCCAAACCCGGACGTATTCGGGATGGTGCACGAAATCACGGTGACGGACGCAGCATCCGGCGCGCAGGAGCCCGTAGCCGATCTGGATCTTACGATTTCGAGTGCGCGCGGGATCGAGATCGAAGGCGACATCGGACTCGGGAGGCACGTTGTGGCGGTTCATTTCGAGGATCAGATGGTCTACGATCACCTCTTTGGTCATGACGTCCACCTCGTCCGGCTGGCCGAGAACACAGACCTTGATGTCCTCGCAACCTGGATGGACTGGACCCAACCGACGGGTCTCGAAACGCCGGTACCCGCCGAATTCCTGGGTGGTTTGCACGAGATGCCCGCCGGCCAGACGGGATACTTCACGATTGACCTTGAGCCCGGCAGCTACGCCTGGATCGCCGAGGTACCAGACCCGGTGGGTAAGAAGATGCTTCAGACGTTTAGCACGTCCGTCCGAGGAGGGCAATAAGCGACGTCGCAAATGGTGAAGCCGAGACGATGCACACGCTCCAAATGATCTCGCCATGAACATCCTCCTCGTTCTCAACTACGCACCATTCTGAACAGAACACGCGTTCAACGCGCCCCGCCCCGCCATGGGTTTCCCGAGGGAGCAGGCACCCTCAATTCTTCGCGTGCGTCTTTTGGCCGATGTTGTTGCCTGTGCTGGAACTAGGCAGACCACACCTGACGGGGATTACAACATAAAGCGTATGCTCCATGCCATACTTAGCGGGCGCGCTGCGATCATTCTGTACGGTTCCTGCGGCGACGCTGCCTCAAGGAAGAGGGTGGGTGGAGGGCTGGAGGACATCGAGATGGGCGCGACGAGTCAACTCGCAGAGTGGACGGCTAAAGCCGACTTCATCTTGACTTTCTAGGCTTCCCGTTCTACGCGACCGAGAGACCAGAGCGAATGAGCGACGTCTGTACCTAACAACAAGCGGCTCCACGCGTAGCGCGAGGCCGTCCTTTTTAAATCGTTGCGGTCTGGATTAGTTGAACTGATACTCAAATCCAATATGAAGAACGTGGTCTGCAGTGCGCTTTCCACGTTGGTGCCCACGGGCTCGAGTGTTACTGCCGCATCGGCGCTGACGCAGCTTTATTCCCGGACACGAAGACTGCTAGACCAAACCCAAACTGCGACGTTGGGAGCTAGTGTGAGAAGCAAGGATGCCCGCCAAAATGGGTTCGTAAAAAAGCGAGTGGCCGGGCAATCGCCCAACCACTCGCGTCAGATTGATTGATTGAAGTCCAGATTCAGTCGCCACCGCCATCATCGTCGTC
>JBBKWZ010000202.1:0-4876 GCA_037969195.1 Rubricoccaceae bacterium | reverse complement strand
GCCGTGTACGCCCCAAACCAAACCCTTCCCTGGGACGACGCGGTACTGCTGGCGCTCACGTACGCGGAAGTCCCCTACGAGCAGATTTACGACGACGACGTGCTTGACGGCCGCCTCACAGAATTTGATTGGGTGCACCTGCACCACGAGGACTTTACGGGCCAATACGGCAAATTCTACGCGGCCTACCGCGCCCAGTCATGGTACCAGGAGCAACAACGCGAGGCCGAAGCCGCCGCCGCCGCACGCGGTTACGCGAAGGTTTCGCAACTCAAAGTGGACGTCGTCCAGGCGATCCGTTCCTACGTTTTGGAAGGCGGGTTTCTCTTCGCCATGTGCTCGGGAACGGACACATTTGACATCGCATTGGCGGCGCAGAACACAGACATCGTTCCGCCAGAGATGGATGGCGATGGAATCGCTCCGGACGCTGTATCCATGCTCGACTACTCGCAGACGTTTGCCTTTCAGGATTTCACGCCGTCGTTCAACGCGATGGAGTATGAGCACTCCGACATCGACGTCAGTCCTCCCGGCGAGCTGCGAAATCCCCTGGTGGACTACTTCACGTTGTTCGATTTCTCGGCAAAGTGGGACCCGGTTCCTGCGATGCTGACGCAGAACCACGTGGCCTCGGTGCGGGGTTTCATGGGGCAGACGACGGGTTTTCGCACGAGTCTGATCAAACCAGGAGTAGTGGTGATGGCAGAAGCACCCGGCCGAAACTCGGTCCGTTACCTCTACGGTCCGATGGGCCGCGGATTCTTCGCATTCTACGCTGGCCATGACCCCGAGGATTATCAGCACTTCGTGGGCGACCAACCCACGGACCTGAACTTGCATCGCCATTCCCCGGGCTATCGCCTCATCCTAAACAACATCCTCTTCCCGGCGGCGAAGAAGCAGCCTCAGAAAACGTAGGCGAAGTAAGAAGTTTGAAGTGGGAGGTGAGAAAGTGCTTTCTCGCGCGCCGAACGAACCAGCGGCACGTCTCTTTTCTAACTTCCGACTACCACCTTCTCACTTCCGAGGCAAACGCAGTGAAGCCAAAGTCCCCCAGCCAGTCGCAGTGCCGCATGAACGAGTTGGTACTGCCCAACGACACGAATATCCTGGGAAACCTGATGGGCGGGCGGCTCCTGCACTTGATGGACATCTGCGGCGCAATCGCGGCGCAGCGCCACTCAAACAGGACGGTTGTAACGGTTAGCGTGGACAATGTGGATTTCCAATCAGCCGTCCGACTGGGCGAAGTGGTAGTGCTGGAATCCGTTGTGAACCGCGCGTTCACAACGTCGATGGAAACCGAGATCAACGTTTGGGCGGAGGACAACATGACCGGTGAGCGACGAAAGTGCAACCGGGCGTTCTATACCTTTGTGGCATTGGACCCAACGGGTCGTCCAACGCCTGTTGGGCCTGTCGAACCCGAGACCGATGACGAGCGCCTACGCTTTGAGGGGGCGGCGCAACGACGTGAACTTCGGCTTATCCTGTCAGGGCGTCTCGCTCTGGACGCCGCCGAACATCTCCGTGATCACATCGCCGCGATAAGTGGCGACTAGCCACCTCCCCCCATGGCTCGACTCCTTCCCGCTCTTCTTTTTGTCTTGGCTATTCCTTTGGCCGCCCAACCGGGTGGCTTTGGCATCGGCGGCCAGATTGGTGAACCGACCGGGCTGACCATCAAAGTTCAAACACCTGTTGCTTCCTTCGGTGCGGCCGCCGAGTGGGACTTCGGTAATTATGCGTTTGTGGAGGCCCACTGGATCGTAGCAGAACCGCGCCTGCCTATTCAGCGCGCAGCAATTAACTATTTCTACGGGCCCGGCTTGTTCATTATTACGCAAGATGTCGGCGATTCCTCGTTTGGTCTCAGCGGAAACATTGGTATCAACTACTATACAAGCCAGGTCGAATTCTTCGGACAGATCACTCCTCGACTCCGCCTCTCGCCCGATTCCAAGTTCAACGTGGGCGGAGCCGTCGGACTCCGTTTCTATCCGTAAAATCGCAGCGCCTGGCGTCTCCGCAACCACATTGCCGTCTTCTATGGCGTCTAACTCTTCCCCTTCCATGTCAAAATATCTCAGTCTTCTGTTTTTAGGTCTCGCTTTTTCGGCATCGGCGCAACCCGGCGGTTTTGGGATTGGCGGGCAATTCGGTGAACCCACTGGTCTGACCCTGAAGTTCGGAGCCGGCCCCACCGCATTCGATGCGGCCGCCGAGTGGGACTTCGACGATTACTTTTTCATTCAAGGCCACGTCATCCTCAGCGAGCGCCGTTTTTCCGGAAGTCCGGTGGGCTATTTCTATGGCCCCGGAGTCTTTATTGCTGAACGCAACGACTCCGATACAGCCTTTGGACTGAGTTTCAACGTGGCCGTCAACTATTACACGGGGCCCATCGAGCTCTTCGGGCAGGTAACGCCCCGACTGCGTCTCACCCCCGACTCCGATTTCGACATCGGCGCAGCAGTTGGCATCCGCTTTTACCCCTAAGTCTGCATGGATCGGCCTATTCGAATCCTGATCGCCAAAGTTGGCCTCGACGGGCACGACCGTGGAGCCCGCGTTGTCGCTTCGGCGCTTCGTGACGCAGGGATGGAGGTGATCTATACAGGATTGCGGAAGACGCCCGACGTCGTCGTGGAGGCTGCGCTTCAGGAGGATGTGGATGCGGTTGGCGTATCGATTCTCTCGGGCGCGCACATGACCATTTTCCCGAAGCTTCGCCGCTTGATGAATGAGCAGGATATGGCGGACGTCATTCTCCTCGGCGGCGGCACCATTCCGGAAGACGACGCCACGACCTTACTGGACAACGGCGATGTGAGTAAGGTGTTCACACCGGGCGCCTCGCTGGAAGGAATTGTGACGTGGCTTCGCGAGGCCGTTGCCGAGAAACGGGGCGCGTGATGCACTATCCACGCGTCCTCATTACAGGCTCCGATGGCCTGATCGGGCAGGCCCTCCAGCGAAAACTGGCGCAATGGCGGGAGGCCGACGTGCTCGCGACTAGTCTTGAACCGACGCCTCGTTTTCAAGGCGGCTCGGGCGGTTACGTGTCGCTCGATGTAACCGACCACAAGGCCGTGGAGCGCGTGTTTCAGGACTTTTCTCCGTCGGCGGTTGTTCATCTTGCAGCAATGAGCAAGGTGGAAGCCTGCGAGGACGACAAGGAAGCCTGCTGGCGCGTAAATGTTGACGCGACGGCAAATCTGGCCCGCCTCTGCAAATACCACGGAGCCCGCCTGGTCTTCCTCTCCACCGACTTCATCTTCGATGGTGCAATTGGTCCGTACGCGGAGAATGACTATCCAGCGCCTATCAATTCGTACGGGCGTTCCAAACAGGCTGCCGAAAACGCCATCCGCCTTTCCGGGTTGAATCAGTGGGCGAACGTCCGCACTTCACTGGTATTTGGCACCGGCGATGATCTGAAACGCCTCAACCTCACCACGCTGTTGGTGCGTGAACTAAAGGCTGGAAGGACATTTCGGGCGGCTTTTGATCAGTTCCGCTCGCCCACGTACGTGCCTGATCTGGCCGACGGCATCCAGCGCATTATCCGATTTGAGAAAGAGGGCACGTTTCACCTTGCAGGGCGAGAGCGCATGAGCGTGCTGGAATTGTGCAAGGAAGCCGCGTCAACCTTTGGGTTCGACGCTGAACAGATCGTTTCGGCAACAACAGCCGAATTGCATCCCGACGCGCCTCGGCCCCTCAACGTCGGGCTCCTGATTCTCCGCGCGGAAAGCGAACTGCGGTTTCGACCGCGACCCTTGTTGAAATCGTTTCGAGACCTGGGCCAAAGGCTGGGTTTGCCGGTTGTCGTTTAGAATTGCTTTTCCAACCCTTCATCAGCATCGCATGGCCAAGCAGACAAAACCAATACAATCTGGGTCGGTGACTACTAGACCTCAGTGGCGAGTTCCCTTATGCGCTCTCGTTCTTGGCGTGTTGATGCTGAACGCTGCGCAGGGGCAGGAGCCAGCCCCGCCAAGCGCGCTAGCAGTTGCTCAGGAGTTGGTGGACGCCTTCAACGACCACAATCCTGAGGCGATGGCCTCGCTCGTTGCTCTCGACTTCGAGCTCTACTATGTGGACGATGACGGAATTGCGGGGCTCGCGCTCCAAGGTCCCGACCAACTAACCGTGGAAATGCAGAGCTATTTCGCGGGCAACCCCTCCGTCCAGTCAACAATCACGGACGCCGTCGATGGCCCGGCCTTCGTTTCCTTCAGGGAGCAGATCGTCGGCGGACAGTCTGCCCTTGCCGTGTATGAAGTCCGCGAGGGCCTGATCAAGCGGGTTTGGTATTTCCCGGCGGAGTGAAGCAAGAGCGAGGCTCACCTCAGTTAGCTGTCGCCTAATTCACTTGCAGCGGCGGGCCAAGAAGCGTCATTCCATGTGAGGCAAACAGGGGCGCCATCACGTCAGGCGTCGGAGCACTCCCCGCATCCGCCCGCGCGCCTAAAAACGACTCCATCTGCCCCGCGGGCTGAAACGCAATGATGAGCCGCCCTTCCCCATCGCTGACGTGTGCCCACACATGCGGGACCTCACGTGGTGCGAATACCGAATCCCCGGGGCCAAGTTCAAATCGCTCGTCACCGACATATACCACGTATCTGCCTTCAAGGACGTAAAACCACTCGTCCTGTTCGTGATGAACGTACTTGGGGGGTCCTCCCTTCGCCTCGTCGGTATGCTCGATGATATAGAGATCGCCCGTCGTCTCAACGGGCGGCACCTTTGCATCGATCCGAAGACCACCGAATACGTGTAAAGGCGTGCCGTATCGATCTTGTCTGGCACGCACGAGAAAGCCAGCTCGTCTTCTTTGAGCGAGCGAGAGTTGAGCCGTAGGCGT
>JBBKWZ010000201.1:0-5124 GCA_037969195.1 Rubricoccaceae bacterium | reverse complement strand
GGTTCAGGGTATCCAGATTACTTTCCTCAGAGATTGGTTCTACAGCCGCGAAGAAATCCTGGAAGTTATATGGACGCCGACTGTCGCAGAGGCAAATCGAATCGGCCTCATATTGGGTTCAAGCCCTGCAGACGACCTCGAAACCTGCGGTTTACTTTTCTCTCACGCTATTGACTCAGCAGAAGAACGGGTCTGGATTGCGTCGCCGTACTTCGTCCCGGATGGGCGGGTTCTGGGCGCTCTTCAACTTGCAGCGCTACGTGGCGTGGATGTGCGAATTCTTATGCCCCGGTTGACGGACACTTTCTACTTCAAGTTCGTCCCGTACGCTTACCTGTCGGATGTTGAACGAACTGGGGTAAAGCTCTACCTCTACGAAGAGGGTTTTATGCACCAGAAGGTGTTTGTTGTAGACAACGATTACGGCAGCGTGGGTACAGCGAATTTTGACAATCGCTCCTTCCGGTTGAATTTTGAGATTTCGTGTCTATATAACGACGAGAACTTCTGTCAGAGCATTGAGCAGATGCTGGAGGCCGACTTCGCGAAGTCGACGCGATTGACGGAGGAGGATTTTGCCCACCGTTCATTTCCCTTCCGACTGGCCGTGCAGGTAACAAGGCTGCTGGCGCCCGTGCTTTAAATGCCCAACGGGCTCAGAGCATCTGGTCAGACGAACTAACCCAGCAGCCTCAGCAACATTGGAACTCCGAACAAGATCATCAACCCTATCATCAGCCAGGCGACCGCAGAAAGCCCTGGCTTGGGTGTTGGGAATTCATAACCGCAGTAGGGACACACGTCAGGATTTCCCGGTGTATCAAGGGCGCAGGAGGGGCATTCCCGTTCCGTCACAGCGTGGGCAGGGCGATAAACTCGGACATCTCGTGCGCTTTTGATAGGCCCGTCGAGGCAATCCATCCGCCCGCAAGGACATCATCGCCGTCATAGAGTACGAGGGACTGACCCGGCGTAATCGCAGTTCGGGGCTCTTCGAAAACTACTTCTAGCTCATCTTCGGAGGTCTGCCGGACAAGGCACGCGGCACCCTGATCCTTGTAGCGAATCTGCCCAATCGCAGGCACTTCATCCTCTAATCTCGCCACTTTTCCGAAGTTGATCTGCCGCGCGGTTAGCATTCGGCCATCCAAATCTCCCTTCATTCCAACGAAAACCGTGTTGGTCGGTGCGTCAATACGCGTCACGTAGACCGGCTCACCAAAGGCCATATCGAGGCCACGCCGCTGACCAATCGTGTAAAACGGATAGCCGTGATGACGCCCGATTACTTCTCCGGTAGCCTCCATGACAAAGTTTCCGCCATCGACGCATTCTTCCAACCCTTCGACACGACGCTTTAGGAAGCCTCGATAATCGTTGTCAGGAATGAAGCAGATCTCATACGAATCTGGCTTCCCTGCGACATGTTCGAGTCCAAAGTCTGACGCCATCGCCCGTATCGCTGGCTTGGCGTAATCGCCGAGCGGAAAAATGCTCCGCGCGAGATGCTCCTGCTCAATCCCCCAAAGGGCGTAGCTCTGATCCTTGTTTTTGTCCATCCCCCGACTTACAACGTAGCGACCGGATTCCAGGTCCGTCCGAACTCTGGCGTAATGCCCCGTCGCGATATGCTCGCAACCGAGAGCATCCGCGCGTTCGAGAAGGGCTGCCCATTTGATGTGCGTGTTGCAAAGAACGCATGGGTTAGGCGTTCGTCCTGCGAGATACTCGGTCGTAAAACGGTCCACCACCCAGTCGCCGAATTCCTCGCGGATATCGACGACAAAGTGTGGGAAATCCATCTTCACCGCTACTGCTCTGGCGTCGTTCATTGATTCCAGCGTACAACAGCCGACTTCTTTCGTCCGCTTCTTTGCCTCGGCCGCACCGCCCGTTGTGGCATAATCCCACGTCTTCATTGTGATGCCTACGATATCGTAACCCTGGTCACGGAGAAGTGCCGCGGTAACCGAGGAGTCCACTCCCCCACTCATAGCAACTAATACGCGTCCGTTCCGGCTCATATGATTGTGACGGTGATGCTTTGTCCCAACGGTTCGACGATATCGTCCGTTCCGCTTCGGGGCGTTTGCGCGGGCTCTTAATCCCATCCTCCCCGTCTTCAAACGGAATCTTCGCTTGGCGACGGACGAACGGCTCGCTAACTATAGGCCCGTGATACCCGGTCTTTTTCTGGTTTCAAATGAAAGTCCCTCCTCCTTCGCAACGCAACTCGGTCAAAACGCCCAACGCTCCTGCGGCCATTGGGCCGTATAGCCAAGGCGTGCTCGCGGGGAACATGTTGTTTTGTTCGGGACAGATCGCACTTAATCCAGTTTCAGGGGAAATGGTTCGCGGAGAGATTGAGGACGAAGCTGGTCAAGTACTCGACAACCTTGGCGCTGTGTTGAGCGCAGCAGGTCTCGACTACCAACACGTCGTTCAGTGTACCGTTTTTCTTACGAGCCTCGACGACTACGCACCGGTGAATGAAGTGTACGCCCGGTACTTCAGTGAAGCCCCACCGGCGCGCGAAGCCATTCAGGTGGCCGCGCTTCCGCGGGGCGCGCGAGTTGAAATTTCCTGCATAGCGGTACGTTAGACTTCGAGCACGGCCCGGAACGGGATAGCTTCAGGCAGGTTGTCGCGGCCGTTGAGAAAGGTCAGGTTGAGGAAAAACGAGAATCCAACGACCTCTGCACCCGTCCTCGTCACGAGGCGTGCCGCGGCGGCGGCGGTGCCGCCCGTAGCAATTACGTCGTCGTGAATTAGTACCCGATCCCCGGACCCAAGAGCGTCGCTATGAATCTCCAACGCATCGGTACCGTACTCCAGGGCGTATTCCTCTCGAAGCGTTGCGCCTGGAAGTTTCCCCGGCTTGCGGGCGGGAACGAACCCTGCGCCGAGCCGCTCTGCGAGTGCTGAGCCAAACCAGAAGCCACGAGCTTCCATCCCAACGACATGCGTCACATACGCGCCTGCGTACGGCGCACGTAGGAGGCTGATGGCCTCCGCAAACAGCTCCGGATCGGCAAGAATCGGCGTGATGTCCTTGAACTGAATCCCCGACTTTGGAAAATCTGGGATCGTGCGAACAGCGGCTGCAAGACGTTCGATCATGATGGCCCGCCCGAAAGCAAGACTGTTATAGACAAAAAATGGCGCGCCCCGAATGTACGGGACGCGCCGATTACTACGCGTTGGCGGACACACGCAGCACTTGACGGTAATCCTTAGTTGCGTGCAGCTCTCAGGCCACTCTCGTAATGCTCCTTATAGTCGCGGATGGCGCGAAAAATGGCGCTAGCGATTAAGTCCTGACCTTCGTCACTGGCAAGGAAATGTGCCTCGTCGGTATTGGTTACAAAGCCCGTTTCGACAAGAACAGCTGGCATTGAAGCACGCCAGAGAACAAGGAATCCAGCTTGCTTGACCCCCCGGCTATGCCTGTCGGCGCGGTTGCCAAACTGGCCTTCGATGAGGCTCGCCAATTCCTGGCTTTCCTGCTGGTAGCTGCTCATTGCGAGCGTGCGGATAATGCCCCCCTCAGCGTCAAAATCCTCATACAAGTTCGGATTACTCTCCATGCGCACAACGCTGTTCTCTCGCGCCATCACGTCCCGCGCACTCGCTGTACGATGCGGGGCGAGGAAATACGTCTCCGTTCCGGCAGCGGTCCGATTAGACGCTGCATTTGCATGAATTGAGACAAAGAGCTTCCCGCACGAAGCGTTAGCGATCCGACCCCTCTCGTGAAGTTCAATGAAGCGGTCGTCGGAGCGCGTGTACACAACGCGGACGCCAAGCAGGTCTTGCACGTAGGTACCTAAGCGCCGCGCGATGCCGAGCGTTACATCCTTTTCGCGTACACCGTTATAGGTGGCTCCGCCGTCGTGCCCGCCGTGGCCAGCATCGATGACCATGCAATCCAATCGCCAGTTGCTTTGGCTGGCACCATCCGACTGACCGCCACCGCTTGCACTGCCAACTGTTGTCATCGTGACTGGTGCAGCCCTAGTAGGCAAAGACAGGATCAGATCGTTTGTGGCACGATCCGGGTAGGCCTGTGCCTCTACGCGAATGCCAGAACGAAGCGTAAAGATGAACACGACCCGGTCATTGGAAGGAATGACACGGTAACTAGCAACTGGGCCTTGAGCGGGGTCACGGCGCAGATCCGCCGCAAGTCCGGCCTGAAAAACTGTGAGCTGCAATTCGGTTGCCGAGGGCTGTTCGACGCTGTACGCGGCTACTCTTTCGTCCATGTGAAGCCGAACCACGTACCCTTGTCCGTCCGATCTCGCAGTGAATGAGACACGTCCGATATCAGCATCGGCGTGGGCGGCAGGGCCCACACTAAGCAGCACACTTAGAACCAAGGCAGCAAAGATGCTGCGAGCAGTGAAAACGGAAGATCGGCGGACAGACAGCATAACCGGCGAGGGAATCTCTGCGAGCTCTTGCGAGCCGCAGGACTTATACAATAGCGAAACAGGGAGTCCACGCCAACGGCGCGGGTTGACTTCCACTGAAAAACCTGTGCCGTGCTGACTATATCGTCCGCATCTGCCCCATGTATTGCAAACCGCGTTCATCGAATGCCTTTGGAATGCGCTGTACTCTCCGATTTAGGCTAAAACTGCGGGTTTCGACAAGAAGTCGGCGTGTTTGAGGCCAGGACAATACGCGTTGCGTTTCGTACTGCGTACGTTACGAAGATCCCACCTAAACCAAGACATCCCGACGGAAAATCCAGCCGGGATGTCAAGAAACAGAGATCGTTCTTGGAGTCCTATCAATCGCGACCATGTTCGCCGAGGAGTTCTCGTTTGCGGTAGTCAATGAGGTTCTCGCGCTCGCGATTGCGATCGTTCAGGGACTCGCGGAGATCCTGCGCCTCCTGGCGCATCTCTTCCGCCTGCTCTTCCATGTGATCAGCACGTTCTGACCGGGCGCGGCCTCGAAGCTCAAAGAGCTGTTCAAGCACGTCATCCAGTTCGCGTTCAAGGTCGGAATTCGGCTCCTCGCGCAGCCGCGATGCGATTTCTACAGAACGGCGCTCAAGCTCCATCATTTCGCGGCGCGTTTCTGGCGAGGCGCCCATCATGCCGTCGAGGTGTATGA
>JBBKWZ010000200.1:0-37501 GCA_037969195.1 Rubricoccaceae bacterium | reverse complement strand
CATCCAGACTCGCAACCGTCGCGATTTCGCCACCTAGATAGTCAAGCTTGACCTCATGATGGTGCTGGTCGCGCGAGGCAACGCATTCCCGCGGGATGGTCACTCCCAGATCGCGCTGGTACGCGTCTATCGCGGCCATCCTTATGCAAGCGTGCGTGTTGACGCCTGCCAGAATCAACTCGGTTATTTGCAGCTTCGAAAGAAGCGCGTCCAGCTCTGTACCGAAGAAGGCGCTATATCGCTTCTTGACGATCTCGTAGTCTTCAGGTGCTCGCTTCAATTCATCGAGGATCTGGCAACCATGAGTTCCAGCAATGGTGATTCTGATGTCATTGTGCTTCATCGCAAGGAAAGCATCGTCGAGGTCGTCCCGGAATTCCTGCCTAACCCAGGCAATGGGGATGCCCGCCTCCCGCGCCCGCGCCGTGAGCAGATTGATACGTGCGATCAGTTCTGCGCGAGCGGCCTGAAGCGGCCCTTCTCGAAAAAAGTCCTCAAGCATGTCGATGACGAGTACGGCTTTCATCGGTAGGATTTCGCGTAGAAGGGTTCAGACATGCTCTCCAGTTTGAGGAGAGTGGTATTTCCGATTGAGTTCATGAAAGTTCGTTCGGGTTCTGACCTCTGCAGCGAATCCGAACGGACGGGGTAGCACGTCTACGGTGAAGAGGGCATTTCTAGTCGGCTTGACACGGCAGCACCTGAGTCGCCGGGCCTCACCTGGACTTGTGCGCTTCGAGCTCGATCTCGATCAAGAACTCAGGCAGCGCGAGTCCCTTGACTTCGAGCCAGGTGCCGGTCGGGAACTGCGTCGTGTAGATCGTGCCGCGATAGGCAGCGACTTCGAGGAACCCCGCCATGTCGGTTGTAAATACATCCTCGACCACCACGTCGTCGAACGTGTAGCCGTAATGCGTCAGCACGCTGTCCAGATCCGCGTAGGCGTTCTTCATTTGCTGTTCGAGATCGCCGACGGCCGTAGGATTCCCCTCGTCGTCCATGCTCACCGCCCCCGAAACCTTAAGGACGCCACCGATCCTGACGGCGTGTGAGTAGCCGTAAGCGTTCTCGACATCCGGGCGCAACAAAAAGTACTCGGGCGCCTCAGTCGCCTCCGCTGCTGCTGACTGGCTACCGGCGTCGGGGGTTGTGCAGGCAAAAAGTTGAAAGCACAGGATTAGCGTAAGCGCAGGCACTGTAAGTCTGGTCATGTCTATCCCTCGGATTGTTTACGAAAATATTCAGGCCACTCAAGAGCGTGGGCGGAAATTAGATGCGCTGGATCTATCGCGCCTCGCCCATTTGCCTTATGTCATGGATCATTACGGTACACCTGGTCACTTCATCAAGCGACGACCTATTGCGCTATTTGGCAACAGTTGTGGTCAGTGGTCGTTCTTCCGGAGGATCGAATCCTAAGGTGCAACGCGTGGGTCCCGGCGGTGGTGCGGTGCCGGCGGATGTGGTCGTGCTCGAAGAAATCGGGCTCCTGGTGGCGGAACGTGACGGCCAGGTACGCATGGTCGGCCGCATCGACCAGCGATATCCAGCTGCTCTGTTGGACGGAGGCATCTGGCCTCCCGCCATAGTGGTGGCAATCGATGGCGAGCCCGTCGAATCAACCGATGCGATGCGAGCCAGTTTCGACGCGATCGGGAACGGTAGCCCATTCACGTTTACGTTTGAACATCAAGGACGGACACTACATTTTGAACTGACTAAATAGGGGAGACGCCGCGTTCGGTAGAATTACGATCTTGCCGACCCGATCCCAACTCTTTGAGACCGAGCTTGCCCAACAGTCCCGCCCTTCCTTACGTCTATCTGTCTCCAGAGCAGCGGAAGCGCTGCGAGCGGTGGCTGGATGAACTGCTCGAAAACGAGGTTGCCAGCGAGGGCCGAATCGAACGAATCCGGCAGAATGTTCAGGACGGAAGAATCCGAACAATAGACCTGTTCAAGCTGGAACGCGCAGGAGAGAACAGGGGAGTAGCGGCATTCTCCCTCTAGCGCGCCGTTCGATGAGTAGCCCAAGATGTGGCGCTCGGAACGTATCCGGGAAAGGACTACACCACACTCCGCCAAAAGCCGTCGCGTAAGTGTAAAGCGGCCTCCTAAACTTCCTTCAGTCAAGGGGAAGGACCGCACCACCAACAGTGTACAGCTTCCCGGTCTTGGGTTCACACCAACAGCAAGGAGAAGGACTATGCCGAGTCAACCCTCACGCATTCGCCTATTACTCGCTATCGCGATGCCCCTCGTTCTGCTCACGGGATGCATTCAGAGTAACGAGGATGCCGGCGCCACGGCACCTTCGAACGATTCCTCCGAACAGGGATTGGCCTACGTAGAGGACGATAACTCTGCGCCCGATATTTTGGATATAGCGCTAGGATCACCGGATCACACCACGCTGGTCGCCGCCGTTCAGGCCGCCGAGCTCGAGAACGTGCTGGTAGCATCCGGGCCTCTCACGGTCTTCGCCCCGACGAACGCGGCATTCGACGCCTTACCAGAAGGCGCACTTGACGACCTGCTAAAGCCGGAGAACAAGCAGACGCTTGCAAATGTCGTTACATCGCACGCAAGCCCGGGCAAGTTCACGATGGAGCTCCTTGCCAGTGGGAACGATATCTATCTGGCGACAGGTCAGTATGTCTCTGTTGAGGTGCGAGAGGACGGCACGTACGTGAACGGAGCAAAGATTCTCGCCACTGTCGAGGCAACAAACGGCCTCGTGCACGTTGTCGACACGGTTTTTTTGGTGGCCTTGGAGTGAGTTGAGCTTTTTGGCTGGCGCATGGTCGCCAGGAATTCTTCGCCTAGTCAACGCAGGGGGAAACCGTGTCGTTATCAGTAGAGGACGGACGTCGCCTGGATAATCATCTGGCCAAGCTGGAGACGTATGCCCGAACGGAACTCGGGTATCCATGTGCCTTTGATATTGACTACAAACCGCTGGCTCCATTTCTGTCGTACAGCCAAAACAACATTGGCGATCCGTTTGCCGAGGGTGGGCGATACCGATTGAACTCGCACGAATTTGAACGGGAGGTGCTGGAGTTCTTTGCCGAGCTAACCCACGCGCCACCAGGTGAGTGGTGGGGGTACGTCACGAATGGCGGGACTGAAGGCAATCTCTACGGCATGTACCTCGCGCGCGAGCTCTTCGCCAAGGGCATCGTTTATTTCTCTCAGGACAGCCACTACAGCGTTGCCAAAAACCTTCATTTCCTTGGAATGAAGTCCATCATGATTCGCACGCAGCCGAACGGCGAGATGGATTACGAGGACCTTCGGGATGCGATCCGGATCCGCCGGGAAGTCACGCCCATCATCTTTGCCAACATTGGCACGACGATGACGGAAGGCAGGGATGACCTGCGCGTGATTCAAACCATCCTCGACGATATGGCAATCGACCGGCGCTATATCCACAGCGATGCGGCGCTGTGTGGGGGCTATGCCGCCTTTCTTGAACCGCGCCCATCGTGGGATTTCAGCGATGGCGCAGACAGCATTGCGATCTCCGGCCATAAGTTTTTCGCTTCACCCATACCTTGCGGCATTGTTCTCGCCAAGCGGGCGCACGTGGAGCGAATCAGTCACGCGGTCTCGTATATCGGGACTCGCGACACGACGATTTCTGGCTCTCGGGACGGTTTTTCGCCAATCCTGCTGTGGCATGCCATCAAATCCCTGGGCGTCGAGGGGATGAAAAAGAGGCTGCAGAAAGCCATGGCCATGGCCGATTACACCGAGGCCCGTTTCAAGGAAATGGGCATTACGGCGAGGCGTAACGCTGGCGCGCTCACCGTCGTCATACCGAAACCGCCCGTGGACGTTTGCACGAAATGGCAGCTCGCCACTTCAGGCGACATCAGCCACGTGATCTGCATGCCGCATGTCACGAAGGAGCAGATAGACGCGCTCGTCGCAGACATCGTGGCTGCACAAGTCGCGACCGCGCACGACCCGGAAGCTTACTTGCCCCGCCGGTAGGTCAGCGACCGGAAAGCTGAAGAGCCTCGTCGATCACCACTTCGAAGGTTTCGATGGGCTGTGCTCCATTCACAAACTTGCCGTTGACAAAGAAGCCGGGTGTGCCGGAAACACCGTACGTATTGCCGGCGGCTAGTGACTGTTCAACTTCGATCGCTGCCGCCTGATAGGTTTCCGACTCCGCGTTCGAGGCACAGTTGGTCCAAACCGCCATATCAACATCTCGACCGCTTGCTTCCAGGAAATCGCCGCCGATCGCAAGGACGTTGCCCACATTGACGTCGTCCTGGTCACGGAAGTAACCATCGTGCAATGCCCAGAAGGCCTCGTCGTCCTGCTCAGCGGCGCAGATTGTGGCGATTGCGGCTGGCTTGGCCCATGGATGATTTGGCAGCGGATAATGAAGGAAGACGAACTTCACGTCGTTCGGATATCGCTCCAGGATTTGTTCGACCGTCGTGAAGGCGCGCGCGCAGTATGGGCACTGGAAATCGGAGAACTCGAAGATGGTAACGGACGCGTTCGGGTTGCCTCGGACGGGCATGCCTTCGGCAAACGCGGCTAGTTCTAGATGCACTTCATGCTCTGCCAAGGCGGCGGCACGCTGTTCCTCGTCCAATGCTGCGGCAATGTCCTCGGAGGACATGCTCACATCAAGTGGTTCGCCCGCCAGCATGAATAGCCGCGTATCGTCTCCTGTCACAAGGAAATGGTATTGCTGGCCATTCACGCCAAAGCTGCCCTCATCGAGTCCGCCGTGTTCGCTGGCAACGATTTCACCCATCACGACCTGCAAATCCCGCAATTGCGGAATCTGAAACTTGAGGTTGGCGAGAATGCGTGTCTGTCGTTCGGAAGAAAGATCGTCGGCGCTTGAGGCAAACTGCGCGTTCGCTTCGCTGATGCCGCCCAAAAGCAGAACGGCAAAGAGGGTCCAGGTCAGTGTATTTCGCATTTTTTCGAATCAGTGAGGAGTCGAGGAGACAATAAACGAAAACGCCCCACCTCTTTTCAGAGATAGGGCGTTAAAAAGTGGAGATGCCGGGAGTCGAACCCGGGTCCGAATGAACCTACAGTCCAAGCGTCTACATGTGTAGTCCGCGTTTTAGGGTCTTTGCCGTGGTGGCGTGGCCCACGGACGGGGCTTCCACAATGGCGCAGGCTGATTAAATTTCGCCGCCGTTGGCTCAGCCGGAGCCTAAGAGACTAGCTCATCTAAGACGATGCTTCCCGAAAGGCCGATGAGCGAGCCCTCCGGGAAACAGCTAGCGAGCTTTAAGCTGCCAGCGCGTACGAGTAATCGTTCGCAAGTATAAGTTTCCTAGTGAAGGTCACGGGCGTACTAAGAACCACCCGACACGCAGCTTGCCGCACAACTCACTCGTCGAAACCAAAACATCCCCAAATTTTGAAAGAACAGGCTGGAGTTTTCCAACCGTCTTCTCCTACAGCAACCGTCCGACTCAGGTTTCCTCTTCAGCAGAGTGGTTGTCTTCGTCCCGTTCTTGGGCCGTTCCCAGAACCACGAATCCTTGCTGCTCGAAGGCGGCGTTTAGCTGGGGAAGGATTGCTCTTCGAACGCCACTGCTGAGGTAGCCAATTTTTGTTCGGCCGCCGAAAACTGAGTGACGAGTAGGGGTGAATATGACGCGCACGTGGTGTTCTCCAATGGGTGCAACATCAAGTCTCACGGCGGTGCGGAACAGTCCCCAATTCGAAACAAAGCGAGGCTCTGTCGAAATCACGTTCGGCGCTGCGGCCCCTGTTTCAGTCCAGCCAGCTTCTGTTAGCGCGGCCTGAATGCGAGTGAATACGTCCGGGGAACTCGCAGGTTGACCACCCGGGGCTTCAACGGTGTAATCGCGGAACAGAGGTGAGATCGACGGAGCACACGCCGTCAACACTACTGTTGCGGCGATTACGAGAACGAACGGGCGAAGTCGGATCATGGTAATTCTCACGATGCCGTCAAACTACATTACGCGACGCCCGGCAATTAGGGCACAAAAAAAACCGGGCGGACACGCTCACCCAAACGTGTCCGCCCGACTGTGTGCGAGGCAGGCTCAAAGGCCGTGCTGCACGTAGTGCTCTTTCGAGTGTTCTGGGGGGAGGTAAACCAGAGTCAATTGAAAACCAACCAAAGGGCGTGCCAGACCTCGAAATGAGTTCTGTCGGAGGCGATTCCCCTTCATTTATTGAGATTGTGTGCAGTCCGTTGTACAACGTTGTACATCACAGCTACGGTTGGCCCGCTGTGAAGAGTTGCCGGAAAGAATAACCGCGATGCCTTTGCGCGGATCAGTAGAGCGCATCGGGCGTGCATAGCGAGCAACGAGTCGTAGATGACTGGTTCCAAAAACAGGAAATCGGTATCTTCAAGGCCGTTCAAACCGCACAAGCGGTTTTTCATTCAGACGACCAACCACACTATGCCCTGCGGACGCAAGCGCAAGCGCCACAAGATCGCGACGCACAAGCGAAAGAAGCGGCTTCGCAAGAACCGCCACAAGAAGAAGAACCGGTAGGTATCGGCGCCCATGGCGCGGTATTCGTTCTTGTTCAAGCGTTTGAGAAGCTGCGTCTGCGCTACAGGCGCGGCTTCTCGTGTTCACACGCATCATTGTTGCTTTATCCAAAGGCACCGACTGCCGATAGATGTTTGACAGCAAGGATGTTTCTTCAACCCAAATCTTATTGAGCCATGAGTCAACGTAGTAGCGTCGTTCGAGCCTCTATTGGAGGCATCCTCTTAGGCGGAGCTGTTGGCTTCGGGTTGGGGCTACTGCTTGCACCCGATGAGGGCAAGCAGATTCGCCAGCGCGTAGCATTTCTCCTCGACCGTTGGGGACACAAAATGTCGGATCTGGTCGAAAGAGTCGGTTCCAGAGATGTAGCGAGCCAAGCCCGCGAGACGGCGGAAGCGGTAATCTCCGATGCTCGTGAACAGGCTCAACAAATACTCAGCGAAGCCGAAGCCCTCATGAAAGAGGCCCGGCAACGCCGTGGCGGCGAGTCGCACCTCCGTCGCGCCTCCTAAGAGCGGAAATTCCTGAATTCGCCCCGCGATGACCGCGCGGCACCCTCTCAGCTACCCTTGCCTTGGCTATGTCGGTGCGGATTTCGATTCTGATGCCTTCGGCAGAGGGTAAGCAGACTGGTGGCAATCCGTTCGCACCCGATATGTTCGACTACCGATCGTCGAACACGTTTAATTATTTCAACGCGTTGAATCCAGAGCGCCGCGCGATGATTGAGGCCTTACACGCGCAGATCAGGACCGGAAAAGGGATAGAGACGCTATTCGGATTAAAGGACAAAGCACTGCAGGAAGCCGTGCAGGCGGACTTGGATATCTACGAAAGCCCATTGATGGCCGCCGTTGAGAGATACGGGCCAGGCGTGATGTACCAGTCGATGGATTTTGAAGGACTACCTACTGGCGCACAGAGGCGCCTCCTCGAAAACGGAATCATCATTTCCGGGATGTTCGGGCTTCTTCGTCCCGATGATCTAATCCCGATGTACAAGCTGAAGATTGATGCTTCTGTAAAGGGCATCGGGAAGGCTTCAAAGTATTGGCGGCCACTCATTTCGCCCGTCCTGAACGAATTGCTGCAGGGTCACGTAGTTTGGAATTTGTTGCCTGGAGCTCACGAAGATGCTTGGGACGACAACGAGTCCTACGACCAGATGTACCGTGTCAAGTTTTTCAAAGAAGGAAAGAACGAGATGAAGGCCGTGACGCACGGCGTCAAAGAGCTACGTGGAAGCCTGGCCAATTTCATCGTATCGGAAATGGCCGATTCGATTGAAGCACTGGAGGAGTGGGAAGCGGAGGATGGTTTTGAACCCGACTTTGATGCCTCCGAAATTGGTGAAAAGGGAGGGACGATTGTAATGACATCGCGGACGGGTTGGGAGCAGCGTCGAAAGGATCGCAGGAAAATCAAGGCGGAAGCAGAGGCAGAGCGCCGTGCTCGTCGGGAAGCGGAAACAGAGACCGAAGCTTAGAGCCTACTATGTCGGTGGTCATCGGAATAGCCGGCGGATCAGGATCAGGCAAAACAACGGTCCAACGGCGGATTCTGGAGCGATTTGGTCCGGAGGCAATTGCTCTCATGGAGCACGACGTGTACTACCACGATCTTTCGCACCTCGCTCTTGAGCAGAGGATTCAATTCAATTTCGACCATCCGAATGCGCTTGAAACGGAATTGATGGTGCAGCAACTTGACGCGCTTTTGGGCGGTAAGTCAATCGCAAGGCCGAAGTACGACTATGCCAATCACGCACGGCGCGCCGAGACAGATAGCATTAGTCCGCGCCCCGTGGTAATCGTGGAGGGCATTCTCGTTTTGGCCGAGCCTAGGCTACGCGAGCGCATGGACATCAAACTCTACGTGGACACGGCCGCTGACGTCCGACTCATGCGCAGAATTGACAGGGACATTAACGAGCGAGGCCGCACCCTCGACTCCGTGATTGCGCAGTATCAACGGACGGTTCGTCCGATGCACCTCGAATTCGTCGAGCCTTCCAAGGTTCATGCGGATGTCATCATCCCGCGCGGCGGGAAAAACCAGGTAGCGATCGACATGGTGCTCGCCCGAGTTCAAGCGCTGCTAGTCGCCGATCAATCCGGGAATTCTGAGCGAGTCAGCTAGCCTGATATTGAACGAGTTCTCGAATGCCATCGAGTACCAGGCTTGGCTCAACGTATTCGATCTCAGGGATGCGATCGGCCAACCACGGTCCCCACCCGCCCGTGGCAACCACGTGTGGTGCATCAGAGAGCTCGCAAATTGTTGCCAGGAGAAGGGCGCGAATCCCCTCCAGGAACGGGATAACAATGCCAGCCTGGATTGACTCCTCCGTCGAAGTTCCTATCGGCGAATGCGGCTCTACCCAAGGAACGGAGGGAAGTTGGGACGTACCTCGCGAGAGGGCAAACTGTAGCAGCTCCGGGCCGGGCGCGATGCTTCCACCCAGGTAAACGTTCTCGGCCGAGATCACGTCCAATGTGACGGCTGTTCCCGCATCCACCACAACGATCGATCTAGGCGGCTTGTCATTTCGAAAAAAGGACAAGGCTCCCGCCGCCGCCGCGATTCGATCTGCGCCGAGTGTTCCAGGTGTCTTATAGCCCATCGCAAAGGGAAGGCGCATGGTTGGGTCGACAGTCACGGGCTGAACCATTTTACGCGTCTTCAGAATCTCTGCCACTACCTCCGTTATTTCCGGCACAACGGAGGAGATCCCAATCTGAATGATGTCCCAATTGCTTGCCGCTAACGTCAACTCTGTTTCGATAACGACTCGTCGGTGCGAACTCGACCGAATCGTCGACCATGAACTCCCATCATGAACGCCAAACTTCACAGACGAATTTCCTATGTCAATCGCGAGAAACATGGGGGTCGAATTGCAGAGAGCGAGAGCTTGCAAACTCAGCTGGCGGCGGCTGCGTTGCTCCCGAGTGTGATTTCGCCAGCGTGCAAATGTTTCTCTCCGTCAGAGGTAAACAGACGAAGGGCACCATTGTCCGCGACCCCCTGAATTACACCGGTAGCGGAAACGCCGGAGTGTGCAAAGGCAACCGAGGCTTGTTTGCTGATTCCTGCCATCCGTTCCTCAAACTGCGCCCGAACCGAAGCGCCGTCATCTTCCGAAAGACTGTAATAGTGATGTTCCAGTCGAAACAGGAGATCTGTGAGCAACTGCGTCCGTGGCAAGATCCGGCCCGATTCGAGTGCCACGGACGTCGCAACGTTGGCAACTTCAGGATCGAAATCAACTTGGTTCACATTGAGGCCGATGCCCAACACGAGCAGATTTCCCAGGCCATTTTTTGCCTGAATGTGACCTTCCATCAACACTCCGCAAACCTTTCTACCAGAAAGGAGCACGTCGTTTGGCCATTTTAGAATCGGCGAGAGCCCTGTCTCCTGCGCGATGCCATCGGCAACAGCGAGACCCGCGGCGAGCGGTATGAGTCCGACGCGATCCGGACGCAACGAAGGTCGGAGGACAATGGAGAAAAGCAGGTTGTGACCCGGCGAGTCGTGCCAGGCCCGGCCTTGGCGACCTCGCCCGGCAGTCTGGTGGTCTGTCCCGACTAGCGCTCCTTCTTGCGCACCTTCCGACGCCCATCGCAGCGCCTCCGCATTCGTAGAGCCAACGGAGGCATGCCACCTGAGGTCTCGCCCGAATTGACGAGTTTTCAACTGATCGGGCAGATCAGAAAAGGCTGCAGAAATGGCACTTGACTTACTCAACGGCAGTTATGTCTCGAATAATCTGGGTCAAGCGCAGCCGTGCCGGTTCGTTTGCCGGTGTCTGAATCGTCGTCTCTGAAATGGCACGATCCGGCAACCATTCTCCGGTCGGGTGCCGTTGGAGAAAGACAGTTACGTGGCTGTTCTCGCTAAAGAGGGCGGATTCTGACAGGCGTCGCACATCAACGCCAATGACTCCACCGTCAGTGCTGAGGTAGTAACGTGCATACCTGATGGGCTGCTCACTCGCGGAATTTTGATGTAGCGTCGCCTGCGCAACGCGAACACGCTGGTCACCAATCGTAGTATCGGGGAGCATCTCGTACGCATATCGATCGCGTGTTCGCAAACTCGTGTACGCAGGTTCGTCGGAAGTAATCCTTGATAGTGGGTTCTGCGGGTGCAACGACTCTTCAGGGAGATCGGCACTAGTGAATGAGCCCGTAGAAGACGACTCCAGCGTGGATTCTTCCACACCATCTGCTGTCGGCGTTCTCCGAATGGTACGGCTCTCGGAGGCCGCCACTTGACCGTCGTTGTCTTGCTCCTCAAGCGTGCGTTCGGTAGTGTATGCAAAACCGTTTAAACGGTCATACGCATCCTCGATTGCGGTGATGGGAATGCTCGCGAAGAGGTTGAAAATTTCGTCCTCATCGCGACTGACCTCCATTGGCGGACCGGAATCACCGCAGCCGGCAACGACGAGCACAACAAGAAGAAACGTGAGGCGCATCCTGGCGAAATCGAAAACGAATGACTGGAGAGGAAGCTACCGCTGTTGGACAATTTCTATCTTCGTGGCATGCCTCGGACTCCAATTGCACAGTCGTCATACGCGAAAGAACTCGCAATTGCCGAACAAGCCGCTCGCTCCGCCGGCTCATTTATCCGCGAGCAGGCAGGGGGCTTTGGAATGGCTTCAGTTCGGGATAAAGGAATCCACGATCTCGTCACGTTTGTAGACGAAGAAGCAGAGCGCATCATCAGCGCACACGTTCTCGGCGCATTTCCCCACGACAGCTTCCTCGGTGAAGAAACAGCCGGCGGAAACATCGAGCGGCGTGTGGGAGGGCGCCGGTGGATTGTTGATCCTCTAGATGGAACGACAAACTTCATCCATGGCGTGCCACCCTATGCGGTTTCGATCGCGCTACAGGTCGGTGATAAGCTGGTGGTCGGAGTTGTCTATGATGTAGCCCACGACGAGCTCTTTGCTGCGGAAACCGGACAGGGCTTGACGCTGAACGGCAAACCGGCGACCGTGTCGGATACGGGAAATCTTTCCGAGGCACTCGTAGGGACAGGGTTCCCTTTTCGAGATTACCGTTACGTGGATGGTTATATGGACGTACTCACCCATTTCGTGCGTGAGGCACGAGGCGTCCGGCGTGCAGGTGCGGCAGCGGTCGATTTGGCCTGGGTGGCGTGTGGTCGGTTTGACGGGTTTTTTGAAGCAGGCCTGGCACCGTGGGACTTAGCAGCGGGTGTTGTTTTGATTGTCGCAGCTGGGGGGCACGTGTCCAGCCTTTCTGAAGGGAATGATCCTGTATTCGATGGTGGAATCGTGGCCACTAATGCAAGACTTCACGATGTCATACAGGCTGGCGCAGAACCGCTGGCAAGAGCTTATTCGGTCGCAAAACAGCTGTAAGCCGTGCGTTCAATAGAGGGGCGTGACGAAAGGCCGGGCTGAATAGTTTTTGACCCTCCTTGCCCTTAATACGACGCCCAACTGGCCGATATAAACGACGACCTCCCCACCTGTTCGGAGAAGTGCTTGGTCTTTTGCGGCACTGCCGTACATAGGCGGGTGCTGCACTAATCCGAGATTTACCTCAAGGCTGCTGATGCGCGATTCTGCCCCTGCTTCCGCTAACGCTTCGTCTTCCGGCGCATCAGACCGACCAGTGGTTCTAGTCGCCGACGACTACCCGGAAAATCGCCGCTTGCTCTATTTCTATTTGCGTGATCGGTTCGAAGTTCTTCATGCCTCTACGGCGGAGCAAGCCATTGAATTGCTCCGCACGGAAACGGTGGATTTGGCCATCCTCGACCTGAATTTCTGCGATGGGATGAGCGGTATCGATGCGATTCAGGCCATCCGGAACGACGACGCAATTTGCGGTATCCGCGCCCTAGCCTTGACCGCTTATGCCTACCCAGACGACCGGCAGCGATGCATTGCTGCCGGGTTCGATGACTACATCGCCAAGCCCGTATTCAAGAAAGGCCTTATGGAGAAAATCGACGAGATGTTTGGTCGTTCGACATCGGGCGATGGCGCTTCGTCAAGCATCGACGGCGTATGGATCAGTCGCTCACGCGACGACGATTGAAATTTCAAACGTGGCCCGCCAAATAGGGCGCTGCCGATCGTTGATGTGTACGAGTGTTTCCGTCAACAGAGCGGGATGGCTAGATTGCCATCCCGCTTTTTGTTTGATGGACCTCCTCAATGGCAAACACTTCCACGGCCGATGGCCTCCACCTGCTTTCAGGTAAAACCGGCGTTGTCTTCGGCGCCTTGGATGAAAGTTCTCTGGCATGGCACATTGCCCAAGCGATCTACCGGGAGGGTGGGCGCTTCGTCCTTTCCAATGCGCCCGTAACCCAGCGGTTCGGGCAGTTGGAAGGTCTCGCGGAGAAGACAGGCGGAAGCCCTATCATTTACGCCGATGCGACCAGCAACGACGATCTGACGAAGGTTTTTGAGGGCGCCAAGGCGCATTTTCGCGGTCCAGTCGACTTCGTTGTGCACTCTATTGGCATGGGAATCAACGTGCGAAAGAACAAACCGTACGAGGATCTCAATTACGACTGGTACCTGAAGACGTTGGATATTTCAGCGGTTTCGCTTCATCGAGCTGTCCATGCAGCCATGGAGGTTGAGGCAATCGCAGATGGAGGCTCGGTCGTCGCTTTGAGCTTCATCGGCGCGCAGCGCACGTTCAGCGAGTACAGTGAAATGGGTGATGCAAAGGCTCTCCTTGAGTCCATTGTTCGGTCGTACGGTTATCGGCTTGGGAAGAGAGGCATCCGCATCAACGCGGTCAGCCAAAGTCCTACGAGAACCACCGCCGGTGGGGGAATCACTGGATTCGATGCCTTATTCGATTTCGCCGAGCAAATCTCGCCATTGGGCAACGCCGATGCGGAGTCCTGCGCTGATTACGTCGTTTCGCTCTTAAGCGATCTTACACGAATGGTCACGATGCAGACGCTTTTCCACGACGGTGGCTTCGCGTCCATGGGAATTTCGGACAAGACCGTGGAGCTGTTGGCCGAGGCTTTGGCGAACGGAGCGGCGTGACGGTTCGAAGGTGGGCTTGGGGCTGCTTCGGATTACTCGCTTTGATTCTGCTGGCGGGTTGCGGAGGTAAAAATTCTACTCCCAGCACTCCCGAGCCGGGGGTCGACATCCTCAGCTATGATGTAAGTGTGCGACTGGACCCCGTAACGATGTACATCCACGCCAAAACGAGTTTAACCGTTCGGCATCCGGATACGTTGGGGGTATTGGAATTATCGCTGCATTCGGACTTCTTCCTTCTTGCCATCGACGTCAATGGGGAAACTGCTGAATACGAGAGGTCCGGCAATCGCCTTCAGGTTGCCCTTCCGCGCAGCGACTCCTCTTTTGTAGAGATTGGTTATCAGGGATTCGCAAGAGAGGGAATACTTCGAGCTGAGGGTGCTGGCCAGCATGTGACGTTTTCTCAAAGTTGGCCCGAGCACGGAGCCGGCTGGATGGCGGGAGTACATCACCCATCCGATCCTGCGAAATTCAGCCTCCAACTCATCGTACCGAAAGAATACTCGGTTGCCGCGAGTGGCCAATTGAGGAGAGACCGGCTCCGGCCGGATAGCACGTGGATGACTTATCTATTCGATCTGCCCGCTGACGCTCCAACGTACACGTTTGCCTTTGCCGTCGCTGAGTCGTTCGCCGTTGTACAGGATGTGACCGCCTCCGGCGTTCCAATTCAACACCATGTTTTGGCGGCAGACATCAGCCAGGGATCTCGATTGAATCGGACGGCCGCCATAATTGACACATTGGAGGCTTTGCTTGGACCGTACCCCTACGCGATGTACAGCACGGTAGAAGTACCGATGAGGTACGCGGGAATGGAAAACGCATCTGCCTCATTCCTCAGTTCAGATCTTTACATGGAATCAGGAGGAAGCCGCAATACACTGGAAGAAGTCAATATTCACGAGGCGGTTCACCAGTGGTTCGGGAATGACGTTGTTCCGTCGGATTGGGCGCACTTGTGGCTCGCAGAAGGCTTTGCGACTTATCTCACGACGGTTGTGTACGAGCGGTTGGATGGCCCGGTCGTAGGGGAAGAACACCTCGCCAGAATGGCACAACTTGGGAGTCGCGATGCTCGCAGGCGGCTCGTCCCCGAACACTACGGAGATCCAGAAGAAATTCTCTCACCGACGGTGTATCAGAAAGGGGGCTGCGTCCTTCATTTGTTGCGGCGGACGCTTGGGGACGGTGTTTTTTTCGATTCGCTTCGGCGACTAGCGATTGACTACGCAGACCGTCCGCTCTCAACAAACGGACTCCAAACGTTATTGGAGGAGGAAGCCGGCATCAACCTGGATAACTTTTTTGCTTATTGGGTTTATGGTACAACCATCCCGACAATCCGCACCACGTGGGATCGGTCGGCGCGGCGCCTGTCGTGGCGCATTGACGGCGACGATGGAACGCTCCGTGACGTGTCCATAGAATTGCTCGTTCTACAGGACAATCACGTACAGACTGTAAACGTGCTTGATGGCGACGTCGTGCTTCCGAGTTCTGACGCACCGCAAATACGCCCAGTTGGTGTATTGATGGACGTCCGCGACTGATATCCGATGACCTCTGCTATCAAATTGTTCTTCGCCGATATCGATGGCTGTCTCTGCCAGCCCTACGAGCCCTACGATCTCGAAGGGTTCAAACGGCTGCGTGAGTGGGCCGCGCGGGCCGAGACCGAAGAAGCTTTGCCCCGCATCGGTCTTTGCTCAGGTCGCTCGTACGCCTACGTGGAATCTGTCGCACAAGCTCTCGACTTACGAGCACCTGCGCTTTTCGAAAGCGGTGGCGGATTCTTTGATTTGCAGAACGCGAGCATTGCCTGGAATCCAGCACTCACACCATCGATTGAGCGCGAGTTGGATGCCGTTCGGGAGTATTTTCTGGAAGAGGTCGTCGCGAAAGGCAATGGGTTTTCGTTGGACTATGGTAAACGCGCGCAAACTGGAGTCGTTAACCGAGCACGGTTAGAGGTAGAACGTTTTCTCCCCGGCGTTCGGGAGTTCGTTGCAAGGCACTTTCCCGATTTACGCGTGTATGAAACCCATGCGTCTATCGACGTCGTGCCCATTGCATTGACCAAACTGGAAGCACTCAAATGGGCAGCGGAAGAAGAGGGTGTTGGAATGCATGAGATCGCGTTCATCGGAGATACGCGCGGCGACGCAGAGGCCATCTTGGGTGTAGGCGCAGGTTTTGCACCGAACAACGCGTCCTCAACTGCAAAGAGCGCCGCCGACATCGTAACCGAGTCGACGGTGATCGACGGAGTTATCGAGGCCTACCAATGGTGCATCCAACACAACCATTTGGTTTTGCCCGCGACTTAATAAATTCCATTAATCAGCCGAAAACAGACTACACCATGTGTCACTGATGGCATCTAAACGAGCTTGCAGTGACACCACTCTCCGCCTAGATTCTGCCAAATAGTTAAATGATGCGGCAAATTATCTCCCTGATCGGCCTTCTCGTCGTGTGTGCGGCGCAGCCCCAAGCGCAACAGCTTGCCGCTGTGTTTTCGGAAGGAACGGGCAGCGACACCATTGTCACGTCGGCAGAACCGACAAGATCGGTAGCGGAGGTAGAGGTTGAGGACGCGGCGGTGTTTTACGTCGTTGAGCGCGAAGTGCGCATTCATTCGGAGCCAAATGGCCCGGAGTCCAGAAGAGTCCGGTTGAATATTCGCGACGCCGTGCGCGTGCTGTCCGAGGAGGATGGGTGGAGCCACATCGAGTGGAATAATCGCCGTGGATATGTTCGCTCATCCGTTCTGTCGAACCTGTGGATTCGCGTGGACAAGAGCGATCGATTGGTCTACGTCTACGCTGGTACAGAGCTCATCCGCACTTTCCCTGCGGACGTCTCGATGAGTGATGAAGACAAAGAGCGGTTGTCGGGGCGTGGTGAGCAAGACCACTATCGCATTCCAGAAGGTGTCTTCTTCATCGCCAGAAAGAACACGAACTCCCGCTATTACCGAGGCCTCGTCGTCAGTTACCCTAACCAGGCGCATGCAGCCCGGGGGTTACGGGATGGTTTGATTGGCCGAGACCAGTACGATGCCATTGTTCGCGCGGATATGGAGTTCCGTGAACCCCCGATGGGCACCCCGTTGGGCGGACTCATAGAAATCCACGGGAACGGGTCTGGCAGGCAGCGCGCCTGGACGCGCGGATGCGTCGCGCTTCGAAACGTCCACATGGCTGATCTGTGGGACCTCGTTCATGTGGGCACACCAGTAATTATCGAACAGTAGATCGCGAACCAAGCGGTTTGGGTTGAATCTTCTGTGACCGTCGTTTCGTACGTTGTGGCGCACGGATTTCGTACGTCATGACCTATTTAGCGCGCTTCTCGTTTCTGCTTGCCTGCGGACTATTTTCGCTCGTAGCGGCTGCTCAGGAGGTTTCTCCCAGCCTTGCGATCGAAAACACGAGTGACGGTGCCGTCTACCGGGTCCCAATCGAGGGGATGATTGACAATGCGCTCGCCAGCTACGTGGATCGAGCATTGGCTGATGCCGAGGAATCCGGCGCTTCGGTTGTTCTGTTCGAGATGGACACATTTGGTGGGCTGGTTGAAGCAGCCGATCACATCCGGACTTCCATTCTCGATGCTCCTATTCCCACTGTTGTTTTTATCAACAAGAATGCGGCCAGCGCAGGCGCGCTGATCTCGTACGCCGCCGACCGGATCGTAATGGCGCCGGGAGGTTCCATCGGTGCCGCCACCGCAGTGGACGCCACCGGGCAGTATGCGAGCGAAAAGGTGCAGAGCTACATGCGCAGCATCATGCGCGCGACGGCGGAAGCAAATGGAAGGGACCCCCACATTGCTGAGGCGATGGTTTCCGATTCGATTGCCGTAGAGGGCATCAGCGTCGTGGGCCAGCTTCTCTCGCTTTCCGCGAACGAGGCGTTTCGACTCGGGGTTGCGGATGCAGTGCTTCCCTCTGCTGACGCAGTGGTAGAGAACCTTGGGCTCGCTGATCGCACGCAGTTCGCTCATCAAACGTCGGGCGTGGAGCGACTCCTGCGATTCCTGGGCTCGCCCGTGGTTGCGTCCGTCCTTATGCTCATGATGATGGGTGGCCTGTACTTCGAGCTTCAAACGCCCGGCGTGGGTTTCCCTGGCCTGATGTCGTTCACGGGTGCTGCGCTTTTCTTCGCGCCGCACTACATGCTCGGCCTCGTTCAGAGTTGGGAGATTGTCGTTTTCATCATCGCCCTCCTGCTCCTCTTGGTGGAGATATTTGTGACACCCGGGTTTGGCGTGGCGGGAATCCTTGGGCTGATTTTGCTCGTTGCTTCGCTTCTGGCGGCGCTTATTGGCAACGTAGGGCTCGCTTTTCCATCAGGCGGCCAGATCGCGCAAGCCTCGGCTACGCTCGCGGCAGCACTTGTTTTATTGGTTGTACTTGCCGTTTCGCTTGGTAAGTACCTGCCGACATCAAACCGCTTGAGCGGGCTGATTCTCTCGCCGGAGCTTTCCAGTGCAGAGGGATACACGTCTGCCGATACAGACCTTTCGTTGGTCGGTCTGATTGGGAAGGCCGTAACAGGGCTTCGTCCATCTGGCACCGCCGAGCTTAATGGGCGCCGCGTAGATGTTATCGCTCAAGGCACGTTTATTGATGTCGGCACTGCGATTGAGGTTGTGGACGTGCGTGGTTCCCGCGTTGAAGTTCGCCCTGTTGCTTCCTGATTGTTCTGAACGGACTCTGTGGAACTTCTCATACCAATTCTCCTGATTCTTCTCGGCCTCGTTCTTCTTGGCTTGGAGATCTACCTGATGCCCGGCGTGAACGTTACCGGCGTTCTCGGGGTGATTTCCGTGGGCGTTGGCATCGTCTACGCATTCGTAACGATAGGGCTAATTGGTGGAATTATTGCATTCGCCGGGGCACTGCTGGCTGGGGGTGGATTGCTCGCGTATCTGTGGCAATCTGGAGCATGGGACCGGCTCGTTCTCTCCGAAGTGTTAGGCCGTGATGGACGTGCTGACGATGTTGAAAAGGACTCACGGTCAAGATGGCTGGGCGAGGTCGGTACGGCCGTGACGCCTCTGCGCCCGACCGGCATCGTGGATGTAAACGGTGAGCGATTCGAGGTAGTAACGGAGGGTGCCTTCATCGCCGCCGGAAGCAGGGTGAAGGTTGTGGCGATGGACCGACGTCGTTACTTCGTCCGCTTGGCAGACGAAGAAGAGAAGGAAGGAGCCTCAAGCTCGGCAGCGTAGTTTGGATTTTGCCCGATACACGTTTGCACCGATGCGATCTGCCAGTCTTTTTCTCGTCACGATTGGATTTCTATTGGCGGCGTGCGGCGGCCAAGCCGATCTCGGACCTCCTGCAGGATGGGAAGGCGATGGAGCCGACAAGTGGTGGCGCATCGGCACGGACACGACTGGCGCGTTTCGTAACCTTGAAACCCTTGAAAGCATGGGCATTCATGTTTTCGAGGATATCGACCTGGCCCCGAGCGTCCAGAACAGGATGATCGAATTTTATAGGTCCAACCCGGAAATCGTCGATTCAGTGTTCGTTGAGTTTGGCCTTCCGGTCGTCGAACGCGGCGATCCTTCCATCGTCGACCGCACCGAGCTTCGCGAACGTCTCGTAACGGACGCCTACCGCGAGATGGTAGACTATTACCGTGACGCCCGTCCCGATCCCAATGTGCAGATCGAAAAAGTTTACCCCGATAGTCTCCGCGAATCGGGAGTTACAGGCGCCGTTGAGATGCAGATATTCGTTAGTGCGGAAGGTGCACCGCTAGCGATCGACAAGCTCTCAGGCGCGGGACCGACATTGGATGCGTTCGCCATGCAGGCCGTGACGAAAATGCGTTGGGTCCATGCGGGCTATTCTGGCGTTGCTGTCCCTTCGTGGACGCGAATGACGATTACGTACTAGAGCGTCACGAGCTCGATGGGTTCGTAGGTACGATTAGCACCTTCGATGATCTCGGCCTCCTTGTCCCTGCGCTTATGCAGGCCGGGCAGCGTGTTGACATCCCACAATCGCTTCATCGATCTGATCTGCCCTGCGATACCCACAAGGTTCTTGGCAACGACCAGCGGTTGAATGGCCTTCATCTCTGTTCGTTTCGCGCCGGTCATACTTCCCCCGCGATTGAAGACAAGCGAGAGGAGCATCGCCTGGGCATCTGCAGGGAGCTTCTCGATACCCGGATAAGCTTGACGCGTGTTCGTGGCAAAACGTGGCAGCGTGGAAGTATAGAAAACGCGCTTGGCCGCGGCCAACGGCACGACAACGTTCTTGACGCTCCCACTCAGCGCGCTTTTTCCTGCTTGCCCTGTCTTGCCCGCAACGGAAAGGAGCTTGTCCACGTCGGAATCGGGCAGCAGGCCTCTCCAGTCCCGTTCGATGTGGGAAGCTGCGGTCTGTCCAAGATCGTAGCCGATGCCGATCGTCACACCACTGCTGGCTCCGGGCCACGTAGGCTTCTGCAACTTGGCCTCGTAGTAGGCCTCCGACGAAACCTCGAATGCTACCAGTGTGTCAAGCCCGCTTGCGGAGACCACCAAAGTCGGGATAGGCGGCGCTGACAACCCGGTTGCCGGAGGCAGATGGGCATCGAGGACGGCCTCGATTCGTGAAAGTGTGTTTGGACCTATGATGCCGTCCGGCGAGAGATCAAAACGACGCTGAATGGCTTGGATACGCTCTTTGACGCTGGCCATGGTATTCCTCTTGGCTGGTGGAGAAGGGGCGCTCCAATTTTAGACCATTCGGCCCAATCTGCATAACCACTCTCGCACTGAAAAGTCGGCGTTCAGCTAACCGCCGATCAGTACACCAGCAATTGTAGCCGTCATCAGGTTCGCAAGCGTTCCAGCCAGGACGGCCCGGAGCCCCAGCGACGCGATTTCTCCTGTCCTGTTCGGTGCCAGCGGCCCTATTCCGCCAATCTGAATACCAATCGAGGAAAGGTTGGCAAATCCGCATAACGCAAACGTCGCCATCACCACGGTTTTCGGATGCAGCATTCCACCGCCAAGAGCATCTGCAAGCTGAGTGTAGGCGACGAACTCGTTCGCGATCACCTTCGTCCCGAGGAGCGAACCGAACGTTGTAATGTCCACCGTTGGGACGCCGATCAGCCAGGCGATTGGCGCAAGGATGAATCCCAGAATGGATTCCAGGGACATGCTGTAGCCAAATATCCCTGCGCCCCAACCCAGGATTCCGTTGAGGATGGCGATCAAGGCCAGGAAGGCGATGAGCATCGCGCCAATATTCAGCGCCAACTTCAACCCGTCAGCAGCGCCGGTTGCCGCCGCGTCGATTACGTTCATTGGCCCCTCGTCCTCCAGGGCATGTTCCACGGCTGCCGTTGCCTCGTCACTCGACGTTGAGGAGAGCGTGGCTTCGCCTGCGTCGGTTACAAGAATAGCGGCGTCAAGGGAAACAGGTTTGCTCTCCGGGATCAGAATCTTGGCGAGAACCAGCGCGGCCGGCGCGGCCATCACGCTCGCACCCAGCAGTTGCTCGGCGAAGAGCTGTTGCCCGACTTCAAGTGCAACGTTGTGCAGGGTTGCGTAACGCTCTCCAAGAAACGCAACGTAACTGGCCAGAACGCCGCCCGCGATGGTCGCCATGCCGCCCGTCATTACCGCCAGCAGTTCGCTTCGCGTAAGTTTCGCTATGTAAGGCTTGATGACGAGCGGAGCCTCGGTCTGCCCAACGAAGATGTTCGCACTCACGCTCAGCGATTCCGGCCCACTTGTCCCAAGTGCTCTCCTAACTACATATGCCATCCCACGGACGATCACCTGCATGATCCCCAGGTAGTAGAGGATCGACATCATTGCCGCGAAAACGATGACCGTCGGTAGGACCTGGGAGAAAAAGAAAAAGCCCAAGGATCCTTCAGATCCTGGACTCAAACCTAGGTTGCCGAAAATGAAATTGGAGCCGACCTCCACAGCGCCAAGGAAATGCACGAATAGTCCAGCCACCCACGCAAACCCAGCCTTGGGCCATCCTAAAGGCCCAAACACTGTCGCCAACGACGTTCCCTTGAGGATGAAAATGGCGAAAATGATCTGCAAGAGGAGTCCAAACCCTATCGTTCGCCAATTGACTCCGCGGCGGTTACTCGAGAACAGAAAGGCAATCGCCAGGATGGATGCCAGGCCAAGCAGGCCACGGAGCACGGTGACAACGTCCATTTGATAAACGGTGCGTGGGTGAGACGGCGCGAAGATACGGGGATGCTGATCCGTGAAGGTGTTTCGGTCTTTTCGCGTCCATCCGTTGAAGAACTTTCAGAAGCAAACGGAGGCCCTAATCTCAGCTTATGTTCTGAGCCCCTCCGCTCGCGATTGCCGATGAACATTCCCATTCCCGAAGCCGCCGTTCTACCCGCGGTTCGAGAGCCCGCCCCGCCGACAGAAAACGAGACCCAGCGTGCGGAGGAGTTGATTGGGGGGCTGAACGACAAACAGGCCGAGGCCGCGCGGACCATCGACGGTCCTGTGATGATCGTAGCCGGGCCGGGCTCAGGAAAGACACGCACGCTTACGCACCGCATCGCGTATCTGCTCGCCACGAAGAAGGCATGGCCGAGCCAGATTCTCGCGCTGACCTTTACAAACAAAGCCGCCCGCGAGATGCGCGACCGCGTCGAGAAGCTGGTCGGTGGCGCGGATGCGAAGGGTCTCTGGATGGGCACGTTCCACTCCGTTTTTGCTCGGATGATGAGGCGCGAGGCCGAGAAAATCGGCTTCACGCGGGACTTCACTATCTACGACACCGACGACACGGAGCGGATGATCAAGCTCCTCATGGAGCGCTACAGCGTCGACCCCAAGCGGTACACGCCGCGCTCGGTTCGCAGCCGGATTTCTGGCGCAAAGAACCAGATGGTGACGCCGTCGGAATACGTGAGTCTGGCGAACGATCCGTTCGAGGAGGTCGCCGCGAAGCTCTACGGACCGTACAACGATGCTCTTCGCCGCGCCAACGCGATGGACTTCGACGACCTCCTGGCGTGGCCTATCCGGCTCTTCGAGCAGCACCCGGATGCCCTCATCAGCTATCAGGGCCGCTGGCAGTATCTCCACATTGACGAATATGAGGACACCAACAAAGCGCAGTACCTGCTTGCAAAAATGCTCGCTGCGAAGCACGAAAACCTCTGCGTGGTCGGCGACGATGCCCAGAGCATCTACGCCTTCCGGGGCGCCGACATCGAGAACATCCTTTCTTTCCAGAAGGACTACCCGCAGGCGAAGACGGTCCGGCTGGAGCAGAACTATCGCTCGACCGGGCGCATCCTGCAGCTCGCCGATTCAATAATCAAGAACAACCTGGACCAGATCGATAAAAACCTCTGGACAGAAAACCCGGAAGGCGACCACATCCTGTTGATGGAAGCACTGTCGGAGCGCGACGAAGCCCAGAAGATCGAACGCAAGATCCGCGACCTGTTCGTGCGCTCAGGCCATCGCTACAGCGATTTCGCTGTCCTCTACCGGACGAACGCCCAAAGTCGCTCCATGGAGGAGGCGCTACGACGCGGCGGGATCCCCTATCGAATCGTTGGTGGCATTTCGTTTTACCAGCGGAAGGAAATCAAGGATGCGCTCGCGTACCTCCGGCTCGTCGTCAACCCGCACGATGATGCCAGCTTGTTGCGGGCGATTAACACGCCGACGCGCGGCGTGGGTGCGAAGACCATGCAACAGCTACGCAATTACGCAAATGCGCATGATGCACCTCTGTGGGATGCGGCTCGTCGGCCTGAAGAAGCTGGGCTTTCCGGTCGCGCTGCGAAGGCAGTCGGCGGCTTCGCGCAGATGATTCTGAAACATGCGAACGACTCGCACAACATCCCCGCCGACGAGCTGTCGCGCAACCTGATCCAGGCGTCCGGGCTCCTGCAATCCCTCCGCGACGAAAACACGCCAGAGTCGCTCGTTCGCCTCGAAAACATCCACGAGTTGCTCAACGCCGTCGCCGAGTTCGTTCAAGGGGGTGAGGGACGGACGCTAAGCACGTTCCTGCAGGAAGTCTCCCTCGTCGCCGATATCGACAATTTGCAGGAAGACGACAACCGCGTAACGCTGATGACGCTGCACGCATCGAAGGGACTGGAGTTCAAAGTCGTCTTCGTGTCGGGTTTGGAGGAAGGGTTATTCCCGCTGGCGATGGCCGCGCAGGATCCGAAGGAGCTGGAAGAAGAACGCCGATTGCTGTACGTCGGCGCCACACGGGCGGAGGAGTCGCTATTCCTTTCCTTCGCACGGACGCGCTATCGCTACGGCGAATCGCAGGCCGCCGTCCGCAGTCGTTTCCTCGACGAACTGGATCTGGAGGACGTCGTGATGACGGAATCCGGACGGGCGTACGAAGCCAAGAAAGGCCGCTTCACGATGGACGGGCGCGACCGCGGCACATCCACCGATTACAGCGGAATCGACCCTTTCTACTACCGCGAATCGCTTCGCGACGATCCGAAGAAACCAGACCGCAAGAAGGATTCCGGTCGGCGTGTGGTGTACGAAGAAGGCATCCAGCCCATTGTGCCTGGCGTGCAGGTAGAGCACGCCACATTCGGCGTTGGCAAAGTCATCGCCTTGGAAGGGCAGGGCGACCGCTCTACCGCCACAGTCTTCTTCCCCGACATTGGCCAGAAAAAATTGAAGCTCAAGTTTGCGCGACTGCAGGTTGTTGATTGAGGCTTTGGTAAAGACACCTTCCATATGTGAAGGGCACGGCGGAATGCGCTGAAAATTTGGACGGAAAGTCCTACCTTGCAATCCCTCCCTCTGACTACGCCAAGCTCTACCGCTATGCCCCGGCTGGATTTCACCGATGGCTCGTTGAAAACTGCACTGAAAGAAGCCCTCATCGAGGTGCTTGACGAACAGCGCGATTTGTTGCAGGACATCATTGAGGAAGCGCTTCAGGAGATGGCGCTTGCGGAAGCAATGCGCGAAATCGAAGCGCATGAACGCGGAGCAAGGCGCCGTGCGGGCTTCGAGCCGATCAAGGGTGAAGCGTAAGTGCGGACGTTTGAGAGGAAGAGCGTGGTGTAGCTTGTAGGCTCATTTCAGCTACGCAAACTTGTTTTTACGCCTCTCGCCGCTGGTCCTGCTGCTAACACTCGTCTCGTGCTCCTCCGACGATCGCGAGCGCATGATAATCTATTCGCCGCACGGCAAGGAGTTGTTGGAAGCCTACGAGTTGGCTTTTGAAGCCGACCATCCAGAAGTGGACGTGGTGTGGCTGGATATGGGCGCTCAGGACGCTTACGACCGGATCCGCACGGAAGCGGCTAACCCCCAGGCAAGCCTCTGGTGGGGGGCGCCACAGACGCTCTTTGCGCAGGCCGCCGAGGAGGGACTTTTGCAACCCTACGCGCCAACGTGGGCTGATTCGGTGGGGCCGGACGCTCGGGATTCGCAGCACTTCTGGTACGGGACTTATCTCACACCGGAAGTCATCGCGTTCAATTCGGAAGCGCTCGATTCGACGGACGTGCCCGCCGACTGGGATGATCTCCTCGACGCTCGTTGGGCTGATCGAATTGTCATCCGCTCGCCACTGGCATCGGGAACGATGCGCACGATCTACGGAGCGATGATCCTCCGTCAACCGACCGTCGAAGATGGCTACCGTTGGCTTGCCCGGCTCGATGTGAGCACGAAGACCTACACTGCCGATCCAACACAACTCTATCTCAAACTCGCGCGAGGCGAAGGCGATTTGACCCTCTGGAATATGCCTGACATTGCTCTACAACGCGATGAGAATGGCTATCCGTTTGGCTACCATTTGCCAACCTCGGGAACGCCCGTTTTGGTTGACGCTATCGCGGTTGTCGCCAATTCGCCAAATCCCGAGCGTGCCCAGGAATTCTACGAGTTCGTAACTACCGTGGACGCTCTTATCGATCAGGCGCTCCGCTTCCACCGCATCCCCGCCCGAACTGACGTGCCCGCAGCTAGCCTTCCCGATTGGATGCGCGAGCTGGATTTGCAGCCGATGCAGCTCGACTGGGATCGTCTGTCCGCGGATGGGCCGGACTGGATGCAATACTGGGACGAAAACATTCGTGGGCGTGGTGAAGAATACCTGGTCGCCCACCCTGAATAGATCCTATAGGGGAGAGATCGCGCCGCCAAGCACGCTTCCAACCTCGTCACTTTGCACGTAGGCGACGATACCTGCATTGGACGTGTTCAGGCCTTCGGGCAACGCGAGCGTGTGATAGCCTGAGATCGCCGGGAGCGATTCGAAGACCCGCACGACGTTGGTATGGTTCAGTGTGCGTCCCCGGTTCTCGCCTCTTGATGGATTCTGGTGCGTTGATCTTTCAACAAGCGCCAGGTGAAGTACCGCGTCCTCAGGCGCATCCGTCAGCGTGCAGTTTGCGATGACCACATCGCCCTCGAGTCGTGCGGATAGTCTGATTTCTACTGGCGCCGGCGTGGCCATCGCGGTGGCGATCAACGACTCCACTCGTTGCCTCTGCGAGCCAACGAGCCCCACAGTTCCATTGATGACAAGTTCGGGTGTGTACACCCGTCCATCCAGCACGCTCGCATACGCCCGCTGGCGCTCCGAGAAAGCCGCCTGCGAGTACGGATCGCTCCATCCTAGGTAGTTCCAGTAGTCCACATGGAACGCCAATGCGATGACGCCTTCTCGTTCGGCCAATTCCGCGAGCAGCGCGTCTGCGGGTGGACACGAAGAACAACCCTCTGACGTGAACAGCTCGGCCACGACGATCGGACTGGAGAAAGCAGCGGTTCGCTCGACCATCGGTGTCTGATCGATGTCTGCAGACGATGCGTTCATGCACGAAGCAAGCAGGATGGTGAAGAGGACGAAGGGGAGCGTGGCTGGCACAGTGGAAATGGTTGGAGTAGGTTCGCTCCCGGAACGTAGACACGCGCATCCATTTCTGTCCTCACAAAACCGTCGCTAGAAACTCGATGCAGTCTTTCCTGATGGTTGCGCTTGGCGGCGCGTTGGGTGCGTCCGCGCGCTATGGTGTGGGGCGCTGGACGGTTCATAGCGGCATGGTCGGTTTTCCCTGGGGTACGTGGATCGTGAATCTCTCTGGTTGCTTCCTGATCGGCCTCACACTGCCGTGGCTCATACACAGCCACCATCGCCTGTACTTGCTCGTCGTCGTTGGCTTCCTCGGGGCGTTCACGACGTTCTCCACGTACAGCCTGGATACGCTGCTGCAAATCGGTCTCGGGAAACCCTCCATGGCGTTACTCAATGCCGTCGGGCCTGTCGTTCTCGGGTTCGGATTTGTGTGGCTCGGCGTTCAGGCCGCACGCCTTCTTGGCGCCAACTGGCCGTAAAAAAGGGGATGCCGCGCAAGGCAGCATCCCCTCGGATTAAGTCAGACTTCGTTATTTCTTGCCGATGAAGTGATACAGGATGAGGCCCAGAACTGGGAGGAAGAAGATCAGTGCACACCACAGAACCTTTTCGCCGGTCGTGCGCGAGCTGTTTATGACCTCAACGATGGCGATGACATCGAGGATCAGAATGATCAGGCTGCAGATTCCGCCAAATGGCGACTGCATGCGCTCAAACAAATTCGGCCCGCTACAGCCAACAAGGAAGACAGTTAGAGCACCGAGGAAGAGAACGGGTGCCGTGCGGATGCGATTCAACATGGTCAGGTTGGATGATGGAGAAGGAGAACGTCAGCTTGCAGCTTCGACCTTCTTTCGGCCCCACATGAAGTAGACGAGGACGCCTACGATTGGGATGCAAAGAAGGCAGATGAAGGCGACCTTGATACCGATTGCGAGGTATGCCTTCCAGATCGCGAGGGCAGCGAACGCCGCGAGGATCGCGTTCAGAACGGCTAGCACGGCGATGAGCACGGATTTAATCAGGCCGAGCAGAGAGGCAACGAGAATGAGAGACAACATGGCTAGAGAGCGAATTCAGACCAGCCTACGGGATGATTCGCAGGAGGGTTGCGGTCGGGAATGGCTTTGAGCATGGCGAATTAGATCTGACCATTGCCCACCATCCGAGTTTACGCCTCTGCGATCAACGGTCATCGGTTGGCGACTCCCATCAGCATTCATCATTCATCGTTCAGGATTCCCAACGCCCGTAAATTGTAGGTCTATGCATATCGGCGACATCGATCTTGGCAATCGCCCCTTGTTTCTCGCACCCATGGAGGACGTGAGCGACCCACCGTTCCGCATCATTTGCAAGCGGTACGGAGCGGATATGCTCTACACGGAGTTCATCTCTTCGGGTGGTCTTGTGTATGGGGCGGAGGGCTCCGTAAAGAAACTCGAGTTTTACGAGGAAGAACGTCCGGTGGGCATCCAGATTTTCGGGGGCGATCTGGAACAGGTCCGAGAGGCTGCTCGAATCGCCGACGCTCAGGAGCCGGACGTAATCGACATCAACTACGGTTGTCCCGTCAAGAAGGTGGTGTGCAAAGACGGTGGAGCGGGCATTCTCCGCGATCTGCCCAAAATGGAGGCGCTTACGGCGGCCGTGATTGAACAGGCGACGCGTCCCGTCACCGTGAAGACACGCCTTGGATGGAACGATGAGTCCATTAAGATTCTGGATGTCGCGCGAATGATGGAGGATTTGGGCGTGAAGGCGCTCGCCGTCCACGCGCGGACTCGAGCACAGATGTACCGCGCCGACGCGCGATGGGAATGGCTGAGGCGTATCAAGGAGGAAGGCGTTCGCGACATCCCACTGATCGGCAACGGCGACGCCACGACACCTAAGAAGATCAAAGCCATGTTTGATGAGACAGGCGTGGACGGCGTGATGGTCGGTCGAGGCGCAATCGGCAATCCGTGGATCTTCCGCGAGGCAAAAGCTTTCCTCGAGACTGGTGAGGTCCACCCTCCTCCATCATGGGAGGAGCGTATCCGTGTCGTGGCAGAACACCTCACCCTGAAATGCGCGTGGTTGGGTGAACGGCAAGGCGTCCTTGAAATGCGCCGGATGTACGGCGGCTACTTCAAAGGCCACCGAGGTGCGAGCCAGCTCCGTATGGCACTTATGGAGCACAAGGAAAAAGATGCGGTGCTCGAACTGATGCTCAACTGGCGCGAAGACGAACCGGGCGTACACGTGCCCGTTGCTCGACGCATTCAGCCGGCGGCGATGAAGCCCATCAAGGCGCGGCTTCCAAGAACGGCCAGAATGCCTGAGGCTAGAGTGGCTTGAAGGTGGACCTGACTCACTGGGAGCAGCGTCTCGAGCGATTTGTGGTCGCGCAGTCTTTCGCCGATAGTGCTCATGATCTCGGCCACATCCGCCGTGTCGTTTTCCAAGCGAAGCGCTTGGCCAAAGAGGAAGGCGCTGAACTTGAAATTGTCCTGCCAGCAGCCTGGCTACATGATTGTGTATCCGTCTCAAAGGAGAAGCCGAATCGGCGACTGGCTTCATCTCTAGCAGCGCGGGCCGCGTCGGACTGGCTTCGGGTAGAATCATACCCACCGGATCTAATTCCCGCGATTGCGCACGCAATCGAGGCGCACAGTTTTTCGGCGCAGATGGAACCGAGAACAATCGAGGCGGCCGTGGTTCAGGATGCCGATCGACTCGACGCATTAGGTGCGGTGGGAATTGCTCGGACCTTTCTCGTCGCGGGTGCGATGGGCTCTGCGCTCGCTCACGAGGCAGAACCAGATCCATCCGACCGCACGCCTGATGACCGACTATACGCCGTCGACCATTTTTATACCAAGCTTTTAAGCCTTGAGCTGACAATGCGCACGGAATCGGGGCGCGTCGAGGCACACAGGCGCACGAAGTTTATACGCACGTATTTGGACGAGTTGGTCAACGAATTGGAATCGTCTAATCCGTTGGCACCGATTAACCGTTCCGTTGAACACGAACGAGCACCTCGTCCAGCCCCCAAAGGCTGAGCCCAATCGCGGTAAACGTAACTAACGCCAAGACTGGCTGCCAAATCACGAGGCCTCCGAACAAACCGAGGATGCCCCCGAGGTACTTGATGTACGTCAATTGCTCGTTGGAGGTCGTTTTCAGGATGCGCTCCAGGTGAGCCTCGTCGTAATTGCGGGCGTTGTCTACGATCATCGATCGCACGTCAAGGTTTTCCACGAATGAAAGCACGGCCTTTGTCGCCCACGCTTCCATGTCATCGGCGCGAGCTTCGACGCGAGCAGGAATCTGGTCCAGCGCGTCATCAATCTTTTCGAGCATCGGGATGAGCGCATTCGGGAGTTCCGCGATTGCCTCATCCACACGCCGCTGGAAGTCGTCCTCTGCAAACGTGCGGTACATGCGAAGGGCCATTCCACCAAACCCCTGCCCCGCCTGTTCTTCCACCTTCTGGACGGCCACTTCGGCCAGTTGCTTTCGAAGCGCTTCCGAGCCGAGCACATCCTTCGCGTAGGCAGCCGTCAGTGATTTTAAATCGTCGCGGAATGCCGGGTCTTCGACAACGCCGCGAACCGTGTTGAGCGCCAGATCGCGATACCGATGAATCACGCCGCTCTCGTGGATTTTCTCCTTGATGATCTCTTCGTTGATCAACTCCTGGCTCACCGCTTCTGCTAATCTGTAGATCACGCGCTCACGCTGCGCGGGAATCAATCCCTGAGGGATGATGGCTCGCTTCTCGCGGGGCTGGAAAAGCATGGTGATGGCCAGCCAGTTCGTTACGAATCCGATCAACCCGCTGACGGAAACGATTTTTAGAAGCCCCTCCACGGGAATTGTGCGCCCAAACAAATCGACCGTCGCACCAGGGAAATCCCATGCGAACGAAAGAAGGAAAAGCGCTCCCAAGACCCATGGGATCGCGCGCATGTAGGGGAGAACTTTTCCAATGCGTCCAACCAACCGAGGTGGCTCCCACGATCGTGCTGTCTCCTTAAGGGGTTGCTCCGGCCAGTGTTGTCTGCCGTAGTCGGCGACAAGGCGACCGACGTCCCGCATTCGCCCTCGCGTTGCCGTTTTTGCACTCTCTACAACGTCAGCCGCTGCATCAGCTTTCGTCCCTAGCTCATCCGTATCGATGACGCCAGGCACTGGCACGTAGCCTTTTGGATGTGCTGGCATGTCGTCCGGATTTGCTGACGACATAGGAAACGGTTTGGGAGAAATGGGATCGGACATAAGACTGCTACGCGAAACCCAGTCGACTTGCTTCACGCTGCATGGCCTCAATCATGTTCGCAATGTGTTCGTTCAACTCGATGCCCAGTTCCTCCGCGCCCTGCGTGATGTCTTCTCGGCTCACCGCTGCCGCGAATCGTTTGTCCTTCAGCTTCTTGCGCACAGATCTCGGTGACATGCCCTTCAGACCCTCTGGACGGACGTAGCCGACCGCGGTGATGAATCCTGCCAACTCATCAACAGCAAAAAGCGTTTTCGCCATCTGGGTATCGCGCGGCACGCCAGAATACGTCGCATGGCCCAGGATAGCCGTTCTGATATTCTCTGAATAGCCAAGCGCCTCTAGTTCTTTTACGCCAACGAAAGGATGCTCGGCCGGAGTCGGATGCCGTTCGTAATCCATATCGTGCAGCAGTCCTGTTATCCGCCACGTGTCGACATCTTCACCGAAATGCTCTGCGTACCACGCCATCCCTGCTTCTACGGCGTAGGCATGGCGGCGAAGGCTGTCACCGTCCGTCCATTCGTGGAAAAGGGCAAGCGCGTCGTCGTAGGAGGGCATGGGGTGACGTAGGATGTCGCAGGGGAGACGTATACTCGTCGTCTGCGAAAAGATACTCGGCGCTTCTATCCGAATGGCCAAAACCCGAACCCGCTTTGCCTGCCAATCGTGCGGTCACGATACGCCGCGATGGACCGGCCAATGTCCCGGCTGCGGCGAGTGGAATACGATGGTCGAAGAGATTGCCCCATCGTCTGTCAAAGCGCCGGTGATGCGTTCCAGTCGGAATGGTGGATCCGGCGCGTACGGAGGCGTTCGCCCGCAACTGTTGGGAGATGTGGCTTTGGCTGCCCAACCTCGATTGGTTACCGGCCTCGCGGAGTTCGATCGTGTTATGGGAGGCGGGATTCTCCAAGGCTCGCTTACACTCGTGGCAGGTGATCCCGGCATCGGCAAGTCAACTCTGATGACGGAATTGGGTCGGTACCTCACCAAGCATACAGTGCTATATGTAACAGGGGAGGAGAGCGCCCAGCAGGTCAAGCTCCGCGTGGAACGACTCGGGATCAACGCGGAGGCGTTCTACCTTTTCCCTGAGACGAACGTCGAAGCCATCATAGCGGCAGCGCACGACCTCCAGCCGGACGTGATGATCGTGGATTCCATCCAGACCGTTTATCGCCCCGATCTAACGAGCGCGCCGGGCTCGGTGGCGCAGGTTCGTGAGTCTACGGCAGCGCTTCTCGATCTCACTAAAACCCTTCCGGTTTCCACATTTCTTGTCGGCCACGTAACCAAGGACGGCAGCATTGCCGGTCCACGGGTGTTGGAGCACATGGTGGATACGGTGCTGTACTTCGAGGGAGACCGGCACCACGCCTATCGCATCCTCCGATCCATCAAGAATAGGTTCGGGGCCGCGCATGAGATAGGGGTTTTCGAGATGCGAGATAAAGGATTGGTTGAAGTGGGTAATCCATCCGAATTATTTCTTTCCGAACGCAATTTTGGCCAGAGCGGTAGCGTCGTGGTTTGCGCGATGGAAGGCACGCGGCCACTGCTGGTGGAAGTCCAGGCCTTGGTTTCACCTACATCCTACGCCACGCCTCAACGCACGGCGACGGGGTTCGATGCGAGGCGCCTACAACTCCTGTTGGCTGTTCTCGAAAAGCGTGAAGGTCTTCGATTCTCCCAGCACGATGTATTTCTGAACGTGGCCGGCGGCGTGCGCCTGGAAGAGCCGGCTGTCGATCTAGGAGTCGCGCTGGCGGTCGCATCGTCGTTTCGCGACGTGCCGACGGATTCGTCGACCGTGGTGGCAGGCGAAGTGGGACTGGGTGGCGAGATCCGCGCCGTGGCTCGCATCGAACGGCGGCTTGCGGAAGCGAAGCAGCTTGGCTTCGAGCGAATGCTCTTGCCAAAAGCCAATCTGAAAAATCTTGATCCGCTCGCTGGTATTGAGCTGCTTCCAGTTTCAACGCTGTCCGAGGCGCTGGATTTGGTTCTATAGAAGCCCGCGCTTGGGAGGCTGCGTTTGTGCCGGTTCACCCCCTATCTCGAACGACTTTGTCGTTCTCGCTTTGTCCCCCTTGCCAAGAGGGAAAGTTTCAAGCGACGTGAAGAAACAAGGGGTGAGTTGAGCGTGGAGCCCCAGTGGCTTCAAACGTCTCGACAGGTCATCCTCGCGAAGGCGGGGATCCATTCCGCAATTCAGCTTCCCTAGTAGGCGGAATGTGGAATTTTCAGTCTCACAACGGGCGTAGCTAAACTTGGTGAATGGATCCCCGATCGGGGTCGGGGATGACTGATACTTGTGAATGAGAGCTTCCTGTGGCATGATGTGGGGGATGTTGGTCTGGCGATACCTTCCGACATGCCCTCACGCCATTCCATTCAATTCTTTCGTAGGTGGCTCAGGCTGCTCGTTGGGAGGCAGCGCGCTGTCCTGGGCGATCACGCGAATGTGTTGCACAAGGTTGTCTCGTTTCGGCTAGACGAACAAGAAAGGGAAGCGGAGGAGTCCATCAACGAGATCCGCGGCGAACTCGAAGCTTCAATCGACTCAATCCAGATGAGGGATTTCGGTGCGGGTACGCGGGGCAACCTCCTCTCGTCTGAGCGCAAGCCGACCGCACGCCGCATCCGTGAGATTTACAAACGAGCGGCGGCTTCGCCGAATTGGGGCCTGTTTATGTTTCGTCTGGCTCGGGCACTGAATCCGCAATCGGTGTTGGAGTTGGGGACGAACCTCGGCGTCTCGGCGCTTCACATCGCGGCGGCGCTTGAGATCAACCAAAGAGGAGCGAGGCTCATTACCATCGAAGGCGATCCAACGCTCTCCGAAATCGCACGAACAAACATTGTCCGATTGGGCCACGAGGAGCGCGCGACGGTGCTCACAGGCCGTTTCGATGACATACTTCCAGATTGCCTTGAAGAGCACGGACCGTTCGACCTTGTCTTCATCGACGGGCACCATGAGGAAGCCGCAACGCATCGTTACTTCGAGATGATCAAGCCATATCTCATGCCCGGCGCCTGTGTCGCCTTCGATGACATCGAACCCTTTCGGCCCGTACGAAAAGCGTGGAAGCGAATCATCGCAACTGAACCCAACTCGGGAACGGTAGATTTGCTGGGTATTGGGTTATGGTTTGCGCCCCTTACCGTGCCCCAGCAAGAAAGTGATGCGAAGGCTTCGGCCGTCGTACAATAAGCCAGCACTCCTGCCGTTTTGAACTCGCGCGCACCGTGTTTTCCATGACCAACCTGACGGACGAAGAACTCGTCGTTAACTATCTAAACAAGGGCGATGAGCGAGCCTTCGGGATCCTCGTCGACCGGCATCAGGACCGAATCTTCGGCTATCTGATGGGGATGGTGCGCGACCGAAGCATCGCATCCGATCTGTTTCAGGAGACTTTCTTGCGAGCGATTCAGGCAATGAATCGTAAGCGTGGCTCCTACGAGCAGCAAGGCCGTTGGTTGGCCTGGGTGATGCGAATCGCACGCAATGCCGCACTCGATCACCTTCGCAGCCGCAAAAAGTGGCAGGATGTCGACTCGGGCGACAATGACTCAGGACCTTCGTTCTGGGATCGTCTGCCGGACGAAGAACCCGACTCCAGCGCTTTTCTCAGCCGCACAGAACTCTGGAAGGACGTCGAAGCCGCCATCGAGCAGCTCCCACCGGAGCAACGCGAGGTGGTAGTCATGCGGCACCAATCCGAACTCACATTCCGCGAGATCGCCGACCTCACCGGCGTCTCCATAAACACTGCCCTCGGGCGCATGCGGTACGCGCTGATCAATCTGCGCAAGCTCATGGAGCCCGAATGGTTCGATGAAACGCAACCGCAAGATCTTAATCTCTCTCAACGACCGCAGCAGTCGGCATCGTCGCAGCCTTTCACCTGAGAGGCTATTCCAGGTACACAATCCGCGCACTCCTCTCGATCTTTTTAGCTACACGCCCTTCAGTTCCCCGATGACCGACGGTCTCGATCCTATCAAACACGTCTACGGTGAAGAGCCGAGCGGGCCCATTCCGGTCCCCGGCACGCCGCATTACGCTGAGTATGAGGCCCTCCGTTCGATGAAAGAGGCGCTAGATGGCTTGCCGCAATCTCTGCCAGGCTTGGATCTCGTTGATGCCGTGAAGGACGCAGCATTGGCAGAAACTCTCTTGCCGTTGCGACTCGCATACGACGATGAAGTTGCTGGGTCCGAGCTAGATGTCGACGACGCTCGGATGGCCGAGTTTGAATTGCTCAGATCCACGAAGGCTGCTTTGGACTTGCTTCCACGAGTTCAACCTGATGCTTCAGTCTTGGCAGTGGTGAAGTCGGCCGCGGCCACGCACGCTCTTACGCCAATTCTGGCCGCCTACGGAGAAGAAGAGGCTCCAAAAGCAGATTCGCCGCAGTACTCGGAGTACGCGCTCCTTAGCAGCACCAAGTCCGCCGTTGATCAACTTCCTGCTTCACGCCCAGACGCCTCGGTTATCGCTGCGGTGATTGCGGCTTCGAAACCAGGCGCTCCCGCTCTGAAGATTGCGTCGGATCGCCCGGCTCGCTCGGCAAGCGTCGTCCGCCGATGGACACCGGCTCTTGCGATGGCCGCGTCGCTTGTTGTCGTGGCAGTCACGGGGCTTTGGGTTGCCCAAGTCTTTCCTGGACAGGATGCCCCGAATTCCGAATTGATTGCCGATGCTCAACTCTCAACCGCCGATGAAGCACCGGCTTTCAGCGTCCCCGCCGAACCGGAGGCAGAATCCCAAGAGGCAGTGTCCAGTGACCTAGCGAATCAGTTTCCAGAATCTGGCCAACCCGCTGTTGCGCGAGAGCCTCTTCAGGGTTTCACGGCAGCTCCGGCGCAGATTCCAGTGAGTCAACGTAGGTCCGAGACTAACCAGAGCGCCCGCCTCGATCCGCGGCCTCCCGCCTCGCCTGTACTAGGCAACGACGCTAGAGGCCGACGCGAGAGCGATGGACTAGTTGCCGATGCTGTTGTTGGATTTGGCGACGTTGATACGAACAAGCCGGTTGCCATCGTTTCGGAGTGGGAAGCGGGAGAAGATGTCCGCGTTCTCTCACTTCGGCTCAACCAACTCGCCAGTTCGAGTGAAGGGCTTTCGTGGGACTCACCACCTACACAACTGGGCGCCGCCGAACCGAAAATCAGCGCTGGGCTCGATGGCATCCGCTCCGTTCGTGCAAACTCTACTCCCGGTCGTGTGGACGTGCAGATGCGCTCCAACGAGCAGCGAGACGATCAATGAAAACCATACAATTTGTAACGACAATCGCTCTTTTGGGCCTCGCGAGCACATCGGTGCTTCGAGCTCAAAATGAAACGCGGCCCGCGGAAGACGCCGCTGCGGAGGCACCGCAAGTGCGCGTTCTCGAAATTCGTGGGGGAAGCCTCAAGTTGGATGGGCGAGTGTTGCCGTCGGGCAATCTGCCGAGTGGATTGAGCCTTGGTGGTATTGATATGACCTACAATTTCAGTGGGCCGGTGACCCCGGTTCTCGAGATTGATGGCGAAGTGTATGTATTGGAAGGCGATCGCCTGATCCGCATGGAAGACATTGCGCCCAACAGGGCGGCCAATGTGTACTTCCTTGGCCAGCCGGAGTCGAGTGCGCGTAGTGGTTCTGCACCATCAGCAGGTGCAGAGATGTTTGAATCCGAGATTCTCGACGACGACGTTCAACAAGCGGGTGAGGAAGCCTATCTGCAGCAATTGTCCTCGCGCGACCGCTCGCTCTACGACCAGATTCAACACGAGCAATCGCTTGAAATGGAAACGTATCGGTTGGCCAGTGAATACCGCCAAGCGCGCGACCAGAACGAGCAGGGCCGGATAGAAATCGACCTTCGCGATAAGTTGAGTGAGTCGTTTGAACTCAAGCAGCAAATCCGCGCGGACGAAATCACGCAGGCCGAGTCGCAGATTGATGAACTCCGTCGTCTGTTGAATGATCGTTCTGCTCGGAAGGAGCAGATCATCGAACGCCGACTGCGCGAACTGACGGGTAAGCGCGGTAACTGATCAACGCGGCCTTAGGCCACCGCTGGAAATGCCGGTCGTCAAGGCCGTTTCACGTTTTTCAACTCAAACAGAATTCATTCATGGGTAGCTCCTTCAAACTATTCGTGTTCGGGTTGCTGATGCTCGGTTTTGCCGCGCCGCAATCCGCCAATGCGCAGGACGACGATCAAGATGGTGAGGAGACGGTCATTGAGTCCGAAGACGGACGCCAAATCATTATTAGAGAACGAGACACGGATGGTGACAGGCCTCGCGTAGAGCGCCGCATTATTCGGCGACCTGGAATGAACCGCTTCATGGAACGTGGCGAACCCAGAATCGAACACCGTGGAGAGATGATCTTCCGTGACGAGGACGGCAACGAGCGCCGCTTCTCGATGGATGGCAATGACTTCGAGTGGCGAGGCGACGGCGAACGCATGGTCACGGATACGACGATTAACGGCAAGCGGGCCATCATTATTCGAACGCCCGACGGCAACGAGGAGATAATCGAATTTGACGGGATGGGCGAAAACACATTCGCTTTCCGGATGCCCAACTTTGAAATGAGAGATTTCGACATGGAGCTTCCTGAACGGCACGAAATGCGTCTGCGGATGTTTGGCGACCAAGGCGGCAACGCGTTTGCCTTCGGGCCGGACTTCATGCACCTCGACGGCATGATGGGCGCCTCGCCAGAAACGCGCCGCGAAATGATGGAGCTTGAG
>JBBKWZ010000199.1:0-3209 GCA_037969195.1 Rubricoccaceae bacterium | reverse complement strand
GCGCACTAGAGACTATGCCGCCAGAAGAGCGGGACGACTTTGAGCATATCGCTCACCTCCTTCGTCGTGAAGAGGAAGTCCTCCTTGATCTGGAGGCCAGCGTCGCAACCGAGCAATTCTGGCGCGCTCGCGATCCGCGCCTCTTATCTCCGCAAAATGAACGACAACTTGAACATTATGCCCGGCTGGCGTTGGCCGATCTGTTGTATGCGGATTTCCGTGATGGTGTTCGCGGATGGGCCACACCACGCGGCGAGGTTGTCGTGCGGTATGGCGTCCCGGATGAAAGTGGTCGGTGGATGGGAGCAGATTTTTCTGCGCGGCGCTTCGGCACGCTTGAGCGGTGGGTCTATGCGTCGTCGGAGGACGAAGACGGTTTCTCGCTACTATTTGAGGACCCGTTTCGCAACGGCGATTTCGACTTCATGAGTTCCGCCTCCGGCGAAGACGACGCAACGCGGGCGCGAAGTCTCTTCAATACAGTTCCGGAACGATTTGATTACAAGCCACCAGGCGGTTTTGTTGAGTTTCCCTACCTCGCCGTTGCCTTCAAGGGTGATAGGGGTGGGACTGCGCTCGTTATTCCAGTCGGCATTCCTCTCCCGGCTTCCGTTGATCTGCAGAATCCAGAGTCAAACTACGGCCTTGAAAGCGGTGTTTTCCTGCTCGCGCCGAACGGAATTATGCAAGCCGAGGTGCGGCATGAATTCGCGCGTATGCACACAGGCTCTGCTATAGAAACGAACGCGGGCAGCTTATGGACGGATGGATTTGTCATAAATGCGACGCCGGGCGCTTACACGCTCGCTGTTGAATTTGAACAGCCTGCGACGCGCACCGTTGGCGTCATTCGCGACGAGATCGTACTGCCGGATTACTCGTCCAATGAGCTGACGTTATCCGGTCTGCTTCCCGCTTTTCTTGTAGAGGAGGCCAGTTCTAGCCAGGCAACCCATGAAGGCTGGATCCGCAGAGGTGACCTGTTGATTCGCCCCGCACCATCTGCGCAGTTCGCTACGGATGAACCCATTTACCTGTATGTCGAGGCTTACGGGCTGACGCTTGACGACGGCCGCTCGAACTATGAAATCGAAGCGCTGCTTCGGCCCGTGGATGACGCGGGATTGATTAGCCGAACCATTGGGCGCCTGCTCGGACGGCGTCCTCCGCGAGGCGTTTCTGTGCAGTTCAGTGTTTCGGGTCGGGCATCTGATGAGGGACAGTACGTCATACTTGATGCATCGGGGCAAGCGCCGGGCGACTATGAACTGACATTCAGAATCCACGACCAGAATGGCGAAGTCACGGTCGAATCATCGCGTGAACTCCAACTCGAGGCGCCTTGAACAACTTCGTTCAGTCATATTATGCTGCTTCCGCGATAGGAACAGCCTCATTACGCATCGCGTCTATCACACTACGTATCCTCACCCTATGATGAAGAATATTGCTAAGATTGCCGGGTTGCTGTTTGCCGCCTTGATCCTGCTGGCGCCGCTACGTGTTTCGGCACAATCCGGAAACGCCGACGGCCCTGCGGCACCGATGATAGCACGTGGTATTGAGGCATATCGTGCGGAGAACTTTACGCAGGCGCTCACCGAATTCGAGGCTGCCGTCGCGGCGGAACCAGATAACCCGGAAGCGCACTTCCTGCTCGCGCGCGTCTTTTTCGACACGCCTCTTCGTGATGAAGGACGGGCTGGCGACGAAATTGATAAAGCGCGGGATCTGGATCCTGAGAATCTTCGCTACATGGTTGCCGAGCTCCAGCAACTTCGGACGGACACGTGGAATTTCTTTCAGGAGCTGATTCGGACGCGAAAGCGGTTGAATCTGGCGCGCGAGATTCTGGAACGCGATCCTGAGAACGGATTCGCCCACGAAGAGTTTGGGCAGTACTACATCCGCGATTTCTGGCATTACCGAAACGCTATTTCGCTTCCCGGCCTTGGTTTTTATACGCCAACGCCCGACGGCGGAAACTTCACGGACGATGCGATCGTGGTCCTGCCAAACGATCCTACGAACACAGGGGATTTTCAGGTCGCGTCCGGCTCGCCGTTGCTATTGCCGGGGTCGGAGGAAATATCCGGCCTGAGTAATCGCTTCGATCTTGAGGCGCTCCGGGCACAGAACGTAGCCGTGCAGGATTTGAGCGGCCGCGCAGATCGCGCCTACGAAGCTGCCATAGGGCATCTTGAGCGGGCGTTGGCAAGCGATCCGCGAAGACGGCCTGTGTACGACGACATGATGCGGTTATACGCGCTTGCGGGCGAGTACGAGGAAGCCCTCGATATGCTGAGCCAGATGCTCGTCTTCTTCCCCGATGATCCTCAAATGTGGATGTATCTAGGGTTGGCAAACCACTGGGCCAAACACGAAGACGCTGCGGCGACCAGCTTTAGAATGGCCATAGAGAGGTTGTCGCCAGAGGAAGATGCGGCCTACAATGACCTTGCTCTCCTCCTGCCAGTCGACGAGCTAGATGCCTATCGGGAGAATCCTGAAGCCGTCGCAGCGCAGTTCTGGACGAGCAAAGACCCGAGATATTTGACGCCTTACAACGAGCGAAAACTTGAGCACTATGCGCGTCTGACCTATGCGGATCTGCTTTACAGGTCTGATGATCTTGATCTCCGCGGTTGGGAAACGGAACGCGGGCGAATCTTTGTGAGGTACGGGCGGCCGAATAGCGATGTGCTGATCAGAGGAGATTTTGCGGCCGTGCTGCATGTCTACAACGAACGCGTTGCCGAATACTATCAGCCGTTTTCCGCAGACCTCTCAAACGTCTTCAACGTGTGGGACTACGGGGATTTCCAGTTCGTCTTTGAGGATCCTCTCGCAAACGGCGAGTTCAGGCTCTACTCACCTCCCGCTGACCTGTTCGCGACAAACGGTGCAGCCGGCGTGGATCGGATGGATTACCAGTTGATCGCTAGCCGGACGTTCAGGGAGACTCCTGAAATCTATTCTTTTGAAGCTCCGGGGCGACGGACTGGGCTTCCCTATCTCGTGACGTCGTTCAAAGGGATAGAGGGACGGACGGACGTATTTGTCCATTATGGCATTCCCATCGTGGATGGCTTTGACCCTTCAAGCAACGACGTTGTTGATCTTACCGTGCGCACGGGAGCATTCCTTATCAACGAAAGCCGAGAGGTGCTCGTTGAGCGCCGCCGAACACTGTACGGGTTGCGTTCGCC
>JBBKWZ010000198.1:0-2514 GCA_037969195.1 Rubricoccaceae bacterium | reverse complement strand
GTTATTCGTAGATCCATAGGCGACTTCGCGAGCGCGTGGGGCTACTCCTTCGATTTCGGTGCCCAGTACAAAATTGGGCGGCTTCAGTTGGGGTTGAACTTGCAGGATGCGACGAGCATGATTCAGTCCTGGTCGGTTAACCAGGGCCAGTTCGCAGAGTTCGAGGAAACCTTTGGCGAAACAGCGCCGCAGGGCGGCACTGAAATGGTTCTCCCTGTTGCCCGGCTTGGTGTTGCTACAAGCATTCCTTTGACGGACGATGTTGGGTTTACTGTTGGGATGGACCTAGACCTCGCGTTTGACGGTCAGCAGACGTACGCATTTAACACGGGAGATATTTCCTTCCATCCCCGACTCGGCGGTGAAGTCACGTACAAAGGCCTTGTTGCGCTCCGAGGAGGCATTTCAAATGTCACCACATCGGACAGGTATGGAACTCAACTCACGCCTACTATTGGCGCCGGGCTGAATATCAGCCAGGTTTCGATCGACTACGGCTTTGGCGACTTCGGAGGCCTGCAGAGTGAGCTTGGTTACTCCCATCGTGTCTCGGTGAAGCTCACCTTGGCGCAGCCTCGTTTCCTACGTGATGAGGAACAGCCGAACTAATCTGTTCGCTTGAGCAACCCTGAACGCGTTTTCGGGTCTTTCGTAGGTATTTTCGGGATAAGGCACGAAGTAGTGCTGCAGGACCGTTTCGTTTCCGTATCACGGAGGGCGCCTCATGCAACAACGTTTTCGTAGCGACGACGCAAAAGGACTGGGAGCAAGCCTCGGGCTGCATCTCGCCTTGCTGCTCATAGCTGGGTCGCTGATCATTGGCAGCAAGAATCCGGAAGATCCAGCACACTTGATTGAAATCGAGTTCGGTGATCTCGCTTCTGAAGCCCGGCCTTCGGCGCCATCGCCAAATCCAGACCCTCGTCCTCCGCAGCCTCAAACTCGTCCTGAACCGCCGCGCGCACAACCTCCTGCTCCAACGCCCGTGCGCACGCCACAAACGCGTGTACCCGCGCAAGGTCAGGAACCGATTGCACGTCCGCCGCAACAAGCGACCGCGCCTCCTCAGCCTCCAAGTCCACCAACGCCAGAGCGTAATACCGATGGCGGCGGCGGATCGCCAACAGGGGAACAGGGCAACGACTCTAACCCAGAGAACAATTCGGGTGTAGGAAACACGGGTTCGGCGGGGGTAGCTATCGAGGGCTTGGGGAACAGACGTGCATCGTGTCCGAGTCCAGCGTACCCGGGAGTTAATGGCGTTGTGAGCTTTTTCGTGACGTTCACACCCGAAGGTCGCTACGTCAGCTCACGTCCACAGCGACGTGGTGGGAATCCGCGCGTGGATCAGGCCGCACAAGGTGTGCTAGCGGGATGTCGCGCCCAACCTCTTCCGTCGAACGCAGACCAAGTCAATCAGCAGGGTGTTGTCACGTTCCGATTCAGGAATTAGCCGACCGCTAGGGTCGGAGTTTCTTCTTTACCCCTTGCGCCTCCGCCTTCACTGCATCCCGGAGTGCTCTCGCTATCAATCGCTCAGGAGATAGCTCGCCGCAGAACGCATCTGCTATCGCGTACAAAGTGCCAAGAGATGGGCGACGTTCTTTTGTGATCGCGACGATCGGGTCCCATCGGTCGGGGACGAACTTGGCCTTGAAGGCCTCTAACCCCTGGAAATTGTAAAATCGGCGGCCATGAGCGCGAATCCATCCTAAGAGCGCACGCATCCAGAGCGGGTTGGGGTTCGAGGCTGGGGCTCGGAACGACAGAGGCGAGAGACCGAGCGTGACGTACGATGAACCCGCGTCAGCCGCCGCGTTCATTGCAGTGTCAAGCAGAAGGGAAGCCGTACCATTTGGCGCCGCATCACTTTGAATGATCTGCTCGACAAGCCAACCGTTGCGCACTGGAATAGGGGAAAGTGTTAGGAAGCCAATGGGTTCAGACGCAAGCGTCGCCACGAAGACCCACCGATCCTTCAGATGATGAAGCGTTTGGGGTTCGACGAGGAAATGAAGTGGAGGAAGGCCCCGACCGCGTAACCATTCATCAATGCACCGCTGCAAATCCTTGTTGTCCTCCGCACTCTCGTGCGACCAACGAGACACACGAACAGTCTTGTTCCGAGCGCGATTGATTTGGGCGCGAAGCGATGGCTTGGCGGCAACTATCGTCCGCCAGGAATGGGGATCCCAAACAGGCTGAGCTCCAAGGACTATTTCGCAATAGCCCAACTCCCCGCTTAGGATTTCGCGCAACCGTGAGTCGCCACCAAACCAGCAAACGCTGCGGTTTTCAGCCGGGGCCGCTGCCTCGAAAGCGAGGGCTATGCGCTGCACGTCTTCCAAAGCGCAGACGGGTTCGCCGGCGGCTACCAAAACACGCGAGCGAAGACTTGGCCGCCCCTTGGCTTCGACGTATCCAACAAGCCCACGTTCGTCTTCCGAAATCCAATGTGTGATGCCAGGGTTTAAAATCTGGTAGGCCGTCGCATTCCAGCCGTCCCGGAGAATG
>JBBKWZ010000197.1:0-3920 GCA_037969195.1 Rubricoccaceae bacterium | reverse complement strand
TGAGCCTGCACTTGCTGCAACGACGCACCGGATTCGATGGCCAGTGTGCATCCAGTATGGCGCAGGGTATGTGCACCAACTCGCGCCGCAATGCCAGCCTGCTCGGCCGTTTTCCGTACAATCGTGTAGATGGATGTAGTGGAAAGCCGCTTGTTGAGACTGTTGCGACTCAGTGAGCGCCAAACCGGGCCGCCATCGTGGGTGTAATGCGTCTTCTGCGCGAGAATCGCATCAGCCACATGATCGGGCACCTTTATATACTGATCACTGCCGCCCTTGGTCATCGGAAGATCAAGTACCCAATAACGGTCAACCATGCGCAGGTGCTCATAATCCATCGCGCAAGCCTCCGAACGCCGCAAAACGCAGTGCAGAAGGACAAGAAGTAGCGTTTGATTTCGAACGAACGAAGATGACGCCGGATCAACTGCTTCGAGCAAACGAGTCGCTTCGTCACGGGACAATACTGTAATAATCCTGTCGCGCCGATTGGCTCGGGGTGTTCGCCGAATGAGCTGTCGATCTGCCGGGTTGTGCTCAATCAGTTGCAATGCGACCAGCCACGAAAAGAATCCACGAAGTGCGGCAACGCGACGTTGCATACTGGATGCTTTGGCACCATCAGCACTCATCGTTTCAAGATGCGCATTGACATCTACGAAGGTGACGCTGCGAGCTACCCGCAGGGTAATCGTGTCACTGCCAAAAAACTGAGTGAGGTCGCTCGCATAAGAACGGCGTGTGTTCTCCGCGTCAAATCGAAGGAGGTAAAGCGTGAGGAGGTCCGTATCCAACGAAGTCTGCTGGATGTTGCCCTGATCACTTGGTACGAGATTGCTCACGGACGTCATTATTGTTGGTTACGATAATAACACTTATCGTAAGTACGGACAATATGATTCGTGAAAAAGGGCCGCCGCACATAGGTGCAGCGGCCCCAACAATTCCATCTTTCAGACGGACTACATTCCGCCTTCCCCGTCGGCGTGATCCTCTTCCATAGGCTCTTCCATCATCGTTGAGTCAGCCATAGTCGAGTCATCCATCATGGGTTCGTCCATGATTTCTGGCTCGCTGTAGACCTCAGGTTCTTCCGTTAACGTCGGGTCAGTCTCCGTTTGCTCTGCGCAGGCAGAAAGTGCCACGAGACCAAAGCTGAATCCAAAAATGATGATACCGCGCAAAAGTGCGTTTTTCATGGTTCTTTTGGGTGAATGGTTGGGTGAAGCTCGGCCGGACATCCATCCGGGAGACGCTAAATACGAGAAAAGTTGTAGTTGCGGCAAGTGTCGCACCATCGGTCCTCGTCGATCCTCCGTCGGAATGGGCCGAAGCCATGAACGAAACCTAAACGAGCAGAGACCTACTGTTCTTACATCCGTTCGCAAATTCGTCGCGACGCGACCCTATTCGTAGAGCGCTGTATGCCAGGAAGCCTAAGCCACTTCGCAACTGTGAGAGCTTAGATTCCAGCATGCCCAATTCTAGACTCTCAGTCATATCCATTGGCGCGCTTGTGACAGGCGCTACTCGCGGATTAGTCGCAGATATAAATGCGGTCAACGCCCTTGGCGCCAACGGGTTCGCGGTATGCTCAGCTATCGTTATTGCCAGCCACGATCACGTGACGGACGTGACCGAGGTGCCGTCCGATACGGTTGGTGCGCAGTTGGTGCACCTTCAAGCGACGACATCAGCAAACGCTATGCTCATCGGTGTATTAGGTGAGCACAAAACCGCTGAGGCCGTAATGGATTTCGCTCATGATTTTTCCGGCCCCGCTGTGCTTGATCTGACGATTTCTGGTCCGTCCGGTGAAACTGTTTTGACTAAACGAGGCACGGAAGCAGTCCTGGAACGGCTGGCGGTTCCTGACTTGGTTTCGATAGGCCGAAAGGACGCCGAGCTCGTTACAGGTGGCGAGATTCAGTCGCTTGATGACGCCCAAGTGGCTGTTCAGCGGCTTCACAACCGCGGAGCTCAGCGTGTTCTGATTCGGTGCGGCGCGCTTCCTACTCGCTTTTTCGATGCCCATGACGATCCCGGAGGGGACCAGATCCCAGCTGCGTTCATGACGGATTTGTACTTCGACGGAGAGGAGTTCTCGCTGTTCGAAGCTCCGCTCGTGCCTATGCTGAATGTTTGCGGAGCGTCGTCAGCTCTTCACATGGGAATTCTATCAAGTCTTGTCGGCGGAAGCGGGTTCGAGGAAGCCATCCAGCGTGGCAAGAAGTTCGCCACCGATTCCATCCGCCATGCGAACTCCGGCGATAATCTTGCATTCTCCGAAGCCTCTCTCATCGACTAGCAAATGCTGCCTTCAACGCTTCCTCCGGCTCTTGTAGAAACCAGTTTCGAACACCTTGGCGAGCGTTACAGAGGAAAGGTGCGGGACGTTTACCGGCCTGGAGATGGCCGAGTAATTCTCATCACGACGGATCGAATCTCTGCCTTTGATCACGTTTTGAGGCAGGCGATTCCCCTGAAAGGTCAGGTATTGAATCAACTGGCGGCTTTCTTTTTCGAACAGACGAAAGACATTTCGCCCAATCATCTTCTGGACATTCCCGACCCGAACGTTGCGGTTGCGATCGAATGCCAGGCGTTGCCGGTCGAGTTCGTTGTCCGAGGCTATATGGCCGGCCACGCATGGCGAGTGTATCAGCAGGGGCGTCGAGAATTATGCAGCGAATCGCTCCCGGACGGACTTAGAGAAAGCGAGCGACTCCCTCAACCAATACTTACTCCCGCCACAAAGGCGGAAGAAGGCCATGATGAGGACATATCGAAGAAGGAAATTGTAGATCAAGGCATCCTTGATGCGCCAACACTTGAGGAGGCTGCCGATCTCGCATTCAAGCTCTTTACGCGAGGCACGGAGCTGGCCTCAAAGCGAGGACTCATTCTCGTGGATACGAAATATGAGTTTGGCAGTGCTCCGGATGGACGACTGCTTGTCATAGACGAAGTGCACACGCCAGATTCGTCCCGCTATTACTATGCGGACGGGTACGAGCAACGCCTGTCCAAAGGAGAGACACAACGGCAGCTCTCAAAGGAGTTCGTGCGCGAATGGCTCATGGAAAAAGGCTTTCAGGGATTAGACGAACAAGTTCTCCCCGACCTTCCGTCCGATTTCGTCAGGCAGATCGCTGAGCGATACGTGGAGCTCTATGAGACCATTACCGGCTCCGTCTTTAAGCCAGAACTCAGCGAATTTCCTGTCGAGCGTATCAATAATGCCCTTGAAATAGTTCTGAGCTATCCGCAGCTTCCGCTCCGCCTTAACCCAGAGTCACGACAAGGCATCGCATGAGACAAATATCGCTGGGACTATTACTCTTTCTACTCTTTTCGGGCTGTTCCATATTCAGCAGTTCCGACAACAAAGAGTTGGATGACGCGCGTGCACGGTGGACGCGCGCTGGCATCTCTGACTACAACTTTGTATTCACGATTACCTGCTTCTGCGTAGAGACGGGGACATTCGATGTTGAGGTCCAGAATAACATAGTCGTTCACGTCACATCCTTGCCAGATTCTGAGATGGTCGGAAATGAGGTCGGAAAGACAATCGGCGACTTATTTGGCATTCTCGCTGAGGCCTACGCACGAAATGCGGACCAGGTCACTGTGAGCTATGATCCAGCATTAGGGTTTCCAACATCGATAGCGCTGGATTATATAGCAGAGGCCATCGATGACGAGGTTTCCTACGGTGTCGAGAACTTCGTCCGCGCTGAGTAAGCCAGCCTAATCAAGGGAATAGCTTGACGGCCTGCGATCATCGAAAAGATGATTGTGGGCTGTTATTTGTCGGTCGCGCGCTTTCGAAGTGTCAATCTCAACAGATAGTAGCTCCGTCTCCGTAGCTGAAGCCGACGCTAGCACTTGCCCGTTGGGGTCGCAGATCACGCTCT
>JBBKWZ010000196.1:0-11522 GCA_037969195.1 Rubricoccaceae bacterium | reverse complement strand
CTTCGGCAGCGAGTGGGCTATCTCTATTCGGTCGCAGTCTTCGGCAGTTACTGGAATCGCATCTCCGCCTTCTGGATGCCACCAGAAAAGCACTGTGCCGCCGCAATTGATCTCAAGGTTGAAGTAGGAAAGTCCAAGAGGAGCACCCGGCGAAAAGAAAAACTCGACGCAACTGTCCTTATAGACAGGATCTTGGCAGTTCTCTGCTACGGCGCGAACGTACCGATCCTCAACGCGATATATGATGGTTAGAGCTTTGTCGTCGAACACCAGTTTGGCTTCAACACGAGGGCGGTGTCGCGGCTCATCACCCATGTAATTGTTGAGGACCAGCGGCCGAATACTCTGCCACGCCGGTTTGTCCCAGTTCCCGTCGATTGCGATACGTCCGTGAGATCGTGCAACGGTGTACTCAAGCCACTCCATTGCATTCGCAGTTTTGATTCTCGGTTCAGACAAAAGGTGGGGAGTAGCGAGCTGTATGACCACGCGTCAAGGGCGAACCGTTACGGATCACGTCGTCAATCAGGAATGTCGGGCTCGACAAGTTTTGCTAACTGCGCGAGCGACTCTTGCCATCCGAGATAGCACATTTCAGGAGGGATCGCCTCAGGAATCCCTTCCTGTACAATGTTGAGCTCGGTACCGCATGAGACAGGCGTCAGGGTCACGGTCGTTTGCATCTCGCCAGGCAAGTTTGGATCGTCGAATCTGTCCGAGTAGCGAATCTTCTCGAACGGAACGAGTTCGAGATATTCACCGCCAAAGGAGTGACCGTTTCCTGTACCAAAGTTTGTGAATGTCATCCGATAGGTCCCGCCGACCTGGGCATCCATGTGGTGAACGGTGCACGTGAATCCGTAAGGAGGTATCCACTTGGCCATCGCGTCTGCATCCAGGAACGCTCGGTAGACACGCTCCGGATCCGAACGAACTACGCGGTGAAGGCTGATCGTGCTTGTTGACATGGTGTGGCCTCAGGTCGAAATGTGGCTTTCTCACTTGACGACAAGTCTACCACAATGTCGCATCGCCGACTAGCAGTTTGCACCGTGTGGGCACGTGTAGGGTTGGCCTCAGGACGCCGGAGTATTCGGACACGTGACCGCTTTGCTCTGCTAATTAAACAGCCGCGGGTCGTGCCGCGTCGCTTTCGACCTGTCCTCTTGCAGCACGGCGAAATAGCCATGCCGATCCAGCAAAGAGAGCGGCAAAAAACGTGTTCAGGATCAGGATCTCTCCTGGACTGCCAAATCTGGCGATTAGCGCGATACCGGCGACCAACGCCAACGCAAGAGCCGTGGCGATCATGGCGCGCGCCATGCCAGCGGGTTTGAAGCGAGCGATAGCGGCGCCGATGAGTCCAACGGCAAGCGCACCGAAGTACATCAGATTGGCCTCGTTGCTAGCCTCCTGTATGATGCCAACGGCACCGTTTACCCAGAGGACGATGAACGATGCGGCGAGAGCAACGGAAGCCGCGGCCCTATAGGCGGCATTATTTGTCTTCCTCGTTACGAGCTCAATGGCGAGGCCAGCGCCCACCAGCAGGGCACCGAAGATGGCGAAATCGGCGACTTCCCAAGCAACCTCATCGGTGAGTTGCATCGCGATCAAGGGAAGCAACAGAATGAATGCTGCGGCGCTCCACACTGCGATCCGCGAACGACTCAGATGCCGCCCTGTGCTGTTTTCTACCTTTGCTTTCATTGTCTGGCCTCGTTGTCTATTCGCATTCATGTTCTAAAGAGGTCATGGAGGTTCGTTAAGCAATGTACTTTACAATGCAAAGCATTGCAAGAGAGGCGAGCGCGAAGGCTGCTTCAGCCGGAGCCCTTTGTCGGCCTCCGGCGGCTGGTTATCTGGCCGTGGCCGCGGACGACCGAGATCACGGCGCAAAAATAAGCCGCCTCACCATTCGAGCACGATGTCGCGATGTCCTTGCCAGACCCCGGTTGAGTCGCGCGTGAGGTTGGTGATCCCGGAGCCGCCCCGGAGTTCCTGGTTGGATATGTAGGCCGGCGTGACGTGCGGCTCGCCTTCGAAGACGAAGTCGTCGATGTAGTACGGGCGGCGCTCAAGCTCCCGAACGTAGACGTGCACGTGAGCGGGTAATGCGGCGTCGGGGTATGGTGCAGGTTTGACTGTGTCGATCTCGTAGCGGCCCGCCGCATCCGTGGCAAGCCAGCCCTGAATCATCCCGTCGTCGTGTCCGCCTCCGCTCGTGCTCAGGACGGAGCGGTAGAAGCCGTCGGCGTTGGTCTGGTGGATGTAGAGTACAACACCGGGAGCAGGGGTCTCGCCGTCCGGCATGAGGACTTGGCCGGAGAGAATGAGCCGGTCGCCGGGTTCGCCTTCCGGCGGCAATTCTAGCCGCCAGCCGAGTTCCTCCGGGGAACGCTCGGTCGCCACTTCGCAGCCGTCGCAGAGGTAGAGGTCGGGTCGGGATGATGGCCGAGCAGTGTCGGTCGCTTCATCCTGTGGTGTCTGCGAACAGCTCGACCCGCAGAGCAGAAGCGAGAGAACGGCGAGGGGAAGCATTCTCATGGGTTCTGGGGAAAGCCATATGAAAACGGCCGCTCAGCCGCACGGAGCTGAGGGTACGGGGCGGGGGCGGTTCGAAGCGAAGAATAAGCCGAAGGGCGTACAGGGCGAGAACACTGAATCGCGCCACGAAGGGCAAGGAGTCGATGGAGCGGCGTAACACCAGATTATACCGCCAGTTCCGCATTACCAATGTTTGGTCGGCGAAAAGTCCCAAAGTCGGGCGGTATTCTGTGAGCCACGACGGCGGCTGGCTTGCGTTGGAAAGCCTCCCCATCACGCATTTATCGCCATCCCGTACGCTTCGCGCACCGCTTCCAGTACGGCCTCCGAAAGCGTCGGGTGGGGGTGCATCGTCTCCAGGATTTCGTGGCCCGTCGTTTCGAGCGTCCGGCCCAGGCAGACTTCCGCGATCAATTCAGTAGCATCGGGGCCGATGATGTGGCAGCCGAGCCATTCGCCATACTTGGCATCGAAGATCACTTTTACGAAACCATTCGGGTTGCCAATTGCCGCAGCCTTGCCGGAGGCGGAGAACGGGAATTTGCCGACCTTCACTTCGAAGCCAGCTTCCTTGGCTTTCTCTTCGGTGTAGCCCACGGATGCGATTTGCGGCAGGCAGTAGGTACAGCCCGGCACGTTGTTGTAGTCCACCGGGTGAACATCCATCCCTGCGATTTTCTCAATGCACGTGATGCCTTCGTGGCTAGCGACGTGTGCCAGCCAGGGGGCACCAATTACGTCGCCGATGGCGTAAACGCCCGGGACATTCGTACGGAAGAACTCATCGACTTTTATAGCTCCTCTTTCATTCTCAACACCGAGCGTCTCCAGTCCGAGGTTCTCGACGTTTCCTGTAACGCCGACGGCAGAGAGCACTTGATCGACTTCGACGGTTTCCGTGCCCTTCGCGGTCTTGATCGTCACCACGCACTTGTCGCCTGAGATATCAACGTTTTCGACGGACGACGCCGTCATCACCTTCACGCCCATCTTCTTGTACGCGCGGCCGAGTTCCTTCGAGACATCGACATCTTCCACAGGCACGAGTCGTTCCATGAGCTCAACAAGTGTAACCTCGGTGCCCATGTGGTGGTACACATAGGCGAACTCAACGCCTATCGCCCCAGCGCCGACAATCACCATCGTGCCCGGCCGCTCAGTCTGCAGCATGGCCTGCCTGTAATCGATAATCTTCTTGCCGTCGATAGGGAGGGATGGGAGTTCCCGGGCCCGTGCACCCGTGGCAACGATGATGTGCTGCGCAGAAACTTCAGCTTTCTCGCCAACCGTCTCTCCGTCCATGGTTTCCGAGGGTGCAATCCCAATCTTACCATCACCAAGAAGCGTCGCGTTTCCCATCAATACGTCAATCTTGTTCTTCTTCATCAGGAACGCCACACCTTTGTTCATCTTGTCGGCTACGCCGCGCGAACGCTTCACTACGGCTGCGAAATCGGGCGATACCGAACCATCCAGCGTCAGGCCGTAATCCGACAAGTGCGACGTCATCGACGCCACTTCCGCGCTTTTCAACAGCGCTTTTGTGGGGATGCAGCCGATGTTGAGGCAAACGCCGCCAAGCTTATTCTTCTCAATGATTGCCGTCTTGAAACCAAGCTGAGTCGCGCGGATGGCGGTTTCGTAGCCGCCGGGGCCAGAGCCGATAACGATGACGTCGTAAGTCGCGTTTGCCATAGGAACTATCAGAGTTTGTCAGATTGGGAGTGGGGTGGGCAAGGATACCGCAGTCGAACTCGACAGGTTCGCGCCGAGCGTTGAAGAGATCGGGGAATGTAGCGGGAACTTTGAAGCGAGAAGAACGACGTCAAGAGCCGTGACTAAATATGATTGCGGCGAGTTATCCCATAATATGCTACTTACTTCCGACTTCCATTCCTTCAACTATTGCGACAATGATGACGTTGGCGGGTGTTCCAGACCCTCCCTCTGCTACATCCGCGTCCATAATCTGTGCGACAACCGTCCCCTGCTTTGCCGTTAGCACAAGGTCGCCGACGCCCGCATCGAATTTCGGGTCGAGGGCAATTTCCTCAACCGCGCCGTCAATGAGCGATCCGTCCAAGTCGATAGGCCGGACGACAAGCAATTTGGCTGCCCGAAGCCTGTCATGCTTTCGAGTAGAAACGACGGTACCAGTAATTTTGCAGAGACGCATGGTAGAAAAGCAGTCCTAAAGGTAGTCCACTATGTTCGGCGGTGGGTGAGTGACGATTAGCGATGAGAGGACTAGAAAACGTCCCCCTATGTTCAGCTTGAGAAATGTTTGGTGATGTGGTTGGACAATTGGAACCGAAATCAATTAGTTTGCTACACAGTTAGCAGGCCGAAGTCACCACCTTCGAGTTCTGTGAAGTCCTTCCCATCCACCGATACATCAACCATGTACACCACCAAAGGCATTGAAGCCATCGCTACGATCACTGAGCTCCGCGCACGTACGTCGGAGTTGATTGATGAAGCCGATAAGTTCGAGGGTATCATGATTCAAAAGAACAACGAGCCCCTCGCTGTTCTCGTTTCGTACAAGAAATACCTGGCGCTTATTGGCGCAAGTAAGCGTAAGAAATAACAGCGTTCCAGGATGCTGACAATCTAGGGTGAGGCCATTGGCCGCGCCCTTTTTTATTGCCTATCGCTCGCCAACCAATCGCTTGAGTTCAGCGATCCGCCGGACGACCTGTTCGCGGTCTAACGTGCGGTACTTCTCGGGAAGCATGGAGTTGCTCGTGCACTCCATAACGGCGGCAAGTGTCTGCAACTCGACCTGAAGGGGGTAGGAGGGAGGGATGAAATCGTTTACGGTCTCTTCAAGAATCTCCCTTGAGACCATTTGGGGAGTCTTATCGCCGGATGGTTTGGCCTCGCCATTGGTAGTCGTGACAGGCTCAGGTTCAGTCTTCGGCTCCAGATCACTTTTGTCGGGATCTGGAGCATCCGTCGCACTCTCCGGAGATGACACGACTGCGGGTTTGGACGTTTCCTTTTCTGCACCCGAAGCCACAGTGGCTGCACGGAATTTTGCCCGCGTCAAAAGCGATTCCATATCCGCGCCTGAATACGTTCTTACGCCGTCCAGGAGGGCTTCCGGCATGTCCTCCATTCGCGCGTTCGTCTTCGTTTTCTTTCTCATCACGTCGAGCAGTTCCTCGCGGTCTTTACGCGTAGACGGATAGAAGAGCGCGAGGTGTTCCTCAGCGCGGCCCTGTCGTTTCAAGTCGACGGGCATGAGGTCTGGGCGAGCGGTTACGAGGAACCAAATGATCTTTCCCCGATAGCGCGTGTCGCTCATCGCTTGAGCAATTTGGCCGAACACACGGTTGGAAACACCACTGTCGCCTGAGCTATTGCGATCACCCAGTGCCGCGTCGGCTTCGTCGATCATGACGGCCACAGGGTTCATGGCGCGGAGTAGCGACAGGATCTTCTCCAGATTGCCTTCGGTCACGCCCTGCCACTGGCTGCGGAAGTTTTTCAACATCACCATCGGGATGCCGATCTCGCCTGCGAACGTCGTAATCATAAACGTCTTGCCTGTACCGACGGGGCCGGATACGAGGTAGCCCATCGGCATAACATCGGGGCGTCCTGTTTTGATGGCGTGCGCGGCAGCGCGAAGGTGGCTCTTGGCCTCCTCATGCCCGGCCACCATGTCCAGGTTGTAATCGGTCTCGACAAATTCGAGCAACCCATAAGCTTCTGCCTCAATGAGCTCCTTCTTCTTCTCCGACAAGACTTCAAACGTGAGACGCTCATTGTTCTCGACGACATCTGCCAGGATCGTCCGAAGCTGCACGTAGCCGAGGCCGGCCGTGTTCTGGGCGAGTGTAAAAGGTTTTACGTCAGAGAGCTTTTCAAACTGCTCCCCTCGCTTGTCCTGGTCGAGAAACCAATCGATAAACGCGATACGTTGGTCAGCATTCGGCAGCGGAATCTCTATTTCCGCGTTATACGGGCTTTGGACAAACTGCCTGTTGAGATCGGTCAGGCTCTCTGTGATGAGAGCCAACGTGAAGTCGCTCTGCAGCAGGAAGGAGTCGTGGCTCCACTTCTGGAGATATACCAGTGCACCTCGATCTTCCACCGAATACGATGAGGCTTCTGCCATCGGTACGATCGTCTCTGCATAGTCAATGACGCAGGCGATTCTCTTGCCGTCATTCAGGCGGAGTCGGAAGTAGTTGTCGAGCAGCGCAAAAACCCGCACGGGGTCTTTGGGAAGTTTGGCGGCGTACTCCGTCCCAAAAATTGTGTCGTACCCCGAAACCGCCCGGTTGAAGTCCTTCTTGGATTCTGAGTCGATGAAGTGGATACCATCAGAGCGATCAAAGAACAGCACGATGTCGCGGCTGGCAAAGAGATCTTCTGCCAGAAAAGACCGCAACGAGATGTAGTCGCGTTTGCCATCGCCCAGCTCGGTTGGCACCATATCCCGCACATTGCCGTGCAGGTTGAACTGGTTCATGGTTTTCGTGAAGTACTTCCTGGCCAAGTGCCGCGCCCACTCAGGGTAGTGCGCGAGTTGGGATTCGGTCGTCGTCTGAGACATCGTGGGAAATCTTGGAATGGGGATAAGGCGCAAATTGATGCGACGCTGCCCGGTGTTGCCGTAACGGCTGAGTAATATAGGCGGCTTCGGGGCAATCGCCCGTCATCCAAATACCTCTCTTTTCCGCCTATCATGCTCGACTGGATCGCTGATCCGAACGCCTGGATTGCCCTTGGGACACTTACTGCGTTGGAGATTGTCCTTGGCATCGACAATATCATTTTCATCTCCATCCTGACAGGCAGGCTGCCGGAAGATCAACAAGCGCGAGGCCGAACGCTCGGTCTAGCCCTGGCGATGATCATGCGCATTCTGCTGCTCTTTTCCATCACGTGGGTGATGGGGTTGACGGCGCCCTGGTTCGAGATCTTTGGCGAGTCAATTTCCGGCCGGGACCTCATTCTCCTGGTCGGTGGGCTCTTTCTGATCGCGAAGAGCACAACCGAGATCCACCACAAACTTGAGGGCGAAGGGCATGACGCCTCAAATACTGCGGGGAAAGCTGTTTCGTTTGGCGCGGTCCTCGTTCAGATAGCGCTGCTCGACCTCGTGTTCTCCCTGGATTCGGTGATCACTGCCGTGGGGATGGCGGATCACGTCGAAATCATGGTGATCGCGGTGGTTGCCGCAATTGGCGTGATGATGATTTTCGCAACGCCCATTTCCAAGTTTGTCCACGATCACCCCACGGTCAAAATGCTGGCCCTGGCGTTCCTGATCCTCATCGGCGTCGCGCTTACAGCCGAAGGCCTCGACTTCCACATTCCGAAGGGCTACATCTACACGGCCATGGCGTTTGCTTTCCTTGTTGAAATGCTGAACCTCCGCGTAAGAAAGTCGGGTACGCCTGTTAAGCTTCGTGAACCGTATGGTCCATCTGATCAACCTCATACCGGTTCGACGTCCTGATTGCTCTCCGTTCCTAGTCTGCGGATCCGGCGTGTGACGTTGTCTGCTGCCCGCGCGGCTATACATTAGCACTATGAGATTCTTCGGATCGAAAACTCAGTTGCGACTGGTTGTTGTCGCCCTACTGACATTGCAGGTGGGCGCGGGGATGGCGTCCGCCCAGACGCCCGACTCGCTTACGGACGGTGGGAATGGCGACGGCGGACTTCGTGTTCAGTGGTACACCTCCGGGCCCGCTGCGCAGGATGGGACGGGCATCTACTACATGGGCCGGCAACTGGCTTGCGTGATGGATCACCGGGGGGCGGCCTGGATGGAAAGGCCTGAACGCGAGCGCACCGAACTGCCCGCCGCCGTTGTTCGAAATCTTGAGTTGTCGCCGGCTGACGTTGTCGCGGACATTGGCGCGGGTACGGGATACTTCACGTTTCGATTGACGGAAGAAGTGCCGGACGGTTTGGTGCTGGCCGTGGACATCCAGCCAACCATGCTTGATATTATCGAACGGCGTGCCGCGGTGGACGGTGCTACCAACGTGGAGACGGTTCTTGGTACAGAGACATCGCCTGAGCTGGAGCCGGAATCGGTTGATCTAACCCTGATCTCAGACGCCTACCACGAGTTCTCGCGCCCACGAGAAATGGCGCAGGCCATCTTCGATGCGACCAAGCCGGGCGGACGCCTCGTGCTCATTGAATACCGAGCCGAAGATCCCTCGGTACCCATTCTGGAACTCCACAAGATGAGTGAAGCGCAGGCTCGTCGCGAGATGGAGGCGGTTGGCTTTCGTTTTGTTGAGAACCGCGATTTCCTTCCGCAGCAACACTTTTTGGTGTTTGAGCGGGAGGGGTAGTGCGTCGCCACAGTCGAGTCAGTTGCCCCGCACCGTGCCTTCCAACTCCAGTTTGAAAACCTCTGGGTTGCCACCGCCAGTCTCGCCCATGTAACCGGGAAGGGTGTTGCCACGCGTCTCGCCCATTAGGACTTGCGGGTTGCCTCCGTTCGATTCTGAACCATAGCATGAAGAAGGAGGGGTGAGCGGCCCAGAGCCGGTCTCGTTGCCTGGAAGGCAGAAAAAGACGTCTCCCGAAACACGCAGGCCATCTGTTGTGCGTTCCGTTACCGTCAGCCGAACAAACGACAGAGCATTTCCTCGTAGCGCACGTCTAGCCGCCAGTCGCTGCGTCGCAGTTCTGCGCCACTGCACGGCACCTCCGCCTTCAAATGTGAGTGACTGCGAACCGGCAGAGGCGTTTCCAGAAATGTTGCCTTGACCACGTAGCGTTTGCGATGGCCCGGACTCAGTTTCGTTGTCGAGATACCCAGACAAGTCAACCTGGACAAATCCTTCAATCGATTCGCCGACGCGTGGGAGCTGCTGGGCCAGCGCCAGCGGCGACATCAAAACACACGCGAAAACGAGGTGGGCCAGTCGTCGGACGGTCATTGGACTAATGCGGCGGATTGGACAGGTGCCTCGCACATAAGGACGCAAAAAGCGATCGCAAAGTATCAAACCTAACCGAAACGCGGAATCGCCTACTCAAACGACCGAACCAATCTGGCGCGACTAGGCCACCGTCACCTCGTCATTCAGATACACGTCCTGAATGGTGTTGAGGAGTTTGATGCCTTCGGCGCGAGGGCGCTGGAAGGCCTTGCGGCCAGAGATCAGGCCCGTACCGCCCGCTCGTTTGTTGATTACGGCTGTCTTTGCGGCCTGCGCAAAGTCGTCGGAGCCTGAAGCGCCGCCTGAGTTGATGAGGCCACAGCGACCCATGTAACCGTTCGCCACCTGGTAGCGGGTAAGATCAATGGGATGGTCCGAGGCCATTTCTGAGTAGATCCGCTCATCAAACTTGCCGTACGACGAATCGCCCATGTTGAGCGCTGCATAGCCTCCGTTTGACGTCGGCTGCTTCTGCTTCAGAATGTCTGCACCAATCGTAGCGCCGAGGTGGTTGGCCTGGCCCGTGAGGTCCGCGCTGTTTTCGTGGTTCGTTCCATCCACCGTGAACGCGCCGTTGCGGAGGTAGCACCAGAGGATCGTTGCCATGCCGAGTTCATGCGCGTAGGAGAACGCTTCGGCGACTTCCTCAATCTGCCGGTTCGATTCATCGCTGCCGAAATAGATCGTCGCGCCTACAGCGATCGCTCCCATATCGTGCGCCTGGTCGATGTTCGCGAACATGATCTGATCGTACGTGTTGGGGTACGTGAGAAGCTCATTATGGTTGAACTTCATGATGAAGGGAATTCGATGCGCGTAACGGCGAGCCACGGCGGCGAGGACACCGTACGTTGAAGCAACAGCGTTGCATCCGCCTTCGATGGCAAGCTCCACGATGTTCGCCGGATCGAAGTAGTCAGGGTTTTTCGCGAAGGACGCCCCCGCAGCGTGTTCTATTCCCTGATCAACGGGAAGAATGGAGAGGTAGCCCGTTCCTCCAAGGCGCCCATTGCCAAAAAGGGTTTGAATGGAGCGGAGTGTGGGCGTGGTGCGGTCGGAGTCCTTCCATACGCGGTCGACGAAGTCGGGGCCGGGAAGATGAAGGCGGTCTTTTGAGATCGCCGGGCTGCTGAAACCAAGGAGAGATTCGGCTTCGCTACCGAGGAGTTCTTCGAGGCGGGATGTTGTGACTTCTGACATCTGGTAAATCGGTTTCAATGGACGCATGGGGGAACGAAAGATAGGCTCCAAAGACTGTTCCTTTTGAGCGGCAGCGGCTTTGAACGGCGTTTCTACGACATTCTTAACTCGGTGGACGTAGTTCAAGCGGGAGCGTCTCGGGATCGGCGAGAAAGCCCGATAAATCTCGGGCCAGCAGCGGCGCGGTCATCAGGCCTTTCGCGCCAAGAGCCGTGAAGACCCACACGCGCTTCGATGCGGGCAGCGGGCCGAGCAGCGGCAAGCGAACGCGGGGAACAGTGACACGAACTCCGGCCCGGGCGTCCAGAATGGCGGCGTCTGACAGGGACGGGACTAACTCTGCCGCACGATCTCGAAGTTCCACGCTTAGTACAGGGTCAGGCTCAAGGTTGTCGAATTCGTGCTCGAACGTTGACCCGACGACGAACTCCTCGCCATCCGGCACCACGTAGATACTCGCTGACACCGCCGGGAGTGTGGATGAGAGACCGTGTGGCCTCGCCAGCCGAATCGTTTGACCTTTGACTTGGTGGAGTGGCAAATCCGAAAGCTGAGGGAAAGCCGAATATCCGGCTCCAAGGCACAGGAGGAGTGTTATTGCCTCAAATGAGCCATTGTCTGATTCTACCTTGCACGTTGCTTCCCGCTCGTCCCAACTCAACAATCGGACGCCAGAACGGACGTCAGCACCACTCGCTGCTGCTTTCGCCAACAACGCTCGTGTAAGCGTGGGTAATGAGAGAGCGCCGGAAGAACGAATCCAAAGCCCGCCGAACGGCGCGTTGACATCTGGGTAGCGATTGAGCGATGCTTCTGAATCCATCCACTCGATTTCGGCAGCGTACTTGC
>JBBKWZ010000195.1:0-3031 GCA_037969195.1 Rubricoccaceae bacterium | reverse complement strand
TCCATTCGATTGCCTTCCAGCCCTGACGACAATCTGGGCAATGGCGCGTTGTCGTTGCTGCCTCTGGCGGGATTGCTTGAGTTTGGAGAAGGAACGGATTATCCGGGTTTTGATCCGGTCCTCAACATCCCGAACGGCGCTGCGGTGGCACCCCAGAGTATGCTCCCGAACGGTATGGTATTGCCCGCGCTTCGAGCACGCCGCTTTATAGACCGGACGATGAGTTACCCGGTCGACCAGGGTTCGATTTCGCTCTACGCGGCAGAATATCGAGCCCAAACGACGGCAGGGGAGACCGTTCCCTGGGAAGGACCGTCCACCGTTGCATCGATCCGAGAGGATGGTCGCGTAGCCTTGTTTGCCATTCCGCTGCTCACGGACCTTTCTGGATCATACAATCTGGAGGGTGCCGATGGAGATCCAGATGCCCCTCAAGACGCCATCCGTCTCATTCTTGAAGCACTGAACTTCTCCCGCTAACCAGATGGCAGCTTCGAACCAGATAGCGCGTTCCAGACGCACCAAGCCGGGAGGGCTATTGACCGCCTTGCTTGTTTTGCTGGCGTTGTTCTTTGTTGCTAAGCCTGCTATTGGCCAAGGAACCCTGGCAGGAAACGTTACAGATACGGACACAGGGGAATCCCTTCCAGGCGTCAACATTCTCGTGCTAGGAACGGCGCAAGGCGCCGCCACCGATATTGACGGACGCTATTCAATCGTAGGGCTTCGTGCGGGCGAATACACAGTGCAGGCCTCCTACGTGGGGTTCGAAACGAAGCAGTTCACAGGAATCGCAGTGGCCAACGGCCGGACGACGACCCTCAACATCGACATTGCCGAGGCTGTGTTGGAGACTGGTGGTGAAGTGATCGTAGTAGGGGAGCGGCCTCTCGTGGATGTCGAGCAATCGTCCAGTTCCTACGTCATTGATCGACAGGACATCGACGCTGCACCGGTGCGAGAAGTGCAAGCGGTCGTAGCCTCGCAAGCAGGCGTAATTCAGGATCCAACGGGCCTCTACATTCGCGGAGGTCGGGCTGATGAAACCGGGTTCATCGTGGACGGAGTCTCGGCGAAAGACCCACTCTCCGGAACCGGCTTCGGCCTCGATCTTGGTGCCAACGCGTTCCGCGAAGTTGAGGTAACCACCGGCGGCGTCGGTGCGGATGTTGGCGACGCGACGTCAGGCGTCGTTCAGGTGACCACGAGGGACGGCACGGATCAATTCCACGGGTCGTTTTCCCACAAGCGTGACGGCCTTGGTTTCAACTCCGATTGGCGGAGTACGTGGAACGAAGAAGTCTACGAGAGCACTTTTTCAGGGCCCATACTGCCCGGCACGCTGCGCTTTTTCTTGAGTGGACAGGTGCGCTTTTCGGACGAGTTCACGCGCTTCACGTCTACTCCTGATCAGGTCCGAACCTCGCTGTTCGAGGGTACATCGCTTATGCCACGAGCGGACAACCGCTGGAGCGGGCTTGGGAAGCTGACGTGGCTGCCTCGGCCCGGCCTCAAATTGCAGGCGAGCTACCAGCGGTCGCTGACGGTTAACCAGAACACGCGAATGCTGCAAGTGACGGGCAACGACGACGTCGTCCGACCTGGCTACCAGTACGCCTTCTCCCTCCAGCCTGACAACGGGAATACATACGCCCACGACAACAATATCGCGTACCTCAAATGGACGCATGTGCTCGGCAATACGTCGTTTTACGAGCTACAGGTCAGTCGATTGTTCACGCGCCTCCGCGCCGATGCAAATGGCCGCGATTGGAGGCCCGACAACGTGGACGCGGAACTTGATCCCGAGAGCATCATCGAGTATCCGGGGTCTTTGTTTGTAGATGCGGATGGCAACCCAATCGACCCGAACGTGCTGTTCGTATTGCCTGGTCCTGGTTTGTTCAACAACGGCGGCATCGCGACCCGTTGGCACGATCACTTCGCCGAGGAGATGGTTCTGAAGGGCACGTACACCCGCTTCACGGAAAACAGGGGCTACGAGTTTTCCGGCGGGTTCGACGTAAAACTCAATGACTATCAGTGGATCGACATTATCCGCCCATGGATCGGTGCGCCGATCATTACCGCCGAGGGCGACACGACCCAATCCAACCGGCTTGGTGAGGCCAGCGACGTGTGGCGAGTCAAGCCCAGGCGTGCGGCATTCTACGTTCAGAATCAATTCCGCTACCGCGGTTTGATAGCCAATCTCGGCCTTCGTTCGGAGTTCTGGGCGCCTGGCAGTTATGTAGATAACCTCGTCGCCGACAGTTCGTTTACCATACCCGAAGTCATCCGGGAATCCTATACGAATGAGTCCTTCGGTCTGCTGGGGCTTCGATGGAAGGCGCGGATTCTCCCCAAGATTCGGGTTTCGTTCCCGATTCGCGAGAATCAGGTGTTGTTCTTCAACTACGGGCACTCGACGCGGCTTCCGCACCCGACCTTTCTCTATACCAATCTGGATCCGTTCTATCAGGACCGCTCGTTCTTTGGCGATCTCGGGAATCCAAACCTCAACCCTGAGGTGGATATCAGCTACGAGCTTGGTTTCCGAAACCAGATCACCTCGGACGACGCGCTCTCCGTGACCGCATTCTGGCGTGACAAATATGACTTCATCACCGTAGCCAGTGTATCGGTCCTCGATGGAACTGGCCGCGAAACCAACCGCGCGCTCCGCATTAACGGCGATTTCGCGCGTGTTCGCGGCGTTGAGGTGAGCTACATCAAGCGTATTGGCGACTGGTTCAGAGGCAATATCAATGCGAGCTATTCACGTGCCACCGGCCTCTCGTCCACGAACAACGAAGCGCTGCAGCAACTTATCCAGGACGGCAACATCGACAACACGTTCGAGACCCCGCTGGCCTGGGACCGTCCTCTCGATATCAAGGCATCGACCGTCTTTACTTACGATAGGACGCGACCATTTTTTGGAGTTCCTGGCCTGAACCGGTTTCGTCTTTATGTGGCCTCGACATTCCGAAGTGGTCAGCGGTATACGCCCGTTGAGTTCGTCAACAAC
>JBBKWZ010000194.1:0-5731 GCA_037969195.1 Rubricoccaceae bacterium | reverse complement strand
TGGAAGTTGGTGAGCATTCCATCAACAACCTTGAAGTCATAACCTGGCGTGATCGTCAAATTGGTCTCACCAGAGAAAGCATGGACTCGGCCGTGATTGTCGGCAACGGATTCGAGTGTCCGCGTTGAGGTTGTACCAACCGAGATGACTCGGCCGCCTTTCGCTTTCGCAGTGTTGATAGCGTTTGCCGCTGCTTCGTAAACCTGAATCCACTCTGCGGCAACTGTGTGACTTTGGAGGTCATCCGCCCGGACCGGCTCAAACGTGCCGTAGCCTACGTGGAGCGTCACCTCCGCCAAGCTCGCGCCTTGATTTCGTAGGCGATCCAAAATCTCTGGCGTAAAGTGTAGCCCGGCGGTCGGCGCAGCCACGGCACCTTTCTCGCTCGCATAAACCGTCTGGTACCGCTCGCGGTCTTCAGGCTCAGGCATTTCGCGATGAATGTAGGGTGGGAGCGGCATCCTCCCCGCTCGCTCTATCAAGTCATCGATCTGGCCGTCTCCATAAAAGCGAACACGGCGCTTGCCGTCATCTAGTACCTCCAGAATTTCCGCGCTGAGACTTTCGCCAAAATGTACGTGCGTTCCCCCTTTCACTTTCCGGCCCGGCTTCGCCAGCGCGTCCCATACACCGTCCCCAACCGGACGAACGAGAAACAGCTCAGCCTTGCCCCCTCCAGGCTCTCGTTTCCCTACTAATCTCGCTGGAAATACCTTCGTGTTGTTCAGAGCGAGCACATCCTCCGGACGGATGTAATCGGTGATGTCATGAAATATGCGGTCCGCTATCGTCCCCGACGCCCTATCCAGTACCAACATCCGTGATTCGTCGCGTTTTGTTGCAGGGTGCTGCGCAATCTGCGACTCCGGCAAGATGAAGTCATAAGAGTCCAGGTCGTAGTCCGACATCCTATGCGAGCGGTTCTCTTGCCTCACGTAGAACGGCCTGTGCAGCCGCCAACCGGGCTACGGGCACACGAAACGGGGAACATGAAACGTAATCCAGACCGGTTCGATGGAAGAAATCGATTGACGTCGATTCACCACCGTGCTCACCGCACACCCCGATCTTCAGGTCGGGCTTGGTTTTTCTACCGTGAAGGGTTGCCCAAGCAACAAGTTGCCCAACTCCTTCCTGGTCGAGCGACCTGAATGGATCGTCTTCAAGCAAGCCATTGGCAACGTAGAACGGAAGGAACTTACCTGCATCGTCGCGGCTGAAACCGAACACCATCTGGGTGAGGTCGTTTGTCCCGAACGAAAAGAAATCTGCCGTTTCGGCAATGCTTTCTGCCATGAGCGCCGCGCGCGGCACCTCAATCATCGTTCCGATGAGGTGTTCAACTCGGCGACCCTTTTCAGCAAATACGGCCTCGGTGACGACTTCAATCACGTTCCTCTGGTTTGCAAATTCGGCCTTCGTTCCAATGAGTGGGACCATCACCTCTGGCTGGACATCAATTCCTTCCTTCGCAACTTCGACCGCGGCTTCGAACAACGCCCTTGCCTGCATTGCGGTGATCTCAGGAAATACAATTCCAAGCCGGCATCCTCGGTGTCCCAGCATCGGGTTGAATTCCTCCAGGCTTTCCACCCGATAGCGGATCTCGTCTAATTCTTTTCCTTCTCGCTCGGCAAGTTCCACGATTCCGTCCTCGTCGTTCGGCAGGAACTCGTGGAGGGGTGGGTCCAGCAATCGAATAGTGACGGGCTTGCCGTCCATAGCTCGGAAGATTTCCGCAAAGTCGGCGCGTTGAAAGGGCAGCAGTTTGCCCAAGGCTATCTCGCGTTCCTCTCTGGTCTCGGCCAGGATCATCCGGCGGACTGCATGAATCCTTTCGCCCTCAAAAAACATGTGTTCCGTCCTGCAAAGGCCAATCCCTTCCGCGCCGAGTGCAATGGCTTGTGCGGCATCTGCAGGCGTATCCGCATTCGCCCGAATTTTCAGCCGGCGTATTCCATCTGCCCAGCCGAGGACGCGTTCAACTTCAGCGGACATTTCAGGCGGAACTAATTCCTCCCGCCCTTCAACTACCTCACCGGTCGATCCGTTGATGGAAATCCAGTCGCCTTGATTGATTGTCGTTCCGTTTGACGAGAATCGATTGGTCGCATAGTCGACATGAATGGCGCCGCAGCCCGCAACGCACGGTTTCCCCCACCCTCTCGCCACGACAGCCGCGTGGCTTGTCATTCCACCACGTGCAGTCAGGATGCCTTCAGCTGCATGCATTCCGCCTACATCTTCGGGGCTTGTTTCAATCCGGACAAGAATAACGTCCTCTCCCCGCTCTTTCCACTCCTCAGCCTCATCCGCGGAAAACACAACCCGGCCGACAGCCGCACCCGGCGATGCGGGCAAGCCGGTCCCGATCACACGGTCGGTGTAGTTCGTCGTGTCAGAGAAACGCGGATGCAATAGACCTTCGATATGGCGAGGTTCAACGAGATCTCGAACGGCCTCTTCCTCGCTCACGAGCCCTTCCGACACAAGATCAACCGCGATCCTCACTGCAGCTGAACCCGTACGTTTGCCGTTGCGGGTTTGCAGCAAGTAGAGCACACCTTCCTGCACCGTGAACTCGATGTCCTGCATGTTGCAGTAATGTTGTTCTAAGCGGGCAGCCGTCTCCAGGAGCTTCTCGTAAGCGTCGGGAAACGTTCGTTCCATTTCGGCGATTGGCAACGGCGTTCGAATACCCGCCACTACGTCCTCGCCTTGAGCGTTCGCGAGGAACTCACCATACAATTTCCTCTCCCCGGTCGAGGGATTGCGAGTAAAGCAAACTCCGGTGCCACTAGATGGTCCGAGGTTGCCATAAACCATGGCCTGCACATTGACGCCTGTGCCCTCCAGCCCGCTGATGTGATTGATGCGCCGATACTTGACGGCGCGCTCGCTATTCCATGATCCAAATACTGCGTTGATGGCCCGGGTTAACTGTTTTCGAGGATCAGAAGGAAACGGCTCCCCAGCGTGCTCCTCGTAAATGCGCTTATAGGTGCCAATGAGATCACGCAATGCGTCGGCATCCAGGTCCACGTCATCGTCGACGTCATGCTCAATCTTGAGTGCCGCAAGGGCTTCTTCGAAGTAGCCGTGGTGCACGCCCGTCACAACATCGCCAAACATGTCGATGAAGCGCCTGTAAGCGTCGAGCGCGAATCGCTCATTCCCCGTCTTTCTTGCAAGCCCCTCAACGACGTCGTCATTCAAGCCCAGGTTCAGAACGGTGTCCATCATCCCGGGCATGGAGACTGCAGCGCCGCTCCGCACGGAGACGAGCAACGGGTTCTCGGGGTCGCCTAGCGTTGACCCCATTGAGGCCTCGATGAAACCGAGCCCTTCGTTGGCAGCATCTGCAAGGCCATCCGGCCAGACACCCGCCGCGTCGAGGACGATCTTGCAGGTTTCCGTTGTGATTGTGAACCCGGGCGGAACTGGAAGCCCGGCCTTTGCCATCTCAGCGAGGTTCGCGCCCTTTCCACCAAGTAGTTCTCGTTGTCCCCTATTTCCCTCGGCTGTGCCATCGCCGAAGCGGTAAACGTACTGCGTCATTGTGTTTGTTTGGGAGAGATTTACCGGCGCGAAGAGTATACGCAAGCAAGAATGGGACTTCCCGACATTCAATCCACACGTCGTATAGTCTGGATCCAGAAACGACATCCCCATGCGTCAATCGGCAGCACGTGTACTAACTGAACTCAAAGTGCATGCGAACGCGGCAAAGGCTGAACATGCGCAAGGATTTTTCAAGACAGGACCTGGCGAATACGGCGAGGGTGACAAGTTTCTAGGCATCCGTGTGCCGGTCCAGAGAAGAATCGCACGCAATTTCAAAAATCTGCCCTTGGATGAGGTTCTGAAATTGTTGACTTCCAAATGGCATGAGGCGCGTTTAACAGCGCTGATCATCCTTGTTCAGCAATACAAATGTGGGGATGAAGACGGGCGGAACGGGATCTTCCGCCTCTACCTTGACCATACCGCCTTCATCAATGGTTGGGATCTGGTGGACTCGTCGGCGCACTTCATTGTCGGACCCCATCTTGATCCTTACGAGCGGGGATTACTCGATGAGCTCGCGGACTCAGCATCGATTTGGGAGCGCCGGATCGCGATGATTTCTACCTACCACTACATCAAAATTGGCGAGTTCGCAGATGCACTCCGCATTGCCGAGCTTCTGTTGCGAGACGATGAGGACCTGATCCACAAAGCTGTCGGCTGGATGCTCCGTGAAATAGGGAACAGAAACCTGGATGCCGAAGAGGCCTTCCTGAAAATCTATTATTCCACGATGCCACGCACGATGCTCCGGTATGCCATCGAGCGGTTTCCTGAAGCACGACGGTTGGCTTACCTACGGGGCGACATATAGAAAGCCCGCTCCGCATTAGCTGCGGAGCGGGCAAAGTAATTCAATCACAATCAGAACTCAGGCGAACTGAAACCCACCGCCGCCTGGTTCGGGCTCGTCATTGCCGTCGCCCTTGCTCGTTCCGCCACCATCGCCACCGGCTTCGTCGTCCTCGTCGGCCTGAACTAGAAGGAACCGATAGAGCTCTTCAGAAGAAATGGGGCGGGTGTTTGAGTGATGGTACATGGTTGCCTCCTTTGGGGATGGGATAGAGAACTATTGTAGACAGTTGGCGAGACGAAACGTAACTCGCTCATTCACTTTACCTTCAATTTTTCTTTTCTCCTCTGATCTGCGCCGAGTGCCACAGTGTATCCCACTCGTCAAAAGCCGGAACGGCTCGGAGGCCATTCCGGCGAACTTGCGTGCCCGGGGTGATTCGAACACCCGACCGTCTGATTCGAAGTTACATGCCCTTAATACGTGAACGTATCGAATCGGCTCAGAAAGGGCCTCTATCGCTGCTCTATGATGTAGGCTTTACCCATCAAAACCCACTATAACCCAGTGATTTTAGGGACATTTTAGGGAGTCCAGAGATGTTCTGGATCGACCTCCTCCGAACTCAGAGACCTGGGGGATGATCGAAGCATAATTCAAACCATCAACGCAATGGCCGCACCTAACAGACCCGTCACAGCGCCCGCACGCGCAGCGAAGAAAAGCAAAGCATGCGAACGCGCTGAAGCCAACGGAACGCTTCAGGAACTACAGCTCCGCGTGTGGAGGGCGATCAACCGGATCGACGGGATCATCAGCGACAATGCCTCTGATCCTGCACTTGTGCTGAAGGCTAGTCATGCTCTTTTTCAAGGCGCGGCTGCTTTCGCGAAGGTGTTAGGCGCAGGCGAATTTGAAGCCCGTCTAGAGGCACTGGAGAACCCCACGTCTAGACACTTACCCCACGACGACTACTTCGCCAATCTGTAGTAAGAATGGCCTTCAGAACCCGCCTAGCCAAACTCGAAGCCAGATACGCCCCGAAACCCGAGTACCGCTCGATAACGCAGATCGTCAGAGAGGACGGCGTCGCAACGCCCAGTGACGAGGAGGTGGAGCGGAGGTTTGCAGAATGGAGGGCCGAAGGCATTGAGCCGAACCTAATTCAGATCCAAGTCGTGCGAGGGCCAGGGGAGTGAGGCGCTGAAGACGCGGAGTTCGCGTTCGTGGGGGTGAGGCGGGCATGCGTCTATTTGATTGAGTAGGCGAGTAAGGAGATCCGTCTCGTATGTTCAACTACTGCTTCCCATTCTGGAAGGCGACGCTTAACCGCGACCCCGTTATGAAGCCTAGCGAAGTCGGGAGGAAGAC
>JBBKWZ010000193.1:0-25707 GCA_037969195.1 Rubricoccaceae bacterium | reverse complement strand
GGCCTGCGGGCTCATGTCGCACTTGCTGCAGCTTTTGCACGGGCACCGGCAGGTCTCAGCACCTACCAACAGTTGGCCGGCGATGTTTTCTCGAAACGTTTGAGACTAGATGGACCCATCGTGGAGGTGGAAGAACTCCTCTCTCCGCGCTCTCCGGATCTCGGCAAACTGGAGCCGATCCTGTGAACACCGATTCCATCCTGTGTCCTGTTCGGGTAAACGCGGAGGCTCATCCAGATTCACCAGCAATCATCACAGCCAAACGGATGTGGAGCTGGTCAGAATTGGATGGATTGGTGGGCGGAACGGCCGAATACCTTTGTGAGATCGCTCCATCTGGTTCCCGTGTTGCCGTTCGAATGCCGAATAGTGTAGAGTTTGTCACGCTTATTCTGGCGGCCTTCAGAACAGGACACGTTCTGGCTCCAATTTCAACGCGAGTGCCGCAGGAAGTCGTCGCTGCGCACACAAGTAGGATCAGTGCTGTTGTCGCTGTAGAGGAAAATGGTCCGCCGATCTTGGATCGCAAGAACAAGGCAAACGCAGGCCAATCGCCCCCCATTTCTTTTGCCCGCCCAGCGACGATAATTCAAACGAGCGGTTCGACAGGAAAACCGAAAGCCGCGTTGCTCACTGTCGGGAATCATGTGTGGAGTGCGCGCGGCCTGGCCGAGGTCGTCCCGCTGAATTCCTCCGACCGATGGCTACTTAACCTGCCTATGTACCATGTTGGCGGACTAGCGATTATTTACCGTTGTGCGTTGGCAGGAGCAGCGATTGTGCTTCCAGATGCAGAATCGACAACGGGAGTCGCGGTGGAAGAGTTTGGCGTTACGCATGCGTCCCTTGTCTCCACGCAGCTCTATCGGTTACTCGAGGAGGATCGCGTTATGCTGGATCCGCTGAAGGCTGTTCTTCTTGGTGGCAGCGCTTTTCCGTCGGTCCTGCTACGGGCGGCAGCCGAGCGCCGCATTCCCATTTACTCGTCATACGGACTGACCGAGATGTCGTCGACCGTTGCCCTGGGGCGTATCGGAGAGCGCGCAGATGCGGGAGCGGTCCTTCCGTATCGTGAGGTGGAAATGCGGGACGGTGAGATCACCGTTCGAGGACGCACGCGCTTTGTGGGTTATTTGGAGGGAGATCGACTCGTTCAACCATTCGATCAAGAAGGCTGGTTCGGAACCGGTGACCTCGGTTGTCTGGATGAATCCGGTAGCCTTGTCGTGACGGGCCGAAAAGACAACCAGTTCGTCTCAGGTGGAGAAAACATCCAGCCTGAAGAAATTGAGGCTGCCCTCATGAGCGACGAAATGGTCATAAGTGCCATCGTCGTCCCCGTCTCCGATTCTGAGTTTGGTTTCCGGCCTGTCGCATTCGTTGAAACGAACGGCACACTCGATTCCGACTCGCTACGTGAAACGCTGACCGCAACGCTACCAAGGTTCAAGCTGCCTGTTGCGATCTACTCCTGGCCTTCGGAAGGGTGGTTGAAACCGAATCGATCGGCACTGCGCGACGAAGCCGAACGGCGCTGGCGCAAATAAAAAGGGCAACCCTTTCACGAGCCGCCCTTTCTATTCAAGTTGGAGGTTGAACTTAGAGAATCCGATCCCGGAAGTCTTCAATATCCGCGTTATCGCGGAGGTTCTGCAGCCATTGTTGCCGTACTTGCTGACGCTTGCGAGTAAGCAGCTGCGTACTGATCTGCGCCCTCTCCTCGGCTGTCATATCCGCAATGGCCCCACCAGTGAAAGAGGTCGTGCGAACGACGAACGCCGCGCCGTCGCCCGCAATGGCCCTCGAAACGGCGCCCGGCTGCAGACCAAAGGCAGTACCTATTGCACGGGGTTCGCGGCCAAGGCCAGGAATAACAGGGGCATTCAGAGCGGCGCTTTCAAGCGTCTGAACTGTTTGGCCAACGGCTGTTGCCAACGCGGCTAGATCCCCACCTGCAGCGCTCAAGGCTTCTCGCATTCGCGCAAGTTGAACCTCTTTTTTCTTCTCAAGGAGAACGCGCGGCTCAATTTCTTCCTTCACTTCATCAAATGATCGATGGCCTTCAGGCAGAACTTCGGTGACGTGAAAAACGACGAATGACGTGGTTGCATCCATCGGATCTGATATGTCTCCAACGCTCGAACGGCGGATCCAGCGGAGAACTTCTCGCCCAACCTGAAGCCCAGGAATGACATCCTGTTCCTCTGTGACATTGGCCGTCTGCAACGTCATACCACGTCGGGAAACCTCTTCGTCAAACGCAGCACCTTCACTCTCCGAGTAATAACGAAGGTCTTCGGCCTCCTCAATCAATCGATCAACCGATCCTTGAATGGGCAGAGTGAGCTGGACGAGTTCGACGTCTTGCGTGGCTCGTTCTTCGACGAGAATGAGGTGATGCCCAAATTGTGTCTCCACCGGTCCGACGACCGCTCCAATTGGCGCGGAAAACGCCGCTGCCTCAAATGCCTGAACCATGCGTCCGGGACCAAACCAACCAAGGTCGCCTCCTTGAGGCGCGTTGCTTTGATCGGTTGAATACTGCGCCGCGGCAGCGCTGAACGTAATGTCGCCGGATTGAATCCTAGTCTTAATACGCTGCGCGGTTTCGACGTCTCCGACGGCAAACAGAATGTGCCGAGCGTGAACCGACGGACTTTCAGACGCACGCACGTCTGTGATCTTGGCAAGAACGCCGTCGTCACCTGCGATGACAGGCCCAACCACACGACCAACCGTGAGGTCAGTGTATACGGCCTTCGCCAGGCCGTGCGGCATATCGGCCGCGGCCACAAAAGCTGCAGGTCCGGCGCCGTAAGGGCTGCCCTCCACAAAAGCAGCAACGTCCTCGGCGGCTTCGAAATCTGGCCGAAGGCCGTTCAACTCATCGCGAACTCTTGCAGAGTCTTCGGGAGTCGGCACTTTTTCGAGCACGACGTACTCCACGGCGAACGTGCGGGGGCGTTCGAATTCATCCTGATTGTCATTGTAAAAGGCGCGCAAGTCCGCATCGGAGACTGAGACCTGATCGTCGGGGACATCTGCGTAGCGCATCGCCACGTAGTCGGCAGTTGCGCGCCGGTTTCGGCGGATGTACTCAGCTTCAACTTCCCCGGAAGAAACCCGTGCCGTGGCTTCAATGAGTGCGTCCAATTTTGCCTGCCGGCGACTGAGTGCAATCTCGTTCTCGAGAAGAATGAGGTACTGTTTGTCAGCGCCAAAAGCCTCTGGGTCAGCGATGAACGCATTGAGCCGAGCACGATCTACGCCCCCGCTTCCATCGCCAAAAATTTGAAGGATGATTGGATCAGGATTGGGGCCGGTAAACGCGGCCTGAATCTCACTATCCGAAATGCTTACGCCTAACCGATCCATTTCGGCTTCCCGCAAGCGATTGTCGACGAGCGCGTTGAACACCTCATCCTCAATTCGTGATCGAACGGCTGGTGTAACCTCAACGCCTTGTTGTTGGTAGAGATTGATTCGTTGCTCGACGGCTCCTTGAAACTGCTCATAGGGGATGGATTCGCCGTTGACGCGCGCGATCTCGCGGCCCGTGTTCATTCCCAAAGCATCGAACGCTCCCGAGTCCTGAAGCACCCATAGGCCGCCAAACGCAAATACCAGCACGTACAGCACGACTGCGGTGTTTTCCCGCATTTTGTTCATTACGCCCATAAGAGCCTACCTGAAGGTAGAGTTGGTTAGGGTTTAAAGATGCCCGCGCACAGCCTCAGCCATTCACGCGAAACGGCCAGCGCCTCCACAATCAAGGCTCCAGCCGAAGACCACGAAGATACGCTCCGGCCTGCCAGGCTTCCGCGTGATTTTTGGTGGAAAGCCTATGGCGGGCTCCTAGCTAACGCGCCCTAACCAAAAAATAGGCGACCGAGACGGGCACAAAGGCCCAATCTCGGTCGCCTTCCCTCTCTCCCTGAAGGATCGGTGGCGGTCCGCGTCAGGCGGCGGTCCGCGTCAGTTCTAGTTGGCTGCGAAGGGAGCGCAGAAGCTTTGAGAGAATCTGCGAGATTCGAGCTTCGGTCAAATTCAGCTCGACTGCAATTTCGCGAAGCGTGTGATTCTCGAAGTAGTACAGCGCGATGATGCGTTGTTCGCGCTCGGGGAACAGGGCAATGAGTGTCTGAACGTGCTCGAAAAGCGACTGGCGTTCGAAGCCGTCAATGCTCTCGGCGGCGTCCGGATTGGGAATTACATCCAGTGGAGTAACGCGCTGCTCCGAACTGTCGCCATCGTGGAGCGAAAGAGTGAAGCGCTGTTGAGCGTCAGTCCGAAGGCGGTCGAAGTCGGAGATTGAAATGCCGAGGCGGTCAGCAATTTCCGAGGCTCCCGGGTCTCCGCCTTTTATCTGCTGGAGTTCTGCGGTAGCCCGAAGGGCTTCGGCTACCCGGCGTCGGCGATCGCGACTTAGCGAATCGATAGTGCGGAGGAAATCAACCAGCGCTCCACGAATCCGACCATAAGCGAACGACGCGAATGCTGTTCCACGGTTCGGGTCGTACCCTTTTAGCGCCTGAAGCATTCCGAGCATGCCCGCGTTTTCCAGATCACGGTACGTGGCCAACGGATGGTCAGGCAGGCTGATTCTGCGAACCATTGACCGGACCAGGGGCATCGCCGCAATGGCAACGGCTCGTCCGTACTCTGGCGTGGGGGAGGTGATGTAGCGCTCGGCGGCTTCTTGTAGGTTATTTGCCATGTTGTTGGGCATAGCGTTCAGGCCTAAGGCGATGCTTAGACGTGAGCGCCTCGGAGCGCTGGGCTCGAGGGCGAGGAGGGAGAAGTTTGAATTGCACGTAACCGCGACACGGTTGCCCGCATCACGGTCTTCCCATACAGTCCGAACAGACCAAGGCCGCAAGCGACCAAGCCAAGTAGAAAGGCTTCCGTAACCGAACTCGAAACTGGTACGCGACCCAAGAGGGCGACGAATCCGGCAGACGAGACAAGGTGGATGGTCCAGGTGGGCATCGGGAAAGAGTGCGTTGGTTCGGCTCACCCCTTCGTCAAGCATGGTGCCATTTTCCATGTAGCATGTTTCTCGCTCTCCCCGCGGCCTCACTTGCACCCGCCCCGCACGCTCTCCAATCTCAATTGACGGGCGCCGATGTTGCAAAATCGTGCCTACACACGACATTGATCGAATCTGGCCGTGGCTGCGATTTCATCATCGGTCGCGCACTTTTTTTCTGAAACACTCGCCCCGAGTGGTAAAGAATCGTAACCCGCAGGGTAGAATCGGGTGGGTCTTGGTCCGTTTCTACCACCTGTATGAGCCGTGCTTAAGTAACCGGGCCCGCCGATTCTGGTAGCCGTGCCTGCAAGTGCAATCCACTTCGCAGCGCTTCTTCAATCGCCTCGAAAGCGCGTTCGATGTCTTCGGCGGTATTCCATACGAACGGCGCCATCCGGAGGAATTGGTTCTGTCGACTATCCGTGTAGATGTCCTGCGTCTTCAACCACTCACAGAGCGAAGTCGCGTTATCAACTTCGAGGATAACCATGGCACTTCGCCGATCATCTTCGCGAGGTGACCGCAGGGTTAGGCCCGTAGCGTCGGCGAGTTGAATTGCCAGACTGGTTTTTGCCAGAGAATCCGCTCGGACAGCGTCAATACCTACTTCCTTGATAACCCGTACTTCCTTGATAACCCGTAGTCCTTCCACCGCATGGTAGAGGGATGCAATTGCGGTGGTCCCGGCCATAAACCTGCGGCGCACGTTGGGGTGGGGTATTGGATCAGGATTGAACCCAAACGGATCCGCGTCGCCAAACCAGCCACCGACGGCAGGAGTAAGCTCCAAGCCCTCTCGAATGAAGAGGTACGCGTTCCCTGACGAACCGCATGCTTCCTTGAGTAATCCACCGAAGTAGGCATCTGCCCCGATCTGCTCGACGTCAATCGGGTAGGAGCCGGTAGCGTGGTACCCATCAACAGCGAAGAGCGCATCGTGAAGATGTGCCGTGCTAGCGATGCTACGGAGGGCATCTTCAGTCAGCTTTTCGCCGGTCGTGAAGCCGACGTGGCTCACGAACACCCACGCCGTACGGTCCGAGATTGCATCGACTACACCGTCTACATCTAGAAACCCGTCGGCCCCCAGCGGAACCGAACGAGGGTGAAAACCTCTCAATGACGCCCAGTTACGGACGGAGTGTTGCACAGACGGAAACTCAGCCTCCGTAAAGATGACCTCGTTTCGACCATGCTTGAATGGCTCCGGCGCAGACAAGAGCCCTTGAACCGCGGTATGGGCGCTGGCCTGCATGATGCACGTGCCTTTTGGTGCGTTCAGCATCGGCGCGATGAACTGATCGCCGAGGTACTCGGGAAGATTCCACCAGCCAACCTGCTCGTCTGCGTCGGGTAGCCAATGGTTGGGGACGCTATTCCATGCATCTACACCCCTTTCCTTCCAGTCCTCAACAAACCTCTCCATCATGGTGGGGACGGTTCTCGGCATCAAACCGTGCGTAAACGCGCGCAATTCAACACATGGAGGGTCGGGAACGAAGAATCTGTCGCGGAGATCGAGCACCTTGAAAAGGCGTTGCGGAGTGCGGGGTGACAGTGCGAGCATGAGAGTACGGTTAATTAACCATTGTCCCAACCCTCCCGCTCATTCAAGCTCCCGCACACAAGAAAACGGGCGCTCGCCATCCGACGAACGCCCGTTCAGTTTGGAACTGTTGGAACTCTACGCCTCCGCGTCGACGTGTACGAACTTTCGACCGGCCTTGCCGGTGGAGAAGCGGACCTTGCCGTGGGCCTTTGCGAACAACGTGTCATCGTTGCCACGGCCAACGTTAGTGCCGGGGTGGAACTTGGTGCCGCGTTGGCGAATGATGATGGAGCCGGCTGAAACGGCCGTTCCGCCGTACACCTTAACGCCAAGCATCTGGGGGTTGGAGTCGCGCCCGTTTTTTGTTGAGCCGACGCCTTTCTTATGTGCCATGATTCAAAATGGTTTTAGAGCGGAGGGCGAATTACGCGGCCTCTTCAACGGGAGCTTCTGTCTTCTTTTTAGTGGCGCGCTTCTTTGGTGCGGCACCCAGGCTGTCTATGGAGATCTGCGTGTACGGCTGACGGTGGCCATTCTTGACCTTGTAGCCTTTGCGACGCTTCTTTTTGAAGACGATAATCTTATCGCCCTTGACGTGGTCGAGGACTTTGGCGGAAACGGAAGCGCCGTCAACGACGGGCGTTCCAACTTTGACGGCACCGTCACCTGATGTAAGGAGGACACGGTCGAACGTTACGGTGTCGCCGATTTCGGCCTGGAGGCGAGGTACGTACAGCCGAAGGTCCTTTGTGACCTTGAACTGTTTACCGCCTATTTCTACGATGGCGTACATGGGTTGCGAGCTTTAGGCCCTCCGCTCTGACGAATCACTGAATGCGACGGGCCTGCGGAGGAGCGCACCTGAGGAAAATCGAGGCGTAAAACTAAGGTCGTTCGGTTCAGGGGGCAATCGACGAGACTTCAAAAAGGCGTGTGCGTGCATAATCGGGCGCCAACGAACGTCGCCAAGCTGAAGTAACAGGCATAGTCCACGACCTCGAACCCGATCGAACCAGCTGGCGTGCATTCATTCCTGATCCGACGGCAGCCAAAGTCCCATCGCACCCAATACATCGTTCAGGATTCTTCGGCGTGCCGAACGCATATTGAACTCAGGCCCGTCAGGCTCCACGTTGAGCGCGAAAACCCACGAAGCATCACCTCGATCAATCCATCCAACGATCCAGCCAATCTCGTCCGAACGGTCATCCTCCGTCCAAGTCCAACCCGTTTTCCCGTACAGAGTGTACTCCGGCTCCTCTTCAAGCATCATGATCTCGCGGACGTGAGACTGCACGTCGGGCCGGAAGGCGAGATCTCCTATTCGCAGTCTGTTGAGCAGTGCGATTTGTTCGTTGGCTGAAATTGCCAACGGCTCACCAAGCCAGAACGTCCGCACCGAGGGGCCAATCAGACTGTTTCCGTAGGGCTCGAGTGCGAACGTCTCTTCGTAGCGGTCCTTCCCTATTCGATCGGCAATATCCTGAAAAAGCCAGACGGTTGAATTGCGCACTCCCATGCTCAACGAGTGGTCTTGATCCCAGGCATTGCCGCGTTCGATGCCATCCCACGTATACATTGTATCAACAGTGGGAACGGCGCCAGTTTCGAGGGCAACAAGGCTGTTGTACACTTTGAATGTGGACGCGGGCGAATATCGTTGGGCGGCTCGACTAGGATTGAAGACGTGGCGTGTGCCGGTCTCGGTGTCAAGCAGCACTATCGTACCCGTGCCGTGATAGGCATCGAAAATGGGTCCCCAGTCCGTTCGAACAGAGTCCGATGCACCCGATGGCACAAGAGGAATATGACGAGCCTCGGTGCCAGAATTAGAACTGGGCGAGATGACACATGACCAACCAGCCAAGGCGAGGATGATCAGGATCAACCTAGTCATCTCTTCCAGCCGCCTCGGCTTCTGCTTCCGTCAGGAGCGTAGCCAGCACATGTTGAATCCGATTGTCCTCGAGAGCTTCGACCTCCAATCTTAGGCGTCCATAGACAAATTCGTCTCCGGGTGAAGGCACTTCACCTGCCAGATGGAAGATGAGACCACCGAGGGTCTCGAAGTCGAAATCTTCCTCGCCGTCTTCCACGTCTAGCGCCTTCAACAGGTCGTCGAGATCGATACGCGCGTCAACTCGCCATTTGCCGGGCCCGGTTGCGCGGATAAGCGTCTCTTCCGGCGCGTCCAGTTCATCCCAGATCTCGCCCACGACTTCCTCCAACAAGTCTTCCAGCGTGACAAGTCCAGCCGTTCCCCCATACTCATCTACAACGATGGCCATGTGCGTGCTGTGCTCCTGAAAATCCTCAAGCAGATCATCCAGTTTCTTAGAAAGGGGAATGAATCGCGGTCTGCGTGCCAGTTTTTCCCAATCGATTGGGCGCTGGACATTCTCACCGTTGCGCCCTAAATATGGGAGCAGGTCCTTCGCGTAGATAACGCCAAGGATGTTGTCGAGGTGTTCGCGAAAAAGGGGGACGCGGGAGTGGCCCGTGTCTCGGATCAGTTGGAGGGCCTCGTCGAAGGTTGCCGTATCGGGTATGGCGATCATGTCGACGCGGCTAATCATAACCTCCCGCACGGTTGTTTCGCCGAACTCAAGGATCGAGTGGATGAGTGCACGCTCCTCTTCTTGTAGCGAACCGTGCGCCTCGCCTACATCTGCCATCGTCCTTACGTCTTCGGACGACAGCGGCGAAGCCGGCGATCGGACGTGTTTGCGCAGCCATGCGGTTCCGCGCGCCATTACAGTGGAAAGTGGAGAAAAGAATCGCGCGAGGGGATAGATCAGGATAGAAGTTCGCTTAGCGAACGCGACCGGGTTCCGGGATGCGGCAAGCTTCGGGGCTATTTCGCTCGCAACCAGGAGAACAAACGTCAAAACGACGACTGAGAGTAACAAAGCCACCGTCTCACTCCACCCAAGACGGCCAGCGATATCCACTGTCAACACGGCGGACAGTATCGCGGCACCAACGTTTACGATAGTGTTCAGCAGCAGAATGGTTATAAGTAGCGAACGCGGACGCTCCAACATCCAGATAACGCGCCGCGCCGCCTTGCTTTCATCACCGCTCAGGTCCTCACGTTGAGTGCGAGAGATCGAGAATAGTGCAACCTCTGAACCAGAGAAAAAGGCTGACAGCGCGAGCAATACCACAAGCACGCCAAGACGAACCACGAGGCCGACTGGACTAATCAGCGCGAGTGGAACGATCAGCGCGACTGAGTAGAAAACGTGTGGGCCCGGGCGGGCCAAACTAGCGGCAGGATCCAATGGGTGGTGCGCGAACTCGGTGCCCAAAGATACGTTCAGTTGAGGTGGGCTCCGTATCAACAAAGCGAGGCGGCGATCTGTTGATCACCGCCTCGCATGGAGATTCCATCCGCTATTTAGAATGGCAGGTCATCGTCCGGGCCGAACGAAGCACCGTCTCCGGCGCCTTGTGCGACTGGTCGCGCCTGGCGTTGCTGCGGCTCCGACTCTTCATAGTCGCTGCCGCCGCCGCCTTCGCGCGAGCCGAGCATTTGCATCTCGCGGGCTTTGACTTCCGTCGTGTAGCGGGAGTTGCCGTCTTTGTCTTCCCACTGGTTCGTCTGCAGCGATCCTTCAATGTAGACCTGGCGGCCCTTCTTGAGGTATTCGCCGCAAATCTCAGCTAGGCGTCCCCACGCTACCACGCGATGCCACTCCGTCTTGTCAACCATGTTGCCTTCCTTGTCCTTGTAGGACTCGTTGGTGGCAACAGTAAAGTTGCAGACAGCGGTGCCGCCGCCGGTATAGCGAAGTTCGGGGTCTCCGCCGAGATTGCCAATGAGTGTGACTTTGTTAATTCCACGGCTTGCCATGATGGCCTCCTGGGTTATGTATGTGAATCCATCGGTCGAGCAAGAGCCCGCCGACCTTCGTTTGTGATCCGTAGCCAGATAGCGTTGGATCAGATGCCAGTATAGACTCCGGCATGAGGCGGAAATAACCTCGGTAACCAAAATAATTATCCACAGGTGACAACGGTATGGCAGCGGATAGACACTAGGTACGATTTCGGGAGGAAAATCATTGGGGAAGCCTGCGCGCACACTTATTCCAGCATTCGATCCATCTATCTTCCTGTTCCGAGATCCGAGCGCTTCCCTTGAATACAGACATTCTCAACCTCACTGAAGTCGACAAAGCTGCCGCGCATGCCGATGTCTACGCTGACTTCGTGGCGATAATTCGCCGCCTTCGCCGAGATTGCCCATGGGACCGCGAGCAAACGCACGATTCCGTAAAGCAGCTCACGATTGAAGAGGCATTTGAACTGGTTCACGCAATTGATGAGGGCGATCCCGAGGATATCAAGAAAGAGCTAGGCGATCTCTTTCTGCACGTGCTCTTCCACGCCCACATTTCCGAAACTGAGGGCGGGTTTACGATAAAGGATGTGATGGAGGCTGAGATGGAAAAGCTCGTCCGGCGCCATCCGCACGTGTTTGGGGAAGAGGTGGTCAGCGGAACTGGCGAGGTGCTTCGGAACTGGGAGGCCATCAAACGAAGTGAACGAGAAGCAGAAGGAAACGGCCACAGAGCGTCTGTATTGGATGGTGTGCCTAATGCGTTGCCAGCTCTCCTCCGCGCGGAGCGCGTTCAGGAGAAAGTCGCCGCGGTCGGTTTTGATTTCCCCGAAGCTGAGGGTGCCTGGCAAAAAGTGGTAGAGGAAATCGACGAGTTAAAGGCCTTGGGCAATGGCAATCCAGACGCGTTGGAGGACGAGTTTGGAGATGTGCTGTTCGCACTTGTCAATTATGGCCGTTTCAGGGGAGTCGTTCCTGAAAACGCGCTCCGGCGGACGATTAACAAGTTTTCGCGTCGTTTCCAGCACATTGAGACGCGCCTCAGCGAGCAAGGCCGGACAACCGACGAGGCTTCTCTTCAAGAGATGGACGAGCTGTGGGACGAGGCGAAATCCATCGATCAACTTGCAGACGGCTAGAAAGGACCCGCTTAATGTCTGAGAACAGCAACTCTGATCCACGACGTAGTCGCAAGCTCGATCTCTCTACCGGGAAGAAATCGACTGGAAGGAAAAAGGCTGCCAAGGGTTTTGCACCCGTCGTTCAGCAGACCATCAACCTCTCTACCCCGAAACCGGAGAAAACAGAGGCCGAATCAGGCTCGGTGCCAAAACGGACAGGGTCCGCGAAGGCAGAGAAGGAGAAGGGAAATCGGAGACCTCGTTCGCAAGGCAACAGTTTGGCCGATCTTCTCGATCCAGAGACGCTGGCCAAGTTGCGCGGTTAACGTATTGAAGTTGAGGCAGTTGTTAACATGTTTTGCTGTACCCTTATGGGTGTCGCGTTCATGAATCATCCCAGACAGACCTATGTCTATTCTCTCTCGCATACGTCGTCGTCCCTCGCCGCCTCCAACAGCGCCCTCTCCAGACACTCGTCGCTCGTTTTTTCGGCGAATGAGCGGATTGTCAATCGCCGCACTCGGCGCAGGATTGCTAACAGCAGACGAAGCCTGGGCTGCCGTTGACAAGCCCGCTGGCCGGTTCGGAATCGTACCGGGGACGCTCGTTGACGCCAAAGGACAGCCTGTAACCCGTCAGCCTGGGATGCCCTCAGACCCATTCGTGGGTGAGATTATGTTGGTACCGTACAATTTTGCACCTCGGGGCTGGGCGTTTTGCAACGGCCAACTTCTTGCTCTTTCAGCGAACACCGCACTTTTCTCGTTGCTTGGGACGACCTACGGTGGCGACGGGCGAACGACGTTCGGTCTGCCAGATCTCCGCGGCCGATATGCCATGAGTTCGGGCGCTGGACCTGGCCTTTCACCACGTTCGTTGGGACAAATGAGCGGCTCCGAACAGGTAACGCTAACGGCAGCCCAAATCCCATCGCACACGCACACTTCTCCGTTCTCCGATGGACCCGGAACGATAAGTGGCGCACACGACCGAGTAGTGACGGATACTAAGTCAAACGAAAATGCTCTAACCGGTGCAACCGGGGGAGGACAGGCCCACGACAACTTGTCGCCATTTCTAGTCCTCAACTATTGCATTGCGCTGGTAGGGATATTCCCATCCAGGAGCTAAACCTTCCGGGTGCGCGAGTATCAATGATTCACGTGGGTTGCGGGCTAGGCCCCGCTACCCACCAACTTTTTGACCTAGGAGTCCCCGCAGCACACTCCGCCAACTCGTAAAATCCCGCTCGAAACTTATACCTGCGCCGTAGGCACCGTATGGTGCAGCACCCACACCCGAAGTGCCCAGAAGCTCGCTTTCGCGCCGGTAAAAAACTTCAATGGCTACGGAGTTCGAGAGACGGACCTCAACGGCCAATTCACCCTGTAGCTCGCCACCCGACGGTTGGTTTTCATACTGCTGGTAGACGCCTTCGCCGCGGATTACCAACCGTTCGTCGAGCAAACGCAAGGCTACACCGTAGGTCAAATCGAAACGCTGGAGTGCATCTACCGGCGTTAGACCAAGAAGGATTTCAACGTTTTCAGACGCTAAGGCCTCGCTCAGGAACAGGTTGACCCGACTTGACACCAGTTGGGAGATTGAGGTGAACAGCAACTCATCGGCAGCGCCGGTGATGGCTTCACTGCCTCCCGCCGAAATGTTCTCGACCGGTGCCAGCAAAAACGTCCCAGTTAGCAAGACACTTGATGCATACAGTGCCTGCTGGCCCGTGTTGTTGAGAATTGGGCGTAAGGCCTCCACAGCCGACGAAGATCCTCCACCCGCACGTTGATCAGCGTCCAGTTCGATGGAAAGGTCGACGAGTGGCGCCGTGAGTCGGCCTCCGATGTTAGTTCGGATCACCATCGGCACTCGCTGCCGTTCAAGGCCGGAAAGGCCGAGTCCCGCAAGGGATGCGCGGGTTCGAAAATCAGCGGTAAGGTTGAGTTGGGCTTCGAGCGGATCGCCATCCCAGACGAGCAAGCCGCCCGGCTCAATCTCAAAACGGCGGGTGAAGACATCGCCAGCTGTGAACAAATAGTTGCCGCCCGAAGCCGTGAAGGTTCCAAACGTCCTGAACCGTCCCTCGCGAATGGTCAATTGCAGCGCTGCTCTCCCTTCGGCATTAATTACGTCTCCTGTGGCCTCATCAAAAACAAGGTGCACAGTCGAGCCAGGAGGGGCGGTTACGTTAAGATTCATTTCTAGACCTTCCGTGAACGACCGCTCGCTCGTCGGCTTGCCAGAGATCAGATTCGTGCGCTCCTGCTCCTCGGGGATTTGGCCTAGTGAATCCGCGTAGATGAGGAAGCCGCGGTCTCTTGCGACGCCACTCGCTCGAATCGGGATGAATATCTCACTGTCCGCTGTTGTTACCGCGTTGAAGGACGAGAGGAGAACGTTGTCGAGCGGACCAGCAATCGTGGCAGTGCCGCTCGCCAAGATGTGCCCATAGAAGGCCAGCGTGCTAGACGAAGGCACATCGATGATTTCCACATTGGAAAGCGCCGCGTTTAGGTCGAGCGAAAAGTACCGGTAGCTGTTAAAGAGCACGCTTCCGCCAATCCTCGCCGTGCCCCCTCCTTTGTCTTGCAGTTCAACGGAATTGAGGTGTATGCCCTCCCGGTCGACGCTGACATCGCCGCGCAGCCTGAATCCCAGACCAAATGTAGGGATGCTTGTCGTCGCGTTGTTTACGGTTAAATCGGCCTCGAAAATGGGGAACGAGAAGTCGCCGCTAATGCGGCCTGCGCCCGAAGCAAACCCGCGCGTGTCCGACAGGAGTTTGTCGAAGATGAGGTCGAAGATGAATAGATCAGCCTTTCTGACGTCCAGGCTCAGGTCGAACTCGCCCACGTCGCGCAGTCCTGCGTCGTCACGGCCGGGGAATCGGACAAGTCCTCGGATCGCGAGGTCATTCTGTTCAAGCAGGAGGTTCGGCGGAACGCCGGCCTCGCTCAACGTATCTGGAGGCGTCAGCCGCAATTCCATCTCCACACCATTGCCCGTCGGAATGAGACTGCTCTTGATAGCCACCTGACCAAGAATCCGGTTTCCGAGCATAAGCCTTGGGATCGCCAGTGCCCCCGACACTTCCGGCCGCCGCAGCAGGTTGGCGATAGCGAGTCGTCCGCTAAGAATGCCACCGGGTTCCGAGCGAAGAGGCCTAATACGACCAAGTCTGGCGAGGCGTCCAAGATCCAGCCGCTGGACGTCCACAAACACGGAGTCGCCCGGCGTAGTTGAGAGAATGCCACTGAAGTCCAGTCGCTCATCAGTGTCGATATCAGTCTGCGTAAAGGACACGTGCTCCAAAACGGCGGCGTCGGAATACAGATCGGCGATGATCGGACCATCGCCTCCCCAGGCGACACCAGACGTCCGTACATCCAAATTGTCGATCGTCAGGCGATTACGATCGGGGAGGAAGGCCAGCCGCCCCTGGAGGTCTAGAACATTCCCTTTGGATCCAAAAACGCCATTCCCGACGACTGATAGTGATAGTTCGCCGGACTCCAGATCGGCAACGACCTGCGAGTGCAGGAACCGCCGGGTTGCCACATGCAGGTTAGCTGCCTCGGCATCAAGAGAAATGGAAAGCGTTTCCGTGAGGTTTGACCCATAAAAACCGTCCACGCTGGCTTTAAGGTTGTACCTGCCAAGCTCAACGGTCCCAATTCCAATGCGAGTGCCTGAAGCCGAGACGTTTACGGCAATTGAGTCGCTGCCAACATATCCGCCAAGAACGATATCCGTACCCGTTGAGAAGAGGGGAATGGTCGGCAGGAAAGCTTGAAGTGCGATCGGATCTACGACGCGGACATCCAACTGAAACGGTCGCGGGCTAAGGTTTCTGCTTGCGTTTCGTGGCCCAGGCGTGATGGACTTTGGCGTGCTGCGAAGTGGCTTGTTCGTCTCGGCTGCCACCGTTTGGGCGAACGCTGTGCCCCAACGATCGCCCAACACAAAGGCGGATTCCAGATCGAGACTCCCCTTCAATTCCGCATCGACGATTTCGGTCGTCAGCCTGAAGCGCGACCCAACTTCGTCAGGAGGCGCGATGACGAGCGTGAGCGGCCCCGTCGGCAGATTCTGCATGACGCCGCTGACTTCCAGAACTGCCTCCGAGAAATCCGCCTCTATTTCCGTTTGCAGATCAGCGAGCGATGTGCCCACAAGTGCGATCGAGACCGGACCGCTGAACCGCGTGGCTGGTGCGTCTGGAGCGAGCCGGTTAATGTCGAAAGATGACAACGTGCCATCAAAGCTCAAGGCTGATTCGACGCCATCGACAAAGAGAGCGCCGTCCAAACGGCTGCTTCCCTGGCGGACGATCACGTCCGCTTCTACGGTTTGGCCGCGCCAGATGCCTTCCGCTGAAAGTGAATCGGCTGTTCTGCCTGCGAAGGACGAAGAACCCAAGCCGATCCGAAAAACCGTTGCATCGCCGTCGACGCCGCTTCGTTCCGCGAAGACGCGTCCGGTCAGGCTGCCCGCGAACTCCTCGTCGGCAAGAACGACGGACGGGTTTACGCTATCGGCGTCTACGTCAATCGTAAAACGGAGAGGAGCGTTGGGATAGCTTTGAACCTCTGCAAATCCATCGACACCTCCAGCATCGGATACAAGAACCACATCGCCTCGAACTCGCGTGCCCGCGCGGCCCCCACCGAAGTGGACGGCACCGGAGATGTCGCCTTCCACGCTCACCTGCCCGAGGCGCGAAGCCTCCGCCGGTAGAACGAGTGTCGGAACGACCGCAACTAGGTCTTCCGCGAGTATCCGTGAGCCGGGGGTGACCACGTTAAACGCAACGGAGTCAGGAAGGCCGTTGAGCGTGCCCTCGGCAAGTAGCTCTGTACTACCTCGCGACAGCACCATGTTGTCAATCGCAAGGGAGGAAAGCGGGCCGTAGACATGGCCCTGCAGTGCGACAGCATCCGCCAGCGGAAAGGAAGGGAGTATTGCAACGAGATCGGCCGCCGCGATCTGGCTCTCAACGATGTTCGCATCGATGTTTTCCAGCCCCTCCGTTAGATTAGTGAGTGTAACGGTGCCGCGCATGTGCGAGCGCGTCGTGAGGAGATTAAAATTCTCCACCTGCACGCTTCCATCCGCAACGGATACCCGGCCGTCAAGACCCTCGATGCTCAACGAACCGTTGTTCAGGTTCGCCTGAAAACTTGCCACGCGGAAAAGCTGGACATCATCCCGCCAATCCAATTCCAATTCGGCGTTGAGGCCGGACACTGTTGCATTCGTGTAGTCGAACAGATCCCCCGCCAAAACTCCAGCCGGGACCGCGCCGATGTTCCTGCTGGAAACGGCCCCGTCAACGACCCGCAGGTTTGCCGTGTGGAAATCAAGAGGGTTAGTCGGGCCGATGCTCGGGTTCGTTGACGTCAGGGCACGAACCAGGTTCAATTCACCAGCCGCGTTAAGCACGAGGTTGACTGTCGGCTGAACGATGGTCACCTCATCGGCGACGAACGTGCCCCTGAACAGCGATCGCCAGTGCGGCGTCATCGAAACAGAATCGACATGCGCCACCTCGTTGCCTTCCGGGTCGAAAAGTCTGATGTCGGAGGCGAAGAGTTCCCGAACCAAATTTCCCTGAAGGCGGCCGATTTCCAAACTGCCTTCGAATTCATTGTCAAAGGCCCGGACAATCTGATTGCGCAGCGCATCGCGGCCAAATTGCGTCCGTGTTAAGACGACAACCGACAGCGCGGCCAGCAGCACTAGCAAAGCGGCTGCGCGAACGGCGTACTCGGGGATATTGAGAAGGCGGGAAGGCAGTGGCGGTCCTGATTGGCGATTGATTGCGTGCCGGGGGAAGGTTAGCACCCCGCAGCGCGCCTGATGGTTCGGAGAACCAAGGCGAATTTCTCACATAGGTGTAGCGAATGCATCTACTAGCCTAAAGGGAGTCCAGTTATGCTAAATTTGCAGCACGCCATCGGAATCCTGCGCCGCTGTGGTTCGTCTACCAACTCGCCGATACCAGAGTGTTGAACACGACGCTTTCTTTGGCTGTCCTAAGATGATGATTCGCTATTTGCCGTCCTTAATGCTTGCTCTGCTGCTCGTTGCGCCGATTGCGACGGCGCAAGAGCGCGATCCGAGCCCGCATTCGGATGCGCGGTTAGTGGCCGAGATGCAGTCAGCTCGTGCCGGACAGCCGATTGAGGTGGGTTTATGGATGACAATGGACCCCGACTGGCACAGTTACTGGATAAACCCTGGCGATGCTGGAATGCCTTCGGAAGTACAATGGCGGCTTCCAGAAGGTGTAGAAGCCGGTTCGATTCAGTGGCCTTTCCCTGAACGCATTGATCAGCCGCCTCTAACATCGTACGGGTACAGCCACGAAGTTCTCCTGCCAATGCAGGTTGAATTAACAGCCGATTTCAGTGATGACTCCATAACGCTCCAAGGCAAGGCAGTCTGGTTGATCTGCGCTGACGTTTGCCTGCCCGCAGAGCAGGAAGTTTCGTTGACCTTGCCTGTTTCTGCAGGCGAGCCGACCCCCAATCCAGATTGGGCGGAAGCGTTCTCGACGACCCGATCGGCTTTTCCGTTGGTTGAAGACGCATGGATTGTTCGCGCAACACCGACCGAAACCGGCTATCGGTTGGAGTTGACATCTGATGGGGCGGCATTTCCTAATTTTGATGGTGCGTTCTTCTTCGCGAACGAAAAGGCAGTTCTCCAGCATGCAGAAGCGCAGGCGTTCCAACAAACGGACGACGGCTACACGGTTGAATTGGTGGCGTCGGAGTTCGCCGATGGCTCACCGCATCGATTGACTGGAGCACTCGTACTTGAGGAGGGAGAGACGTGGAACGGCACGCACCGCGCTCTTTCCGTTGACGCTGAGCTATCACCGATGGACGTTGCATCGCGACCGGCAAACGATGCGTCGATGTCATTTCTGTTCGCGCTACTATTCGCATTTATTGGCGGGTTGATTCTCAACCTCATGCCGTGCGTCTTCCCGATTCTATCGATCAAGATTTTGGGATTCGCGCAGGGCCGCGACCATAGTCGGGCAACACTACGTAATCACGGGCTGATGTTCGGGCTTGGAGTGATTGTCTCGTTCTTGCTGCTGGCAGGCGTGTTGTTGGCTCTTCGTGCAGGTGGCGAACAACTCGGTTGGGGATTCCAGCTTCAAAGTCCTTGGCTCGTTGGCGGACTTGCGCTGCTGATGTTTGCCCTTGGCTTAATGCTCGTTGGCGTGTTCGAAATCGGATTCGGATTGGCGAGTGCCGGTGGAAGGCTCGACAACAAGGAAGGACTCGGCGGTGCGTTCTGGAGTGGCGTACTCGCAACCGTAGTCGCCACACCCTGCACCGCACCGTTCATGGGCGCCGCGCTTGGGTACGCGCTCGCACAACCGGCGTTGAGTTCGCTTTCTGTGTTCGGGGTCTTGGGTATCGGGATGGCGACCCCCTACGTGCTTCTCTCCCTTTTCCCTCAGTGGATCCAACGTTTGCCAAAGCCAGGACAATGGATGGAGACGCTCAAGCAGGCGCTTGCTTTCCCGCTATTTGCAACGGCTGTGTGGCTGGTTTGGGTGTTCGGACTTCAAACAGGAATTAATGGCGCAGCCTTCCTGCTTTTGGCGATGACCGCGTTTGGCTTCGGCGCCTGGATCCTCGGTCGCTGGGGACTCCCGACGAACTCGCCGCGTCAACGAGGGGTTGCTCTGACGATGGTGGCTCTAGCGTTGATTCTTGCGATCGTTGCTACCGGCGTAGGTGTTGGGCAAACTGCAGAGGCCCATTCAAGCCAGTCCGCTGATTCCGACTGGCTGACTTTCGATCCCGCAGAGGTGGATCGCCTCGTAGCCGCTGGACAACCCGTGTTTATTGATTTCACGGCCGCATGGTGCCTTTCGTGCCAGGCGAACAAAGCAATTGCTCTTAACACCTCGGCCGTCCAGGACGCCTTCCGCGATAAAGGCGTAATCCGATTCCGCGCCGACTGGACGCAGCGCGATCCCGTCATCACGGCTGCGCTTGAAGGCTTTGGCCGAAGTGGTGTCCCACTCTATGTGCTCTATCCGCCGAACGGCGACCCTGTTCTTCTCCCTGCGATCCTTAGCGCAGGTATTGTAACCGACGCGCTCGATAGCCTTCCGGTTGCCGTGGCATCCGATTCTCGAATTGTATCTCCCTGAACATCAACCCCTTCCCGAATCATGAAACGTTCAATCATTCCAGCCATCTTCGGCTTGGCACTCGTCGCGGCTACGTTGCCCGGTGCCGTCCTTCAGCCAAGCACCGATGCCCCCGATTTTACGCTGACCGACACGTACGATCAGCAGCACACGCTATCCGATTACGAAGGTCAGTGGGTCGTCCTTGAGTGGCTCAACTACGACTGTCCATTTGTCCGCAAGCATTACAACGGCGACAACATGCAGTCTCTGCAGGAGCAGTACACAGGTGACGGAGTTGTGTGGCTTTCCATCGTCTCCTCCTCCCCCGGCCAGCAGGGTTATTTCTCAAACGACGAGATGAACGCACGAACCACGGCACACAACGGCCACCAGACGGCTGTCTTGATTGATGCCTCGGGAACGGTCGGCCATGCCTATGGGGCGCGAACCACGCCGCACATGTTTGTGATTAATCCGGCAGGTGAGATCGTCTATAACGGTGCGATTGATGATCGCCCATCGCCCGATCCTGCCACGCTTGCTACTGCGACACCTTACGTTGCGAATGCATTGGACGCTGCGATGGCGGGCAATGCTGTCTCGCCAGCGACAACGCAGCCGTACGGTTGCTCAGTGAAATACGGTTCTTGATCGGCAGTCCCTGACGGGTTTTTCAGCCGCCTCCGGGTCGTCAAGACGCGGAGGCGGTTTAATTTTCGGACGCACCCTCCCATCCAAAAAGACTAAGACGGAATGTCCAAGCTGCCCGAGGGCAATCGCTTTCTTGATCTGTCCGATTACGCACGCCCCATCGCGATCTGGGTGGTGGAGACGCTGAGTCCAACGCGCGTGACATCCATCCAACTCACATTTGCGTTTTTCGTAGCTGGGCTGGCGAGCATCGCTTGCATCCTAGCGGGGCATTATTTGGTGGCGGCAGTGCTTCTAATGCTCAAGAACGTACTCGACGCGGCCGATGGTGAAATGGCACGCGTTCGGGAACGCCCATCACATACGGGACGATATCTCGACTCGGTATTTGATTTCGTGATCAACCTCGGTGTCGTCGCCTCGCTTTACATGGTAATAGATGTCTCTGTCGCGGTTGCGGTACTGGCATTTTTCTCACTGGAATTCCAGGGATCCGTCTACAACTATTACTACCTGAACCAGCGCCGTTCATTGGGCGGCGACACTACGAGTCGCGTCAACGAATTCGAACAGCCGCAGCCGTTTCCGTACGAAAGTCCGCGAATCGTAGCGATCCTCCACCGTGTGTATTTGCTTTGCTACGGCGCATTCGACCGTCTGATTTTGGCCATGGAAGGCGACGACACCATCTCCGAACCGCTGCCGAACTGGTTTATGACGTCGGTCTCGACGATGGGACTTGGCTTCCAATTGCTACTCATTACCCTCGCGTTAGTCTTTCCGCTTGAAGCGCTCGTGTTGCCATTCCTCGCTCTTTTTGGCGGATTTGGATTGGCCATCATCAGCATCCGAAAACTTCTAAATCTGGGGGAAAGCACGAGCGCTTCAGCACGCGTGGACTGTTCGCGATCAATTGAGTAGGGCCTGGAGTGTTTTGGGAGGCAGAATATTCTCGTTTGAGGAAAACTCGCTCGCCCTTATGTTGATGGCCCACCATCCCCACTGAGGCCCAACAATGCATCGTTTCAATTTCATCGCCCTGTGCCTTCTCGCGGCCACGATTTTCACTACTGCGCAGTCGCAGAACCTGGAATTCATCGGCACCGTCGACTTACCAGCTTTCCTCTCAGACACGCTGGAGACAGGCGGCTCGGATGTGTGGGGCTACGTAGCCGACGACGGCTCTGAGTATGCCATCATGGGTGATATCGAAGGCGTTTCGATTGTGGCCGTGCCATCCCTAGACGTTGTGGCGCGGGTCCCTGGTCCAACCGAGCGTGCACACTGGTATTGGCGCGACATCAAGACATATCAAAACTATGCGTACGTGGTCAGCGAAGCCTACGGGCACAGCGAAGGACTACAGATTATCGACTTGAGCGGCCTGCCCGCGCGCGCCGTTGAAGTAGGCGTCTACCGCGGAGGGAACGACGAACTCGTTTCATCGCACAACTTATCGATCGATACAGAAGCCGGCCACGCGTACGTGCTCAACTCGAACGGATCGGCAGTAGAGATCGTGAGTCTGGCCAATCCAACCTCTCCTGAGATTGTCGGTGCGCTTCCCGTAGGCGACGTGCACGATATCTACGCGCGGGGCAACATCGTTTATGTAGCAGAGGGCCGGCAGCCAACCTTTACAGTCTGGGATACGACCGATAAGGCCAACCCTGTGTTGCTTTCGCGTGTAACGATTCCTGCCGCTGGCTACGTCCACAACATTTGGCCGACAGATGACGGGCGCTACGTGCTTACGACGGAAGAGACCGCATACAAATCCATCAAAGTGTGGGATCTCGCGGACTACGATAATCCGACGCTCGTCGGTGAATGGTTAGGCGTTAGCCGTCTTGCCCATAACGTGCTCGTCAAGGGCGACCGTGCCGTCGTGGCTCACTACACATCCGGCATTTATGTCCTCGATATCTCAGACATGGAGAATCCTGTCGAGTTGGGCCACCACGACACCTACGCCAAGGACGACGAAGTCTCGATGAGGGGAAACTGGGGAGCTACGCTTCCGTCACCTTCGGGCTACATCTACGGAAGTGACATGACCGGCCAATTGACGGTTCTCAGGTGGAGGGAGGACGGGGAGCTGTAGATATGTGGAGCATTCCTCTAAAATCTTTCATTTGCGCAGCAGCCGAATTCCTTTTAGGGGTTCGGCTTTTGTGTTTGAGGTAGGGTGCGACTTGCCAGCATGATCGGCGAGATATCGTGCTCGTTTGTCTAAATTCCGCAGTCACCACTTTAAACAACTCGCCCAAAGGATTTCTATGCCCCGCATCGTCCGCGCCGCGCTCATTCAGGCAACGCTTTCCGAAAGCGCTGAAAGTCCCATCGAAACGATTAAGCAATCGATGCTCGACAAGCATGTGGGTTTGATCGAGGAAGCGGCCGAAAAAGGCGCGCAGGTCGTCTGCCTGCAAGAGCTATTCAACGGACCGTACTTCGCGGCAGAGCAGGAAACCAAATGGTATGGGCTGACGGAGCGAATCCCGGATGGCCCCACGACGCGAGTAATGCAGGACCTCGCGAAGAAGCACAGCATGGTGATCGTCGTGCCCATGTACGAGGAGGACTTGACCGGCGTCTACTACAACACAGCCGCCGTTATCGATGCCGATGGCTCGTATCTGGGCAAGTTTCGGAAAATCCATATCCCTCACTGCGATCCCGGCTTCTGGGAAAAGTTCTACTTCCGTCCCGGCAACATGGGCTACCCGGTGTTCGATACGGCAGTCGGGAAAGTGGGCGTGTATATCTGCTACGACCGGCATTTCCCCGAGGGTTGGAGGGAGCTGGGGCTGAACGGTGCAGAGATAGTTTTCAATCCGTCGGCGACCGTGGCCGGACTGAGTGAGTACCTCTGGAAGCTTGAACAGCCTGCAGCGGCGTGCGCGAACATGTATTTTGTCGGCGCGATCAACCGGCCGGGAATGGAAGGTCCCTGGAACATCGGTGAGTTTTACGGTACATCGTACTTCGCCAATCCCCGTGGGCAAATCGTAGCTGAAGCCCCACGCGAAGGAGACGCCGTGCTTGTGGCCGACCTCGACCTCGACCTGATCAAGGAGGTTCGTAATGTTTGGCAGTTCTACCGTGACCGGCGGCCGGAGACGTACGAGGCCACGGTACGGCCGTGAATTCGAAACCTGAACCGGGGACACCCAATGGTGTCATTGCGAGGAGCGAAGCGACGCGGCAATCTCATGGTTTTTCTGCAACCCTGCGAGATTGCTTCGCTTCGCTCGCAATGACATCAGCATTGTCGAGAGGCCAGCCTTGCGCGTTCGTTCTGACCAACCACGCGCACAATGCACTCTGACATCCGAAATTCTCCCCTCTACAACGAGGACCTCGCGCCCGTCCCGATGGAGGGCCGAACGTGGGGGATGTGGAATATCTCGGCGCTGTGGGTCGGCATGGCCGTATGCATCCCAACGTACACGCTCGCGGCCGGGCTGATCTCGCAGGGGATGACGTGGGAACAGGCGCTGCTAACCATCACGCTCGGCAATCTGATTGTGCTGGTGCCGATGATGCTTAACGCCCACGCGGGCACCAAGTACGGTGTGCCGTTTCCAGTGCTCATTCGGTCGTCGTTCGGGACGCTCGGTGCAAACATCCCGGCGCTGATGCGCGCGCTCGTCGCCTGCGGCTGGTTTGGTATTCAGGCATGGATCGGCGGCTCTGCCATTTATATCCTGTGCTCCGTTCTTTTTGGGTTCGAGCCCGCCGGGTCGGCTGATTTGATCCCGGTTATTGGGCTCTCGTTTGGCCAGCTTGCCTGCTTCCTCGTCTTCTGGGCCATCAACATCGCTGTCATCCTCGCGGGTATTGACACAATCAAATGGCTTGAGACGTTGGCAGCGCCGTTTTTGCTGCTTGTGGGTCTTGGTTTGCTTTGGTGGGGCATTTCGGCAGGTGGAGGGTTCGGGCGTGTGCTCTCGGATGAGACCGTAGCCGCGGTACGGGGCGACCTTTCTGGCGATTTCAACTTCTGGGCCGTTTTCTGGCCGAATCTGACGGCGATGGTTGGATTCTGGGCAACCCTTTCGCTCAACATCCCGGACTTTACCCGCTACGCGCGATCTCAGAAAGATCAGATGCTGGGGCAGGCGATAGGGCTTCCAACGACCATGGCACTTTACTCGTTCGTCGGAATTGCGGTGACAAGCGCCACAGTGCTTGTATTCGGCGAGGCTATCTGGGACCCTGTGCAGCTCCTGGGCCGCTTCGACAGTAAGCTGATCGTCGGTTTTGCACTGTTTGCGCTTACGATCGCCACGCTTTCAACCAACATTGCCGCCAACGTGGTTTCCCCCGCCAACGACTTTTCTAACCTGTGGCCGCGCGTCATCTCGTTCAAACGAGGAGGACTGATTACGGGCGTGATTGGGATCCTGATTTTTCCCTGGAAACTGTACACCGACCTCTCGAACTACATCTTTACGTGGCTGATCGGCTATAGTGCGCTGTTGGGCTCGATCGCTGGTGTCATGCTGGTTGACTATTTCATCCTGCGGCGCGCCAACCTCGATACTGACGACCTCTACCGAACAGACGGGCAGTATGCGTTTGGCGGGAGCGGATTCAACTGGCGGGCGATTGTTGCCATGCTGGCCGGGATCCTTCCGAACGTCCCAGGCTTTCTGGCGCAGGCGTCCGGCGGCTCATTTCACGTCGCGCCGATTTTTGACGCGATCTATCCGTACGCTTGGTTCGTCAGTCTGCTGCTGGCTGGGCTCGTACACTGGGGCCTGACGCGGGCGTTTCCGCCCGCCGAATTCCGGGCGTCACAGCCGTCGACATTCGACTGACAAACTTTTGAAACGAAACCAGCCGAGGGCGAAGGAAGCCTTCACGCTCCGGGCGTTGGCCATTACATTCTTTCTCCCATCTTGTCATCCTGAGCGAGCGCCAGCGAGTCGAAGGATCTAGCCTGAGATTAGCTCGATGCTTGTTAGGTGCTAGATCCTTCGACTACGTTGGCTCCCGACGAGTTGGGCACGAACTACGCTCAGAATGACAAGCTGGGAGTGCTCAGCATCCCCTTGCACGCTGCTACTCAAGCTTAGACATCGAACAAACCATGGCCGAAGTCACTGTTGAATCCATCGTGGGGATACCGCCTTGCGAACATCAACCGGCACCGTACGACGGGCCGTCGCGTGAAGAGGTGCTTGCGCAGCGCCAGAAGTTCGTCCACCCATCGCTGTTCTTGCTGTACTCGGAACCGCTCATGTTGGTCGAGGGCCACATGCAGTACGTGTTCGATGAGAAGGGTCGGCGATACCTTGACATGATCGCTGGGATCGTGACGGTTTCTTG
>JBBKWZ010000192.1:0-19209 GCA_037969195.1 Rubricoccaceae bacterium | reverse complement strand
GCCGGCTATGAAGCTCTTGGCTTCGTGGATGGCCACGGAACGACGACGGAAGCACAACTCTATACCTTCGGTGTAAGCAACCTTACACCAGGTACGCACAGCTTCCGCCTCAAGCAGATCGATTACGATGGCGCCTTCGAGTACCATGGCGGCGTTGAAGTATCGATTGAAACTCCGGGCCAGTTCGTGCTACTTCCGACCTACCCGAACCCGTTCAATCCGGAAGCGACGATCAGATTCGCCGTACGCGATGCTTCGCCTGTTTCCGTAACGGTTCACGACGTCCTTGGGCGTCAGGTGGCTACGATTTATCAGGGCACACCAGAAGCAAATCAGACGATGTCTTTCCGTCTTGACGGAAGCTCACTGACAAGCGGAACGTATGTCGTACGTCTTGCAGGTGCCAACGGCACCATGGCGTCGCAAACGATTACACTCCTCAAGTAAAAAGCTGGCGCTTCTGAGCTGCATCCGCAGTTTCCAGTACGCCTAGAATATCGAAGCCCGGCTGCGTGTGTAACGCAGGCGGGCTTCTTTGTGTGAGTGCGAGTTGACGCATTCGCGGGTCATCGCGTGCAGGCATCGTAGTCTTCTCCACTTTCAGAGTAGATCGCTGCTAAAAACGTTCGACAAATGCACTCCTGGAGCGATCGATCATCCGCGGTTGGGCCACAAAAGTACTTGGCGTTTCTCCCCTCTGATACGTATCTATCATGCGCCCGCCTCCAGAAAGGAGGATTCTTACTCACCGATCTAAAGGTAAAATGATGAACGCTGCTACTAGCCGATGGCTTTTTTGCGCAATCCTTTTCGCTGCTGTCGCGATGCCTTCCCTCGCACAGCCCGTTACCGTACAAAATTTGATTGTCGACGATGGCACCGCTGAGACTTCAGTTGGAGATGGAGGTCAGTTCATGTGGTTTAACCGATTCACACCCCCGCCGGCTGATTACCCTCTCGAAGTCACTGATGTCGAAGTGATGTTCGGCGCGACTTTGGTGAACGTCGGCGACCCTGTCGATATCTATTTCTTCGAGGACACGGATGGAGACGGAGATCCGGGAACCGGAGTCGTATTGCTGGACATGATTAGCGAAACGGTTCAGTTCAACGACCAGCTGACGTTTTCCAGCTATGAGCTCGCCATACCAGTCTTCTATTCGACTCCTGGGGACGTGCTGATTGGTGTAGTCAACCGCGCAGGATCTGAAGGATTCAATGACTTCCCGGCTGCCATCGACCAGGGCGCGAGTCAGGTTCGCTCTTGGGCAGCTACCTGGCTGGCTGGTGATGTTCCGGCAACGCCAACGTTCCCCGCAGACGAACAGTGGGGCACTATTGACAGTTTCGGCTTGCCCGGCAACTGGATGGTTCGAGCTACTTACAACGAAAACATTCCGGTTGAGCTCGTCTCTTTCAACGGCGTTCTGGACGGAACTGAGCTAAGCCTCACATGGGCGACGGCCAGCGAGACGAATAATGCCGGGTTTGAAGTCCAGGTGGATCGCGGAGCCGGCTATGAAGTTCTTGGCTTCGTGGATGGCCACGGAACGACAACGGAAGCGCAACTCTATACGTTCGGTGTAACCAACCTTACGCCAGGAACGCACAGCTTCCGCCTCAAGCAGATCGATTACGATGGCGCCTTCGAATACTTTGGCGGCGTTGAAGTATCGATTGAAACTCCGGGCCAGTTCGTGCTACTTCCAACCTACCCGAACCCGTTCAATCCGGAAGCGACGATCAGATTCGCCGTACGCGATGCTTCGCCCGTTTCCGTGACGGTTCACGACGTCCTTGGGCGTCAGGTGGCTACGATTTACCAAGGCACACCTGAAGCAAATCAGACGATGTCTTTCCGTCTTGACGGAAGCTCGCTCACAAGTGGAACGTATGTCGTACGCCTCGCCGGTAGCAATGGCACCATGGCGTCGCAGAGAATTACACTGCTCAAGTAACAACTTGGCGCTTCTGAGCTGCATCCGCAGTTTCCAGTACGCCTAGAATATCGAAGCCCGGCTGCGTGTGTAACGCGGCCGGGTTTCTTGCGTAATGGAAACTAGTTCACCCGCCGAGCAATCCTGGCGGGTACCCTCGTTTTCCCCCACCAATCCAACCGATCGCCATGGACGACCAGATGGAAAAGCACTTCAACGTCATCGCCTACCTCAACTTCGCCTACGGTGGATTGCTGGCGGCGGCGGCGCTTATTGTCGGCGCCGTCTTTTCACTTATCAGCCAGGTGCCTTCAACAGAAATGGCCACAGAGGAGGCATACCTGGTTGGTGGGATTGGCGCCGTTATCGCTTTTGTCCTAATTCTGTTTGCTATTCCGTATTGGATCGCAGGATATGCGATCCTGAAGCGATTCGCCTGGGGCAGGATTCTTGGAATGATCCTCGGAGCGTTGGCCCTTTTCAGCATCCCAATCGGAACCGCACTTGGTGTCTATGTGATCTGGGCTTTTACGCGGCCTGAAGCAGAAGAGGCATTTTTCTAAGTCGGCGCAGTAGGTCTCGAATTTAGGATTTCTCGGACGCCTTCACTTGGATTGGATGCATCTTCGTATCGAGCAAAAGTGAGGCGGAGTTAACGCAATACCGTAGGCCTGTCTTGTCGCGAGGGCCGTCCTCGAAAACATGCCCAAGATGCCCATTGCACTTCGCGCAAGATATTTCCACCCGGCTCATGCCCAGGGTGTGGTCTTCGTGCAGCGTGATGTTGCCCTTATCTACCGCATCGTAAAAGCTCGGCCAGCCTGAGCCCGAATCATACTTTTCGTCCGACGTAAACAATGCCGTACCGCAGGCAGCGCACATGTACACGCCTTGATCCTTTATGTCGTAATAGGTGCCCGTGAAAGCGCGTTCAGTGCCCTTCTCACGGAGGATTCGGTACTGCTCCGGCGTGAGTTCCTTGCGCCATTGCTCGTCGGTTTTGTCAATCTTATCCATTGTCTGCGGGGCTGTAGTGATTGCGTTCGATAAGTATACGCGCGCGGGTTCCCCTGTAATCTTCAACAAGAAAGGGCGGCCCCGTCAAACGGAGCCGCCCTCTCTATTATCGCGCTAAAAGCCGTTTAGGCTTTCTTCTTCTTAGACGTGTCGTCATCTGATGCGGCTTCTTCCGTCTCTTCTACGACCTCGACTTCGGCCTCCGGTTCTTCCACCTCCTCGACAGCCTCCGCTTCGGCCTCCGGTTCTTCCACCTCCTCGACAACCTCTGCCTCTGCCTTCGGTTCTTCCACCTTCTCAACGACTTCCGCCTCGGCCTCAGCAACCGGCTCTTCTTCTGTTGTTGCAACGTCTTCCGCGACCGCAACGGCCTCTTCTGACGCATCAACAACTTCCGTAGCCGCCTCCACTTCAGGCTCCTCTACTTCAGGCGTGGCTTCGGCAGTCGCCTCCGCCTCCTCCATCTGCTCCTTCAACGCTGCAAGTCCCGTCAATTCGCCGAGTGTAGCAGGACCGGATGACTGCCGGTTGAACTTGTCAATCGAGCTGCGCTCTTCCTTGCGCGCTTTCGACTTCTCGGATCGTTCGGCGCTATCAGCGGCCCGTGCGGCTGCATCAGCTTTGGCGGTCTCGCTCAGAACAATCACGCGATCGTCTTTGTCAATTCGAAGAACCGTTATTTCGAGCTCCTCGCCTACTTCGTACGCGTCAGCCGGTGTCCCGGAACGGCTTAGGTGGCTCGCTGGCACAAAGCCTTCAGCATCCCCATGAGCTAATTCCACGACGACACCGCCGTCGTTGATATCGGAGACTTTCGCCGAAACCACCGATCCCTCGGGGAACGCGCTCTCGTAATCGGCCCACGGGTCGGTAGAGACCTGCTTGTGGCCAAGCGAGATTCGGCGTTGGGCTACATCAATGTCAAGCACGATGACGTCGAGCTCCTGGCCTTTCTTGACCATTTCGCTCGGGTGTTTGATGCGCTTCGTCCAGCTCATGTCCGAGACGTGAACCAAGCCATCGATGCCTGCTTCGATCTCGACAAAGGCGCCAAACGTCGTGAGGTTGCGAACCACACCCTTCGTCACGGTTCCGATCGGGAAGCGCGCGAGGATACCTTCCCACGGATCGGGCTCCAACTGCTTCATACCGAGGGAAATCTTTTTACTCTCCTCGTCGATCTTAAGCAGCTTCACGTTGACCATCTGGCCAAGCTGAACCTTTTGCGTCGGGTGCTTTACGTGCTCCGTCCAGCTCATCTCAGAGATGTGGACGAGGCCTTCGATGCCCTTTTGGAGTTCCACAAATGCGCCATAGTCCGTGATGGACACGACGCGACCCTCGGCCTCCTGGCCCTCGGTGTAATGCTCCTTGATGTTGTCCCAAGGGTGTCCCTGGAGCTGTTTGAAGCCCAGCGATATACGCTGGCGCTCCTTGTCGTAATCCAAAACGACAACGTTAAGCTTCTCGTCGAGCTCAACGACCTCGCTCGGATGGCCGACACGACCCCATGAGAGGTCAGTAATGTGGAGCAGGCCGTCTACGCCGCCGAGATCGATGAAGACACCGAAGTTGACAATGTTCTTGACCTGTCCTTCCAGCACCTGTCCAACTTCGAGCGATTCAAGAATTAACTGGCGCTGCGCAAGGAGATCCTTCTCGATTAGCGCCTTGTGGCTGATGACCACGTTCCCGTTCGTCGGGTTCGTCTTCACCACCTTGAACTCCATAACCTTACCAAGGTAGGCGTCGAAGTCACGCACGGGACGCACGTCGATCTGCGAACCGGGCAGGAAGGCCTCCGCGCCGAGCAAGTTGACGATCATGCCACCCTTGATGCGTCGGATAATCTCGCCTTCGACGACGGTTCCGTTCTCGTGTGCTTCCTCGATTGTGCGCCAGCGGATGAAGTCCACAGCCTGGAGCTTGCTCAGAATGAGCTGTCCACGACGGTCTTCAAGGCGTTCGAGATAAACCTCTACTTCCTCTCCGATTTCCAGATCGTGATCGAACTCGTTCTTGGCAACAACACCATCGCTCTTGAATCCGATATCCAGAACAATCTCTTTTTCTGTCTTCGACACAACGCGGCCGACGACAATCTCACCCTCGGTCACGGCCGTCATTGACGACTCGTAGAGCTCGAGTAACTCCTCATCACTGGCAGACGGGACTTCTGCATGCCCCGCCATTTCCTTCTCGATCTGCTCAAGTTCAGCAAGGGAGATCATTTTGCCAATCACCTCACCTGTATAGCCAAGGCGGCCCTCCTGACGGAGCGACTCTACACTGTCTACGGAGGTGAGACGTGAACCCGAGGATGGCGCTGCGGACTCTTCAGTCGGGGGCTCATCCCCAGCGGAAGCACTCTCGACGGGTATATCAGCTGCGGGAGTTTCTTCAACAGGCGCCTCCTCGACAGCAGGGGCTTCTGGTTCGTCTGCCAGATCTACGACCGCGGGCGCTTCGGATTCTGCTGCCTCCGATTCGATGACTTCATCGACTGCCATCTCGGTTTCTGGCGCATCGGCCTCGGCAGTTTCAATAGTTTCGGTTGCCTCGACGTCGGCTTCGTGTGCCGTTTCGAGTTTTTCTGTGTTCTGGATATCGTCTGACATAGTGAAAGGAAGATGGACCATCAGTCCCAAATGGGATGGAGAGCGTGCGGTCGCATCGTGTGGTTTAGTGGCTGGATATCCCGTCCTGCGGTCTCTCAGGTCGCAATGCGGGCTGGAAAGAACTAGCGCGCGTTTTTGCGGCGCTTCTCGATGATCGAGAGAACGTGCTCCACCTGCTCATCTACGGAAAGTGCTGTGGTGTCGAGCAACACAGCGTCCTCAGCGGGGAGAAGCGGCGAAAGCGCACGTTCTGCATCGCGACGGTCTCGCTCAGCCAGCTCATCTGAGATCACGTCCAATGAAGGCGTTTTCCCGTTTGTGCGGGCTTTGAGCTCGTCGTAGCGGCGGCGCGCGCGCGAAGCGAGTTCGGCAATCATGAAAATCTTGACATCGGCATCGGGGAAAACCACGGTGCCGATGTCACGCCCCTCTAACACAACGCCTCCGCCAGCGTCAACCTCGCGCCGACCAATGCGGCGCTGGGTCTCAACTAGACGATCGCGAACCTCGCCGAAAACGGCTGATTCGCTGGCAGCTAAACCAGCTTCCGGTGTTCGTATCCGGGCAGTCACATCCGCCCCGTTGAGGAGAATGTGGAGCCCGGTTGGTGTAGGATTGAGATCAATGCTGATGCGCGGCATAAGCTCGGCGGCGGCTTCGCTGCTAAAGGGTTGGCCGGCATCGACGAAGGCGAGACCGACAGCGCGGTACATTGCCCCTGTATCGAGATAGAGCCACCCCATTCGCTCGGCGACGCGCCGTGCCGTTGTGCTTTTGCCGGATCCAGCCGGACCATCAATGGCTACGATCACGCAGACTTGGTGCTTGAGGAGCCTGCGAAAATACCGGCAACCATGCGTTTCTACAAGGATATGCGCCGTGAATGTTCTGCTTACGTGGCAACCCTTAGACTAACGCCCGACTGTATGTGAGATCGTTATGTATCCCGGGTAGGAGATCGGACCAATCGCCGTATTCACCGTTGGGCGGGCTCGTAATGAAACGCGCGCAGGATTGCCTCCGGCGCCGGCGAGGTTCAGCGCGAGGTCAATGATATCCCTAGCATTGGAGCCAAAAAACCGAACAAGATCCAGTTCCATGCTGATCGGGATGTCTGCAGTCTCGCCGGGGTTGATAAGTCGATTATCGTTGAAAATGCCACTCACTGTTTCCGTGTCGTCGATAAACATAGTCCAGTCTAGCTGAACGAGCCGTGCCGCCGTACTGTTGGAAGAAGGATTGGACGCATCCAAATGGAGGGTGAATCCGAGTGGCATCTCGCCGCGTGAGGCGGCCGAAATGAGACGGGCTGCGTCGAGTGGGTTCAGGTCGTTGTATGAGCGAACACGATTAAGATCGATGCCCGCCAAAAGGCCGTCTCCTACCCGGTTTACGTTGAAATCGACAAGGCTCAGAGCGGTGAACTGCTGGATTGCTGAGCAGCCAGGCAGCAGGAGAAGTACACCCAGAAAGGCAGGAAAGAGACGGGCGGAAAGAGACATGCTGGCGGAGGTGCGGTTTTCAGATGACGGACAACGGCCTTCAACGAGCCGCGCGCGGAATCTCACGATGCCGGCCCGTAACATACGCGAACCAACGCATCCCAAACGTCCCGAACCAATTCGTGCCTTCTCACCCCATCTCCGTCATCGCTCACAACATTCGTTCAGCCCATAACGTGGGATCCATCTTTCGGACCGCTGATTCCGCTGGACTTTCGCACGTGTACCTGACTGGATTTTCGGCCACACCTGAGCACCGCGGTGTCCGAAAAACAGCGCTCGGTGCCGAAAATGCTGTCTCGTGGAGCCATCATCCCGATCCGCTCGACTTGATCAATCGACTGAAGGACGACGGCATCAGGATAGCCGCGCTCGAAAGAACCGATTCGGCGATCGGTGTGGACGACGTTTGCGTGGAGCACTTTCCGATGGCCTTGATCGTCGGAAACGAAGTCAACGGAATTGACCCTGCCCTGATCAAAGTGGCAGAAGTGGTTCTTGCCCTGCCTCAATACGGTATTAAAGATTCGCTAAACGTATCTGTTGCTTTCGGGATTGCTGTCTACAGGCTTGTGGAGGGTTATCGCGCGGGATAGACTATTTCGTAGACCTCCAGCCATCCAGCGTAGGCATATCCGGCGCGAAGCTGAGGCGCGCTCACCCCTTGTGCTCGCCCCAAACGGAACGCAGCCGGTGTGCGATCTCTCCTACCGTCGCATCGCGCTCCACGGCGAGAAGGACGTGCGGCATCAGGTTCTGATCAGATCGGGCTGCAGATTCGATGGCGTCCATGGCAGTTAACCACTCGGATTCATCACGGCGACTGCGGAGATCTGCAAGTCGTTCCGACTGCTGTTGACGAATCGCCTCCGAAACTTTCATGGTTTCAACGTGCACGTCCGGCTCATCCGATTCATATTTGTTCACGCCGACGACGATGGCTTCGCCTGACTCTACTGCAAGTTGCGCCGCGTATGCGGACTGCCCGATCGCATCCTGATAAAAACCTTCTTCAATGGCTGCAACTGCTCCTCCCATCTCGTCGATCTTTGCTATGAGTCGCTCGGCCTCTTTTTCCATTTCTAGTGTAAGTCGCTCTACGTAAAAGCTTCCTGCTAGCGGATCTACGGTATCAACAACGCCCGATTCGTTCGCGATAATCTGCTGCGTTCGAAGGGCGAGCGTCGCAGCCGCCTCACTTGGTAACGAGACTGCTTCATCGAACCCGTTCGTGTGCAGGCTTTGGGTCCCACCGAGCACAGCGCCGAGCGCCTGAAGGGTGACCCGTGCGACGTTGTTCATGGGTTGTTGTGCGGTAAGGGTTGAGCCGCCTGTCTGCGTATGGAACCGCAGCATCATGGCTTTTGGCTCGGTCGCCCCGAAGCGCTCCTTCATCGTGCGGGCCCATAACGCCCTGGCCGCCCTAAACTTAGCGACCTCTTCGAACAGGTTATTGTGCGCGTTGAAAAAGAAGGAAAGCCGTTGGCCGAATACGTTCACGTCAAGCCCCGCGTCCAACGCCGCCTGGACATACGCTGTCCCGTTGGCTAGTGTAAACGCCAGTTCCTGTGCCGCAGTCGCTCCCGCTTCGCGGATGTGATAGCCGGAGATCGAAATCGTATTCCAGCGCGGCAGTTCTTTGGCGCACCACGCGAAAACATCCGTGATGTAGCGCATGGATGGTCGCGGCGGGTAGATGTACGTCCCGCGGGCAGCGTACTCCTTAAGGATGTCATTCTGGATGGTGCCGCCCAGTTTCCTCAAGTCTGCGCCCTGCTCTTTCGCGACTGCCACGTAGAGCGCCAGAAGAACAGGCGCGGTGGCGTTAATGGTCATTGAAGTGGTGATGGGAGCGAGTTCGATGCCAGCGAATAAGCGCCGCATGTCTTCAATTGAACAAATTGATACGCCTACTTTTCCAACTTCGCCTTCGGACATCGGGTCGTCGGCGTCGTAGCCGATCTGCGTGGGAAGATCGAAAGCAACGGATAGCCCACGCGCACCTTCATTCAACAGATGGTGATAGCGCTCGTTAGACGCCTCCGCCGTTGAAAAGCCGGCATACTGGCGCATCGTCCACAATCGCTCACGATACATCGCCGGATATATGCCACGGGTAAAAGGAAATGTCCCGGGCTCCCCCAGCCTCTCGTCGAGGTTCTCTCGATCGTCCTCCAAGCAGTAAAGGGGATCGACCTCAATTCCACTGGACGTTTTACGCTGGGACTCAGAGGAAGACATAGCTCGACAATCGGACAAGGTGGCTTGGGTGCAGAAAGTACGCGACCGGAGTGATGCGAGATCGACTCGCTAAGCGCGCATCCGTTCGTACGCCACCGTGAAGTAGTCCTCCTGTGGATCGGAGTGCAACCGCAATACCTCCGCTCGAGCCATCAACACGAGCGTGTGCGACGCCCGTTTCCCCGGGACGCCAGCAAGGCGAGCGTATTCCCGGACAGTAATCCGTTCGTACCGCTCGAGGTATGCCATCAACTTCTGCTCGGCTTCGCCAAATGAAAATCGGGTATCGCGCGGGCTCCGCTCGGCCTTCATCAGGATTACTGCCTCGCGGCTCGCCTCAACGCTGTCTGCGCCAATGCGGACGTACGCCTTCTTTCCGTTCGTCTGCGAGCCGGTGCGTGCGTCCTGAATTAGAAAATGAGGTTTCGCTGCGCTTCTTGGTACATCAACAACCAACACTTCGCGACGACGAGAAATCCGTACACCTTCAATGTTGAGGGATACGGGCGGCTCGCAATGTGAGTCCAGGGCTTCCTGAAGGGCGAACAACTCCTCATGCGCATCTTTAACTCCGACGATTGAGCCGTCGTCATCGACGCCGACCAACACCCTGCCGCCCTTTGTGTTGGCCAATGCGATCACCTCTTTGGCGATCCGATCGGAGCGGGGAATTCGGTGCTTGAATTCTAGGTGGGCCCCTTCGCCGAGTGCGACCAGGCGCTTTAGATCGTCAACGTTCATCGTGCCGGAGAATTCGATGCAGAAGGATACGAACGGTGTTTCCGCTACGCTCGGACGGACGCGTTGATGTCCTCCGCTTTGGGATCGCGGGCCAACAAGTCACGTGCGGCTTCGTGTACGTCGAGGCCTTCGAACAGAATCGCGAATATCGCTTCTGTTATTGGCATCTCAACACCATATTTCTGCGCGAGCATCCGAACCGATTTGGTCGTTCGGACGCCCTCCACAACCATGGTCATCGCAGCTTCTGCCTCTTCAGGGCTGCGGCCCTCGCCAATCATTTCCCCGAACCGACGGTTGCGACTGTGCTGCGAGAAACACGTCACGATCAGGTCGCCCATACCTGCGAGGCCTGAGAAAGTTTGAGGATCAGCCCCCATCGCACAACCAAGCCGCTTGATCTCTGCCAATCCCCGCGTCACCAGCCCGGCCTTTGCGTTGTCGCCGAGGCCCATGCCATCCCCGATACCAGCGGCAAGTGCCATGACATTTTTTACGGAGCCGCCGATCTCAACGCCTCGTAAATCTGTGTTCACGTAAACGCGAAGGGTCCGCGTAAGGAAGGCCTCCTGAACGCGCTCGGCTGCCGCTAAATCTGGAAAAGCAACGACCACGGACGTCGGCTTTGCGGCGGCAACTTCTTCTGCGTGACTTGGCCCGTAAAGCACACCAATCTGGTTTCGGTCCTCTGAAGGAAGGACATCACGGAGCACCTCTGTCGTCGTCATCAATGTTCCGTTCTCGATGCCTTTCGCTACCGAAACAACAGTGATTTCGCTCGACACCTTGTCTGCTAACTCTCCCGCGACGTTTCGAACGAATTGGCTAGGAACCGCAACCACCCAGAGCCACGCATCATGGACAGCATCGTTGATATTGCTCGTTACCTGGACATTTTCCGGGAGCGCGATGCCTGGCAAATATCTGTCGTTCCGGCGCGTCGTGCGGATTTCGTGCGCCTGCTCTTCGCGCCGAGCCCACAAGCTCACGTCGTGACCACCATGGGCAGCCAGGCTAAATGCGAGAGCCGTACCCCAACTTCCCGCGCCAAGCACCGCAATGCGGTTCAGGGAGGACTGCCCGTTTGGAAATGCAGTTGGTTGGTCCATGTTTCAAGCTACGGCGATGGTGGCCGGAGGATCCTTCTATGCCTTCTCGACGACGCCGATCTGCATCGCCGGAGTTCCAAGAGCGCCCAGTACGGTGAGGGCTCGCGATCTGTTTTCATGCGAGACAACGACGACCAACCCGATTCCGAGATTGAACGTGCGGCGCATGTCGTCTTCCGGTACCTCGCCCACGTCTTGAATGAGTTTGAATAACGCGGGACGACTCCAGGAATTCCAATCGATCGCCGCGCGAAGGCCTTCCGGCACGATACGCCGCGTGTTTCCCTCAAGTCCGCCGCCTGTTATGTGCGCAAAGCCGCTCGCGACGCCTTCTGCCATTAGCGCCTGAATTGGGTCGAGGTAGGAACGGTGGACGCGGAGTAGTGCATCGGCGATAGAATCTCCGCCCAGTTCTTCAGGTGTGTCGGCAGCAACGTACCGTTCAAAAAGAACCTTCCGAGCAAGTGCATAACCATTGGTATGAAGCCCCGTTGACGGCAAACCAAGCAACAGGTCGCCTTCCCGAATGTTTTTTCCCGTGATCATGTCGCGCTTCTCTACGACGCCCACGATGCAGCCTGCCAGATCATAATCTCCAGGCCGATAGAGGTCGGGCATTTCGGCCGTCTCGCCGCCAATCAGTGCGCATCCGTTAGCTATACATCCCCGGGCGAAACCGCGGATGATCTGTTCGGCGATTTCGGGCTTGAGCGAACCTGTGGAGTAGTAATCCAGAAAAAAGAGCGGTCGCGCTCCACCAACGGCAATGTCATTGACACAGTGGTTGACGAGATCCTCGCCCACGGTGTCGTGTCGGCCAACACGGACGGCAACCTTCAGCTTCGTACCAACGCCGTCCATCGAGGAAACGAGAACGGGCTCATCGTACGCGGAGTTATCCAAAGCGAAAAGCCCGCCGAATGAGCCGATGTCGGCGAGCACACCCGGCGTAAACGTCTCACGGACGGTTTCTTTGATGCGGCGGACGGTTTCCTCACCTGCGTCGATATCTACGCCAGCGTCGCGATAAGTGGTAGCCATGGGGAAGTAATTGTGGGGTTGCAAAATACCGCGATGTCGCTCTTCGCTTCTCTCTCAATCATTCTTTCGCCAGGGCGGGTCGGATTTGTCCAGAAATGCCTGGACGCCAGCCTTGCAGTCCTCGGTCGCGCGCGCTCGTGCATTGAACCGCGCGGCGTAGTCGATCGCATCTGAAAGACCCATTCCGGGTAACTCGGCAAGTAATTCTTTAGTTAGAGCGATAGCACTTCCACTTGTTTCGCGGACAAGTTCGGCGGCCAGGTCGTCTACCGCAGCATCCAGTTGTTCGATGGGAATGGCGCGGGTAATCAAGCCGATCCGCTGGGCCTCTGTTGCGTCGATCAAATGACCGCGTAAGAAGAGATCTCGTGCAGCGGCCTCCCCCAGCTTCCGCAAAACAAAAACAGCAACGATAGCTGGCACGAAACCAATTCGCGTTTCTGTGAACCCCAGTTTCGCTGTGTCGGCAACGATGGTGAAGTCACAAACGGCGGCGAGTCCGCATCCGCCAGCAATGGCGTGCCCATTAACTCTCGCGATGATCGGCTTCGGATGCCGTGCAATCATCTCAAAAAGCTCGGCGAGGTGGCGAGAATCGGCTAGGTTTTGCTCGTCCGTTGCAGTCTGAAGGGCTTGAAGAGCCGCGAGATCCGCCCCCGCCGAGAACACCCTTCCCTCTCCTGTTAGCACGATGGCGCGGATGGATTCGTTCGTGGCGGCATCTGTGAATGCCGCCTTCAACTCGGTGACAAGCTCTGCGCTGAGGGCGTTCCGCTTTTCAGGGCGGTCGAGCGTGAGGGTGAGAACAGAGTTTTTCGTGTCAGAACGAATCACGCGTAATAGATTTTGCTGAAATGATGGCTGATGCTTGAAGATCGCGTGCACCGACCATTTCGCCAGCAAGGTAGAAAAACCTTTCCCATCAAGTATCTTTGGTTAGGCCACCGCTCCGGCGTGGTTTTCCGTCCCCCGACACTTTCCAGATTCCGCCATGCGCACATCTCTATTCTTGCTTTTCGCAATTTGCTTTTGCGTCGCACCAACTGTTCAGGCCCAGTTTAGCTTCTTCCCTTACATAGGATATGATCTTGGGCGCGACGGGGGAGGCGATGGGCCACTGGTCGGTCTTGGCGTCGAAGTACCGGTTACTCCTAGTCTCCTTCCTGTGGCAGTTAAGGGGCGAGTCTCAGCCGAGACGACATTTATTGGCGACAATCTCAGCCTCATCCGATTTAACGGAGATGCGGTAGTCCGAATTGCTGCACCGACCGTTCCAGTGACGCCGTACGCGAAAGCTGGGGTTATCGTTGAGCGCGTTACAAATAGCACCCCAGATCCATCAGTGACAAATACCGAAGTAGGAGCGGGCCTAGGCGCGGGGGCCATCTTGGGAAACCTGTTTGCCGAGTTCACTCTTGGCTTGGGTGATGTCAGTAGTGGGCGATTTGCCGTGGGCTATCGTTTCTAGATCAATTTCGAAAATCAACAGAAAGGGGCGGCTCCACATGGGGTGGCCCTTTTTTTTACGCCGAAACGGCTGTGAAGTCGGGGGCAAACCCCCGATTTACACCATTACGTATAGCTGACTTACATTTGTATCGGCTCTTGCCATCTTAGGAACCAACCCACCCATACCATGACACGATCGATACTCCCCTTCTTGCTTGCGATTCCTTTTCTGTCGAATGCTGCATACGCTCAACTAGACGTCAGCTTTGCAGGCTATGTCGGTTACAATATCGAGTTTGAGAATCCGATGATTGGCCTCGGCCTTGATGTCGACGGGCTCGGCCAAGTCGGGCCAATCCGCGGCGGAGCCTGGGTTGATATTGAGACGCAGTTAGACGATAACGGCAGTGTCATTCAGGCGGACCTTAATTTTACACCGAAGTACGATATCGGTCAGGTTGAGGCCACGGTGGGCGGTGGGATCGCGTGGCAGCGCTTCTCACCCGAAGGGGGTGGCGACAGCGTCAGCAACACCGGCTGGAATATTCTCGCCGGGGCAATGTTGAACATGGGCTCCATCAACCCATTCGCTCGCTTCCGGTGTTCTACATTCGACGGAAACAGCCAGGAAACGTTATTTGGTGGCGTTATGGTCCAGTTCTAGGCCTGGACCTCAGTCAGCGCAGATTCGCGGCGATGTTTTCTATCGAATCAGCGTGAATCGCGCTACTTCTACTTCAGAGCCTGTCGAAAGGCGAACGATGTAGGTTCCCGCCGAAAGACGAGCGGCGTTCAACGCAAGTGAGTGGGTGCCAATGGTACCGCTTGATTGATCCATTGTGTCTACGAGCCGACCTTGACCGTCAAAAACTTCGAGGAGGACGTTCGATCGGCGACCAAGCGTGTATCGAATCGTTGCCGACGTTCGAACAGGATTCGGGAAAACCGATAGTGAAACTGGTTGCGCATCTGCAACTTGGTCCGTGGACGTAGGAATAGCTGATAGGTCGAAACTGTACATCGACCGGCCAAACGTTGCCGCGACCAGCGTGCGCGTTGGATGATGCAGGTCGATATCGAGCACAGGCGCGGACGGAAGATTCGCACCCATTGCATTCCAACTCACTCCGGCATTATCCGAAAAGAAGACGCCGACATCTGAAGCCACATAGAGCCGGTCGGCATTGGACGGATCGAAGAGCAGGTCATTCATCGGAGCATCGGGAAGATTGCCCGAGCGATCAACCCATGTCGTGCCGGCATCATCCGTACGAAATACGTGTGAGAGCGTGTCATCCCAACGGTAACCCGACTGGGTTACGTAGGCCGTTTGCGGCTGCGTTGGATGGACGGTGACCCGCGTTACCCATCGTCCCGACAAACCCGCGCTCACGTCAGACCACGACGTTCCACCGTTCTCCGTCACCCAGACATGACCATCGTCCGTCCCGGCCCAAATGGTGTTCGGATCGCTCGGTGCGACATCAATCGTAGTAACCGTTCCGAATACCAGATTGCCGTTGCCGGGGCCGTCCGTCAGGTCTGGTGAAATGGACGACCAACTGGCCGCACGGTTCGTGGAACGATAAACGGCGTTCGCGCCATAGTACAGGATCGTCGGATCAGTCGGATCAAAGACAACCGGAGTATTCCAGTTCTTCCGGCCCGAGATACCGCTCGTAGCATTCACAAACGACGAGCCGCCATTGGTTGATCGACCTAGATTACCGTACTGGCTTTCGGCGTAAACAAATTGGTTGTTGGACGGATCGACTAGGGCATAGAAACCGTCCCCTCCATAAATGCTGTGCCAGTCATTATCCGCGCCGGTCAGCGTCCTATTGGTTCCGTTGTCCTGTGTGCCTCCATAGAGGCGTCCTGGAATCGTTTCGTCGATCTCGACCGTGTAGAACTGCGTTACCGGAAATCCGCCGGTTGCCTTGGTCCAACTCGATCCTCCATTCGTGGAGCGATAGAGACCTCCATCGTTTCCCGCAATGAGTTGATTGGTATTCGCCGGATCGATCCAGAGGGCATGGTGATCCACATGCATTCCACTAGAGGAATAGGACCAGCTGGTACCGCCATTCGTCGATTTGTACAGATCCAGCCACGGCGCATACACAATGTCCTCATTCAAAGGATCAACCCTGAGCTGTCCGAACCACCATCCGAACGAGACGCCTGGTGGAGCCCCAGCGGCGGCCCAGGAGTCGCCGCCATTCTCAGAACGATAGACTGTGCGCGTGTTGCCAATTTCATCCGTGTAAATCGCATAAACCACGTTCGGCCGTGAAGCGGCGACGGCAAGGCCAATACGCCCGACGTTTCCATCGGATGGGAGACCTGCGGTGAGCTCACTCCATGTCGCACCCCCATCAGTGGAGCGATGGATGCCTGAGCCAGGTCCACCGTAATTGCGGTCGTTGGCGCGCCGGCGGCGCTCCCAGGAAGCAGCGTAGAGCGTGTCGGGGCTTCGCGAATTTACGGCAACGTCGATCACGCCTGTTGAGTCATTGACAAAGAGCGGTTTTGTCCATGACGTCCCTCCGTTTGTGGAACGATAGACTCCACGATTGGCATCGTTGGCGAACAGTTTCCCGGAAGCCGCGACCCAAATCGTGTTTGGATCGGTCGGATGTACCACGACGCGGCCAATGGTCCCTGTCTCCTCCAAACCGAGCGAGGACCATGACGTACCACCGTCAGTGGATTGAAAGACACCTTGCCCGCCATAGGTCAACGAACCGCCGCCACCGTTCGCTTCGCCAGTACCTACGTAAATCGTTTGCATATCGCTTGGGTCGAGAACAACGTCACCGATGGAAAGACTCAGCACGTCATCGCCGAGCGGCGAAAAGGAAGCACCTCCGTTGGTTGTCTTAAACAGACCGCCTGAGCCTGTTCCAACGTAGAACGTCGAGAAATCCTGCGCAGCTATCGCAGTAACCCTCCCACCGATGTTGGTTGGTCCGGCGAACGTCCACAAGCCACCACCACGAGCCGCCGCTTCCTCACGCATTTGCCCAGCATGCCTATGGGCTTCGCCTACCGCTTCATAATTGATCTCACCTACAGGAAACGCACGCTGTTGATAGAACCAGTCGGTCGGCTCCATTGCCCCAGGTTCGCGCTCTTCGTCGTTGGCCTGCTGCCCAGGTCTTGAGTTGATGAGCGTGAAGGCTGTCGCTCCAAATAGTAGTACGGAGCACGTAATCAGGATTCGGCGACGCATTGGAACTCAAGTAGTCGAACAAACAAACCACAAGGTAGGAATTTGCTACGACAGTGATCACTTCGCATCTCAGATCCACGATGAGCAGGCATTTCAACAACCGTACCCGCCTTCCCCATCGGGCGCTATCCGACGCCGTTCTCTCTGGAGTGCCCGAAATCGCCTTTCAGGAAGGCATCCACCATGTTAACCATACTCGCACTGCCAATGTAGATGGGTGTGCGCTGGTGCAGCGTTGTGGGGTTGATATCCATAATCCGACCAGTGCCGGTTGAAGCCCGTCCGCCGGCCTGTTCCACGATAAAAGCCATCGGGTTCGCTTCATACATCAATCGGAGTTTGCCGTTCGGATTGCGTGTGTTGGCGGGATAGATGTAGATACCGCCCTTCATGAGATTGCGATGGAAGTCAGCGACGAATGAACCGATGTACCGAGTCGTGTATGGTCGAGGAGGGGTCGAGTTTGTGTCCTCCACCTGCATCCATTTGATGTAACGTTTTAGCCCGTCGTCCCAAGAATTGTAGTTGCCTTCGTTTATCGAGTACATGATGCCGTGCTCGGGCGTCCGGATGTTTGGATGCGAAAGCAGGAATTCACCGATTGAGGGATCAAGGGTAAATCCGTTCACGCCCTTGCCCGTCGTGTAGACAAGCATCGTCGAAGACCCATACACGACGTAGCCCGCCGCCACCTGATTTCGACCCGGCTGAAGCGCGTCGTTAACCGTCACCTCGCCTTCGTGATCGTTTGGCACTTTGTAGATCGAAAAGATCGTGCCGATGGATACGTTCACGTCGACGTTGGACGAGCCGTCAAGGGGATCGAAAAGAACGATGTATTTCCCTTGGCAATCTTCGATTCTGATCGGAATGGCTTCGTCGTGTTCCTCAGATCCGATGAGGCATACTTCACCGCCTCGGCGGAGGGCGCGGACGAACTCATCGTGTGCCAGGACATCCAGTTTCTTCTGGATTTCGCCTTGGATGTTTATTTCGCCCGAATCCCCGAAAATGTCCACCAGGCCGGCCTTACGCACATCGCGATCAACAATCTTCGCTGCGAGAGAGAGGTCGCGAAGCAACCGCGAAAACTGTCCCGTTGATCCCGGCGTGTCAACCTGCCGCTCAATGATGAACTGCTCGAGCGTCGTCAAAGCTCCGCCGCCCGTTGCTAATGAAGAGCCCGGACGAGAGGCGCCCGTTGTCTTTGCTGCGTCAGAGGACATGAACTTGGTGGTGCGTGTGTGCGCTGTGGAGCCCGGAAGCTATAACAAGTTCGGGTAGGCCGCCAAAAGGGCTTTTAGTGCAGACTCGGTGCGCCCCCGCAATTGCGCCCCCTTTCTCCAATCTCGAAGAAGCCGCCCAAGTCCCGTCTCATCATCTACGTCGAACCACGCCGGTAATACGACGGGACGTGCACCCTCAGCTACAACGCGTGCCAGCGTATCCTGAAAAACTGCGGAATGGCTGTAGGCCATGTCGAAAAGCGATGGGTACAATTCGTTTGAGCCTAATAGATAGAAGCCACCATCTTCACTCGGGCCGAGGACGACCGTGAACGGGGCCTCCAATGCCCGGAAGGCTTCTCCCACGAACTCGAGCGGCAAAGTCGGGTGGTCGGTTCCCAGGATCACGATCCGTTCGAAGCCCGCTGCAAACGTCTCCACAAAAGCTCTCAGCATGCGGGAGCCCAGCCCTTCCCCTTTTTGCTCATGGATTGTGATGCGCTCCGGCACCAAACCCCTAGGCAGCTTCTCCGTCCCAACGACATACAACCGCAAAGCCACCGGTTCGGCAAAACCGAACGCGTTCTGGCAAGAGTAGGACTCCAGAGCGTCCGACAAAAAGGCCTCGTAGAGATCGGCAGCTTCTTGTTCTGTAAGTGGTGGGCAAAGGCGTGTCTTCACCTGCCCGGGCACAGGGGCCTTCGCAAAAACTATGAGAGCCGATTTCGACGGGTGGGCGATAGGATTCCGCGGTTTAGTTCGTCGTGCTCAAGAATTGACCGGGAGATCGCTGGGCGTTGGGTGTGCGTTTCCCAACACTCCGTATTGGTGAAACACATCCGACAGGCTACCGACGAACGCGCCACCTTCGATGGCCTCATCCAGCGTTGCCTCGAAGACCGCCGCTTGACCAGGGAAGTTCACTTCGTCATAGACTGTGTTATGCCAGAGGAGTACGGCACAGCCTCGAACTCGCTTCGCAGCGTCAAGGACATCTCGTATCTGCCGAATGGCTTGATTCGGTGAAAGATTGCGATGAGAGAACAGCGTGGCATCCATAAGGGCCAGCGGCATCTCCCACAGCTCTAAAGGC